>CANNTZ010000014.1 GCA_947522735.1 uncultured Oscillospiraceae bacterium | reverse complement strand
CCGTAATACTGATCCATGGAGGATTTAAACGCCCGCATATTGCTGCGGATCACGTTTTCGTCCATGACGTACAGCGGCGTGCCGTACTGAGCCGCCAGCGTTTTCACGCCTACGCCTCCTAAGATCAGTTCCCCGTTTTCTTCTTGAATTTGCCGTTTCAAATCTGTTTCACGCCTTTCACTCAATGTTTACGCAGGATCTTCGTCGTCCTCCGGCTCCGAAAGCTCTTCGAGGATCCCCCGAAGGGTCTCGACCCCTTCACCCGTTTCCGAAGAAAAGGGCAGCACCGTCAGCTCGTCGCCGCCCCGTGTCATCGCCCAGAAGAGCTTCGCGCGCTCCGGCAGCTCCGACAGACGCTGTGCGCTTTTGCCGATATCGAATATGCTGCCGAGCCGCAGGAGGAATATCCACAGTATGTATATCCCGCCGAACGCCAGCGCCAGCCCGGACGTCGTTATCCGCGCTATCGCTGCTGCGTCCGCATAGGGAATCGGCTTTTTGCGGTTCAGCAGCACCGCCGGAAGCTTGACCGCGCCGCAGACAGCTCCCGCCGCCACGGACAGCAGCGTCACCCTCAGCAGCTTTTCGCCAAGGTGCTCCATCTGCGAGATGCCTCCGAGCAGCATCGGCGTGAGCAGCAGATAGCGCAGCGTGATGTATGTGAGCGCGAGTGTCAGCAGTCCCAAAAGGCTCAGCCGCCAGCCTGAGCGTACCATCACCGTCACAAGGTATATTGCGGGCGCGACGAAAGCTATTGCCGTCACCACAAGCAGCGCCGCAAGCATGATAAAATCCGTCATAACTCAAACACACCTCAGCCGTCAAATATTGGCAGCCTTGTCACCAGACCCCCACGCTATAAATTATAGCATATTCGACGCCGGTTTAACAAGTATATCCGACGATATATTTTAAAACACGCCAAAATATTTATGGAATTATACCATTTAATTCCACAATTTCCGATAAACTGCACCTCATGCGTCAAATTTCTTACATTTGCGCCGCTTCACATTATCCGCCTTGACCTTGGACGCGGAATGAGGTATAATAAAGTATAATAATGGGGTTTTGCAGGTTTACGAAAAGCGCAGGCGCCAGTCGGCGGGATATACTATATTGTATGGAGGTTGAAGCTGCTATGAAAAAACGCGGAGGGTATAAAATCGATCTCAAACAGACGCTCACCACATCGCTGCTCGTCGTGGCGCTAACGGTCATGAGCCTTGTCTCGATCTGGATCGTCCGCCTGTTTTCATTGTCCGATCCCGCGCTGAAGCGCAGCTCGGAGCAGTCCTCGTCGTCCTCTCAGGCAGAGGAGCAAAGCTCCTACGCCAGCGGCGAGGGCGACCTTCAGGAATCCTCCGGCATCGACGAGAACGCGATAGACACCTCGAAATATACGATAATCGAGCTTGACGGAGGCGCGCTGACCCGCGGCGAGCTCATCCTGATAAACGGCGAGCACGGCTACCGCTTCGACGCTGCGGACGAGTCCGTACCGATATACGGCAACAAAAACAAGGCCTACGTCGTCAAGGATGCGATAACCTCGCTGAACCGCACGACGCTCGACGCACTCAACGCCATGATGCTGGACTTCAACGCCGAGACCGGGCGCAAAAACATTCAGGTCATCAGCGGCGTGCGCAGCTATGAGGATCAGGAGAGCCTCTACAACGCCCGCGTGAAGCAGTGGGGCGAGGAGGAAACCGCGAAGCTCACCGCCAAGCCCGGACACAGCGAGCACCACTCCGGCTACGCAATCGATCTGAACATCTACACACAGAAGGGCTCCCTCAACCTGACTAATGAGGGCGACTACACATGGATCTATTCCAACGCCGCAAAATACGGCTTTATCCAGCGCTATGCCGACGAAAAGTCCGGTATAACCGGAATCTCGGACGAGCCGTGGCATTTCCGCTATGTCGGTGTGCCGCACGCGTCCGTCATGACCGAGCGCGGCTACTGCCTTGAGGAATATATGCAGTATCTCGAGGGCTTCCAGTTCGGCGTCAGCCACCTGAACGCCACCGACGCGGACGGCGCGCAGTATGAGATATACTACGTGGCCGCAAGCTCCGACGGCTCTACGACCTCAGTTCCGGTGCCCAACTCCGGCGAATACCTCGTCTCCGGCAACAATGCGGGCGGCTTCATTGTCACCATCAGGCTCTCGCAGGGCGGCTCCGCCCAATCGGAGGCGAGCCGGCCGGAGGGCGAACAGAGCGAGGAAAGCTCCTCCGTGAGCTGAAACGCTTCGCCGCCGCATATATATCATTACGGACGATTATTCATGGGGGGCCTGAGCAATGAGCGAAAGCTCAAAAACGCCGTTTATCCGCAAAATATTCAAGTTTCGGCAAACCGAGGGACGCATCTGGCTGCTCGACGAGCTGCGCGGGCTCTCGATTCTTCTGATGATACTGCACCACGCCGCCTACGATGCCAAATACATGTTCGGCGTCGATTTGCCGGTGGATTCGATAGTCGTATATGTTCTGCACGTGATATTTGCCTCGCTGTTCGTGCTGATATCCGGCGCGGCGTGCAGGCTGACGCACAGCAATCTCAGGCGCGGAGCCGTCTGCTTTGGCTGCGGCCTCGTGATAACGCTCGCGACATGGCTCGTAATGCCGGAGTCGGTTGTGGTTTTCGGCATCCTGCATATGCTGGGAATTGCGATGATGCTCTTCGCGCTGCTGCGTCCGGCGCTTGACAGGCTGAAGCCCGCCGCCGGGATGGTTGTCTTCGGGCTGCTCGCGGTGCTCACCTGCCGTGTCCAGTACGGCTTTTTCGGCGTGCCGTATCTGCTGGAATGGCGGCTGCCGGATGCGCTGTATTCCACGAATTTTCTGTTCCTTCTCGGTTTTCCCTCGCCAACGTTCTTCTCAGGCGATTACTTCCCGCTCATTCCATGGCTGTTCGTATTCATCGCCGGGTCATATATCGGCGTCTATCTCAAGCAGCGCCGTTGTCCCAAATTCTTCTATAAGCTGCATTGTAAGCCTCTCGCCGTAATCGGCCAGAACACGCTTGTGATATATATGCTCCATCAGCCCGTCATCTATGGACTGATGTATCTGCTTTTTTACATAATCAAGTGAGGAGCCGCAAAATGTCCACATCATTACGCACTCTCATCAAAAGCGCCGCCGTCGCAGCAGCCGCTGCGGTGACGCTTGCCTTTTTCTCCGGCTGCCGCCGTCCTCGGGTCTACGGCGCGGTCAAAACCACGGCGATGTTTGAAAAATACGTCGATAACGTGGATGCGCTTGACGTCTACTACCGCTTTATCTACGGCATAGAGAGCGCGGAGATAGAAAAGCGGGTATCCTACGGAAAGGATCTGTACAGCCGCCTGTCTGCGACGGTGTGCAACGTCAGATACAGCCGTGACGGCGACACAGCCAGGCTGCTCTACCGTGAGTACGTCCCCGCCGTGTTCTTCTCATATCCGGAATACGAATACTACGACGGCCAGAACTACTACTACCAATACGACGGCAACTGGTTTGTGGACAGCACAAACCGTCACGCCTACTATCTGACGCCGGATTTTCTCGGCATACCGTCGGAGATATTCTCCAACTACAACATAACCTTCAACGGGCTTTACCGCGACGGCGGGGAATACATCCTCAAGATACAGGGCAGGCACCGCGAGACGGACATGCTCTGCGAGATAACGGGCTACGCCGGGGACGAGCTGGCGATACGCCGGCTTGAGATTGTCGAGGAATATTCCGGCGGCGGCGCCATCAAGCAGAAGCACATCGCCATAGACTATCTGAGTGTGAACGGCGACATCGACATCCAGCCGCCAAAGAGCCTTGATATGGACAACGTGAACTATCTGAAATACTGACGCCGGGGGTTATCATATGGACGTGCGTGTCGGAGACGTGCTGACGATGAAAAAGCCGCATCCCTGCGGCGGCAACCGCTTTTTAGTGCTGCGCTCGGGGATGGATTTTCGCATAAAGTGCCTTAAATGCGGACACGAGGTGATGGTTCCGCGCGTCAAGGCGGAGAAGAATATAAAAAGCATAAGCAAGAATGACGACGGCAAAGGGGAATAAACTGCATAAATGTTTGAAAAGCTTGACGAGGCGCAGCTGCGGCTGGCGCAGATAAGCGAGCGGCTGATGGAGCCGGACGTTGCGTCCGACATCGAAGGCTACCGCAGGCTGATGAAGGAATACAAGAGTCTCGAGCCCATCGTCGAGACCTACAGGCAATACAGGACAGCACAGGGCGAATTTGACGAGGCCAGACGGCTGCTCGACGAGGGCGGGCTTGATCCCGACTTCAAGGAGATGGTTCAGGAGCAATACTCCGAGAGCCGCGCCGAGATGGACAGTGTGGCGGAGCAGCTAAAGCTGCTGCTGCTCCCGCGCGACCCGAACGATGATAAGAACGTCGTCGTGGAGATACGCGGCGGCGCGGGCGGCGAGGAGGCGGCGCTGTTTGCAGGCTCGCTCTACCGCATGTACAGCATGTACGCCGAAAGCAAGGGATGGCACACCGAGCTGATGAATGCGAACGAGACCGAGCTTGGCGGCTTTAAGGAGGTCTCCTTCCTCATCGAGGGCGACGGCGCCTATTCCAAGCTGAAATACGAGAGCGGAGTTCACCGCGTGCAGCGCGTGCCGGACACCGAGGCCTCCGGGCGCATCCACACCTCCACAGTCACCGTTGCGGTGCTGCCGGAGGTGGAGGAGGTCGAGCTGGAGATACTTCCGACCGACCTGCAAATCGACACCTATCGCTCCGGTGGAGCGGGCGGACAGCATGTCAACAAGACCGAATCCGCCATCCGCATAACCCATCTGCCCACAGGCATCGTCGTCGAGTGCCAGGACGAGCGCAGCCAGTACAAGAACAAGGACAAGGCCATGCGCGTGCTGCGCTCCAGGCTCTACGAGCGGATGCAGCAGGAGCAGAGCGACAAGATTGCGAGCGAGCGCCGCGCGCAGGTTGGCACAGGCGACCGCAGCGAGCGTATACGTACCTATAACTTTCCGCAGAGCCGCGTCACCGATCACCGCATCGGCCTGACGCTCTACAAGCTCGACGCCATCATGAACGGCGCGCTTGACGAGCTTGTGGACGCGCTGCGCGCCCACGAGCAGGCGGAAAAGCTGAGGGGAAGTGACGAAAATGCCTGAAACGCTGCTGCTGCGCGTCGATTCTCCGACTTCGCCGGGGATATTCGACGCCGCCGGGATATTGCAGGGCGGCGGCATCGTTGCGATACCCACCGAGACGGTCTACGGGCTTGCCGCCGACGGCATGGATCCGGAGGCCGTCGCGAAAATATTCAAGGCAAAGGGCCGCCCGCAGGACAATCCGCTCATCCTTCACATCGCCGCGCTCGATTGGCTCGGACGCGTTGCATCGGTCGTCCCGGAGTCCGCAAAAAAGCTTGCCGACGCCTTTTGGCCCGGCCCGCTGACGATGATACTGCCAAAGCAGCCGGAGGTGCCGTATGAGGTCACAGCCGGACTTGAGACGGTGGCGGTGCGCTTTCCGTCCCATCCCGTCGCCCACGCGATAATTGCAGCCGCCGGAACTCCGCTTGCGGCGCCCAGCGCCAACCTCTCCGGCAGGCCCAGCCCCACAAGCTGGCGGCACTGCGCCGAGGATCTCACCGGCCGTGTCGATGCGATAGTCTGCGCGGGCGATTGCGACGTGGGGCTGGAGTCCACCGTTATCACCCTTGCCGGAGACGTGCCGAGACTGCTGCGTCCGGGCGGGATAACCGTCGAACAGCTTCGCGCGGTGCTTGGACGGGTGGATATCGACGACGCGGTGCTCAACGAGCTCGCGCCAGGAGCCGTAGCGGCCTGTCCGGGCATGAAATACAGGCATTACGCGCCAAGGGCGTCGGTGGTCATAGTGGACGCGGACGAGGGCGGATATACGGAATATGTCAACGCGCACGGCGGCGACGGAGTGTTCGCGCTGTGCTTTGACGAGGATATCCCACGCCTCAAAACGCCGTATATCAGTTGCGGCAGCGCCGCCGATGAGAGCGCACACGCCCACCGGCTGTTCAACGCGCTGCGCGAGCTGGACGAGCGCGGCGCAAAGACCGCATACGCGCGCAAGCCGTCCTCCGACGGCGTCGGGCTTGCGGTATACAACCGCCTGCTGCGCGCCGCAGGCTTCAATATTGTCAAGCCATGAAAAAAATAAAAAACATGCAGAGGTAGTACGAAACCGATGAAAAAGATAAAGCTGATAGGACTGACCGGACAGACAGGCGCGGGAAAAAGCAGCGTCTGCGAAATAATCGAGCGGATGGGCTTCGTCATCATCGATGCCGACAAGGTGTCGCACGAGGTCACAGACACCGACTTAAACTGCCTTGCCGACCTTGTGATGAAGTTTTCCTGCGGGATACTCACCGAGAACGGCACGCTCAATCGCAAGCGTCTTGCCTCGATCGTTTTTTCCGACCAGAAGAACCTTGTCACCCTCAACAAGACCATCTTTCCCTATATCACCGCGCGTATCGAGAGGCGCATCGCAGAGCTTGGCATGAAGGAGGAGGGCTGCATCGTCGTGCTCGACGCGCCGACGCTCTTCGAGAGCGGGATCGACCGCCGCTGCGACACTCTCGTATCGGTGCTCGCAGACCGCGACGTCCGTCTCGAACGCATAATCAAGCGCGACGGGCTTAGCAGCCGCGAGGCGCTCCAGCGTGTCAACGCTCAGCACGAGGACAGCTTCTACACTGAGAAATCCGACCATATCATATACAACAACGGCAGCCTCGACGAGCTTAACGAGCGCGTCAAAGAGGTGTTTGAATATATCCGCGAAAAATTTGAAAAGGAGAGCTGAGCACGTCTATGGCAAAAGCAAGGCTCAGGATTGACCGCAGCGCGCCCGGCCCGCGCATAATCAGCATGCTGCTGCTCGTTGGGATGATAGCGCTGTTCATGTGGGGCTTCAAATACGGCGCAGGGCTGCTCTATCGCAGATTTTATCCACAGCATTACAACGGGCTTGTGGAAAAATACAGCGCCGAAAACAACCTGGACGAGGCGCTGGTGTATGCCGTCATCTACTGCGAGAGCGGCTTTGACCCGGACGCGGAATCTTCCGTCGGCGCACGCGGACTGATGCAGATCACCTCCGACGCCTTTGACTGGGCGATGTTCAAGAGAAAGGAGACGCGCGAGCTATCCTTCGACATGCTAAGAGACCCGGAGCTGAATATAGAATACGGCTGCTATCTGCTGGGGCTGTTCAAGGAGGAGTTCACCTACGACGAGAACGCGCTCTGCGCCTATCACGCCGGGCGCAGCCAGACCAAAAAGTGGCTCGCGGACGAGAGCTGCGCCTCCGACGGCATAGTCAAGCACATTCCGTTCGATGACACCGCGGCGTATGTCGCCAAGGTAATCAAGACGCGGGATATCTATAAAAACATCTATTATGGAGGAAAGTAAAATGGCTGAAGAAAAGTCTCCGGCGGAGCAGCTTAAAGACAAGCTGTTCTACAACAAAAAGAACGCCACCATTCGCATGAGCGACGCGGAGCTCAATGCCGCCTACGACTTCTGCGAGGGCTACAAGCGCTTCCTCAACTCGTCAAAGACCGAGCGCGAGGCTGTGAGCAGCGCGGTGGTCATACTTGAGGCGAACGGCTTCAAGCCGCTTGAATACGGCAGAAAATATCTCCCCGGAGACAGAGTATATTATAACAACCGCGGCAAATCGATAGTCGCCGTCACAATCGGCTCTCGTCCGTTCTCCGACGGTCTGCGAATCGCTGCGGCTCATGTCGATTCCCCGCGCCTTGACCTCAAGCCCAACCCACTCTACGAGGACAAGGAGCTCGCCTTCTTCAAGAGCCAGTACTACGGCGGAATCAAGAAATACCAGTGGGCCACAGTCGCACTTGCGGCGCACGGCTGCATCGTCAGAAGGAATGGCGAGCGCATAGACGTCTGCATTGGCGAAAACCCCGACGATCAGGTATTTTGCGTCACCGATCTGCTCCCGCATCTCGCCGAGAAGCAGGAAAAGCGCCCGCTTGCCGAGGGCATCAAGGGCGAGGAGCTGAACATAATCCTTGGCAGCCGCTGCTACCGCGGCGACAGCCTTGAGGAGGCGGTCAAGCTGAACATCCTCAACCTGCTGTTCGAGAGATACGGGATTACCGAGGAGGATTTCCTCTCCGCGGAGCTGACCTTCGTCCCCGCCGAAAAGGCGCGTGACGTCGGACTTGACCGCAGCATGGTCGGCTCCTACGGACAGGACGACCGCGTCTGCGCCTATACCGAGCTGATGGCGGCGCTCGACGCGACCGCTCCGGAATACACCGCCGTCACCATCTTCGCCGATCGCGAGGAGACCGGCAGCGACGGCAACACCGGCATGAACTCGGACTTTTTAAAGAACGTCGTCAGCGCCCTCGTCGAGCCGTACAAGGTGCCGCTTTGGCTGGTGCTCTCCAGATCCAAGTGCTACTCCGCCGACGTAAACGCTGCCTACGATCCCACCTTTGCCGACGTCAGCGAGTTCCGCAACGCCTCCCGCCTCGGCTACGGCGTCGTCGTCACCAAGTATACCGGAACGGGCGGCAAATATTCCACCAGCGAGGCGTCCGCCGAATTTATGGCGTTCACCCGCGACCTGCTCGACCGCCACAATATCGTCTGGCAGACCGGCGAGCTTGGCAAGGTCGATATCGGCGGCGGAGGAACCGTCGCGAAGTATCTTGCAAAGCTTGATATCGACGTCGTTGACGTCGGAGTGCCGGTGCTCTCTATGCACTCGCCGTTTGAGCTCGTCTCAAAGGCCGACGTCTATAACACCTATCTCGCGTTCAGATATTTCTACGAATGATTTATGATTTAGCGCCGAATCGGACGGCCCGCCTCGTTTTACGGGGACGGGCCGTTATTTTTGTAAATAGCCGTTGCATTTTTTCGCGGAATGTGATAGTATATGCTTGAGCGCGGAGGTAAGCGCTTACATTATCACAAGGAGGCCACGACATGAAAGATATCAAGCCGCTCCCGACATTGACGCCGGAGCAGGCGGGAATCCCATCCGACGCGATATTGCGGTTTCTCGACCGTCTCGACGCCGCCCGGCTGTGTATGCACAGCCTGATTATCCTGCGTCGCGGCAGCATTGTCGCCGAGGGCTACTGGGCGCCGTTTTGCGAGGGCGAGCCGCACCGCATGTATTCCTCCAGCAAATCCGTCACGTCGTTGGCTGTAGGCAAGCTGTACGACAATGGGCTTATCCGTCTTGACGACAAAATTGCGGACTATTTTCCCGACAAGCTTCCCGAAAATCCCAGCCCGTATACGATGGCGGCGACAATCCGCGACCTGCTGATGATGGCGACGCAGAACAACGAAAACTCCTACAACAATCACGACGCCGACTGGATCTGGACCTTCTTCAACAGCCGCGCAAACCACATGCCCGGAAGCATTTTCCAATACGACACCGCGGCTACGACAGTGCTCTGCGCGCTTGTCAAGCGTCTGACCGGTAAGGAGTTCTACGAATATCTTGCGCCGGAATTTGACGTCATCGGAATTTCGCCCGGCATCGACTGCATCGAATATCCGGGCGGCGGAGCGTGGGGCGGCTCCGGGCTGCTGATCTCGACGCGCGACTACGCAAAGATAACGTTGCTCTGCCAGCGCATGGGAGATTGGAACGGCCGGCGTCTCATCTCCGAGAAATATATGCGCGCCGCGACCTCCAAGCAAATCGACATCTCTCACGAATCGAGAGCGGGACGCTCCTTCCGTGAACGCCCAGGCTATGGCTATCAGTTCTGGATGATAGCCGAAAACGGCTTCAAGCTCTCCGGAATGGGCAGCCAGTCGGCTCTCGTGTTCCCGGAGCAGGATCTCATCGTCGCCACGACCGCTGACAATCAGGGCAACGGCTATGAATATGAGATCGACACGGCGGTTTATGAGGAGCTTCTGCCGGCGCTCGGCGAGCCGCTCCCCGACGGCGGCACGGACTATTCCCGGCTTCAGGCCAGGTTGTCCTCGCTGACCCTCGCCACCCAGTGGGGAGACGCCTCAACCGCTCTTTCCGGGCAATGGAGCGGAAAAAGGTACGTCATGGACAAAAACGATATGAATATTTCCGAGCTGACGCTCAGCTACGACGGGAACGGCGGACGCTTCGATTACGTTAATGCGCAGGGACGCTGCTCCATCGCATTCGGTTTTGGCCACAACGTGGAGGGCAAATTCCCGCAAACCAACTATTACGGCCACCGGATCGGCAGTTGTCCCGGCGAGAAATATCGCTGCTTCGCCTCGGCCGGTTGGGTGGAGCCGCACAAGCTCATCCTGCGCGTCTATCTCTGCGACCGCTATTTCGGCAACATGACCGCCGTCTTTTCCTTCAAGGGGGACACCGTCTCGGTGCTGATGAGCAAGACCGCCGAGTGGTTTCTTGAGGAATATCAAGGCTTTTCCTGCGGGCACTGTGATTGAGCAAGGCGATAAAAACGTGCAAAATCCCGCTTTTCGTCAACATTTTTGCATTATATACGGCTACGCCGCGCAGCAGTCCGACTGTGCGGCGCTTTTTTGCGTCACTCATACAGGAACCGGCGGAGCGCGCGGGCGTTCTCGTCAAAATCCGCCGCAAACATGCTGCGTCCGCCCATCCCGGTCATGACCCCGTAGCTCCCCTCCACCGGCACGGTGAGCTGTCCTGCGGTTCTGCCCTGATACGACGGCGCGAGCAGCAGCAGACCGGTTATCTCCAAGCGCGTCAGATTGGTCTGCACCAGCGGCAGCACGCTGTCCAGCAGCCTGTTGAGCTCCTTTGCATCAAGCCCCTTGGTTTCGTCCAGCGCCGCCTGTAGCACCCGCCGCTGACGCTCTATCCTCTGCCAGTCGCTGTCGATGCTGCGGCAGCGCACATAGGTCAGCGCGCCAAGGCCGTCGAGACGGTTCACGCCCGGCGCGTATAACGACCGCCGCGTGTACTTGTTGAGATATTCCGCCTCCGCCTGCGTCAGCTCCAGCTCGAGCCCGCCGATAGTATCGATGCCGCGCTCGAACGCGCTCAAATTCACCCGCACATACCGCTCGACGTCCACACGGAAGCACTCGCGTATCTCCCGCATCATCAGCTCTGCGCCTCCATAGGCGAACATGTGCGTCAGCCAGTCATATTCGCCCCGGTGCTCTCCCTCCGGCAAGGGCACGCCCATCCCGCGTTCAAAGCTCGCGAGCCTGATCGAGCCGTCCCGCTTGCCGAGGCTCAGAAGCATACAGCAATCGCCGCGCGCGTCGGCGCTGAACTCCGGCGTGTGCTCGTCGGTGCCGATAAGCAGGATATTCAACCGGCCGTTGTCCCGGAATATTTCGCCCTGCGCTTCGACGGCGCTCCTCTCCTCAAGGCCCGCCGCCGCCTCCTCTATTCGTCGCTGCTCCTCCTGCACCTCGGAGTCATCTATCCTGCCGGCCCGCTGCGGCCGCCCGTCGCTGAATTGCAGCTTTTCCAGCTTGGACAGGTAGAAGCATACGGCGGCCAGCGCCGTTATCAGCAGCAGTGTTCGAGCCCATAGCCTTGTTTTCTTCATCGGCCTTCCTCCGAAAGCGTTTCACTCCGGAAACGCCCAATATGGTCGCTAATTATTGTTTCGCAACTTTCGCCGGATATTCCGCAAAGGAGCCTTGAAGCGGGGACAGCCTGACCGATAGCTGCACCCTTGCGCATTTCGGGCATGGCGCGCCATATATTTTGACGTCTGCCAAATCCGTGCGTTGGCCTCTGACCGGCCCAAAGCGTTTCATGGTCGGGTTTTGCCGGAGCGCCTCCTCGCCGTATATGTACGGACATGACGACACCTCCCGCTGTAGCTTATATTCTACAGCGGGAGGCGTTTTTTCATTTGGGATATCCTCTCGGTCGGAGCGGTTGTTTCAAGCCCTAAAGCGCATTGACGATGCTCTTGAAGTGCCGCCCGCGCTCCTCGAAGTTGCGGTAGAGGTCGAAGCTGGCCGACGCCGGAGAGAGCGAGACGATATCGCCCGCCGATGTGTTCTCCCGTGCGGCCCGAACCGCCTCCTCCATGCTGTCCACGCGGATTATGCGGGTCTTTTCAGGGTCGTAATCCGGGCAGGAGAGAACCGCGCGTTCGATCTTGTCCGCCGTTGCGCCCATCAGTATCAGCAGCTTGACGTATTCGCAGACGTCCGGCGCCATCGGCTCGTAGGGCACCTTCTTGTCATAACCGCCCGCGATCATCGCTATGCGCCGCCCGAAGGCGCGCAGTCCCGCGATGACGCGAGTCGGGTTGCTGGCGATTGAATCGTTGTACCAGCGCACGCCGTCCAGCTCGCGAACAAATTCAATGCGGTGCTCCACCCCGCCAAATTCGCGCGCGACAGCCAGCATATCCGCCGGAGTGACTATACCGTCCAGCACCGCGATGGCGGTGAGATAATTATCGACGTTGTGCAGCCCCGGGAGCATTATCTCGCCGCGATGAAACAGCCGGGTCGTGTTCGCGCCGTCACAGGAGCAGAGATAGTCCTCCTCGTCAAGATAAGCGCCGCGCACTATGCGTCCCTCGGTGGAAAACCAGCGCAGGTCGCCGCGCACCAGCCTTGCCATGCCGCAGGTGACGGCGTTGTCGGCGTTGAGCACGGCGCGGGAGAAGGCGTTCTGGTGCGCGAGCACGTTGAGCTTGGCATTTACATAGTTTTCCATTGTGCCGTGAACATCAAGATGGTTTGGCTCGACGTTTTTGACGGCGGCGATGTCCGGCGAGCGGCGCATGCTCTCAAGCTGGAAGCTTGAGAGCTCCACCACCGCCCAGTCGCCCGGCTTTATCTTCTCTATCTCCGGCAGCAGCGCGCGACCGATGTTGCCGCCGAGCCAGACGGTCCTTCCGGCCTTTTTCAGCATCTCGGATATGATCGTCGTGGTTGTGGTCTTGCCGTCGCTTCCGGTCACGGCGATGGTTTTGCAGGGGCACAGGTCGAAGAAAAGCTCCATCTCGCTTGTTACGACCTGCCCGCGCTTTCTCGCTTTTACGAGCGCCGGAGTGTTGTAGAAAACGCCCGGCGCGCGCACGATGACGTCCTCATCAAGCTCGTCGAGATAATTGCCGCCGAGCCGCAGCCCGACACCGAGCGCGCGGAACTCCTCCGCGATATCGCCGATATCCTCGCGGCGGTCGCGCACCTCGACGGCTATGCCGTGCCGTGCGAACAGCCTTATGCAGTCGTTGTTGCTCACGCCGACGCCGATGAAGGCGACGCGCTTGCCTGAGGTCCTGATCTCGTCAAAAAAGCTCTGTATCTCCAAATCGATGTCTCCTTATCATCTGCTCTGAAATTTTGCGACCACGGGGCGCAGCAGCGCCGATATCACCGTCGCGGCGGCTATCTTCACGGCGTCGCCCGGAAGATATGGCAGCACGCAGCCAGCCAGAGCCGCGCCGAACGGGACCGACGCCGCCAACGAATACCACACCGTCCCAAGCGCATAGCAGCAAAGCGTTCCCAGCGCCATTCCCACGGCGCACCACAGTCTTTTGCCGCCGAAGCGCTCCGCGAACAGCCCTGTCACAAAGGCGCAGGGTAGATATCCGGCGATATAACCGCCCGTGACGCCCGCGACGACCTGAAAGCCGCCGCGAAAGCCCGCAAACACCGGAACTCCCAGAGCGCCGAGCAGTATGTATACCAGCACCGCCGCCGGAGCGCGTTTTTTGCCGAGCACCGCCGCGGCGACGTAGATTGTGAACGTCGCGAGCGATATGGGCGCGACGCCAGCAGGTATCGACAGTGGCGCGGTGACGCAAAGCAGAGCCGCAAATATCGCCGTAACAATCAGCCCTCTGAGCGTTTTCCCGTTTCTATCCTCGCTCATCTCAGTTATCGAACACCTCGTATATCGCCCTTATCGCGCGTTCAAAGTCCTCCTCGCGCACGCCGATGATGATGTTCAGCTCGCTCGAGCCCTGATCGATCATCTTGACGTTGACGTTTGCGTGCGCCACCGCCGCAAAGACGCGCGCCGCCGTTCCGCGAACCTGACGCATACCGCGCCCGACCACCGCAATGAGCGCGATGTCGTGCTCCACAGAGATGTGATCCGCGCGCGTCGCCTCGCAGAGTGCCGAAACCAGCTCTTTCTCGCACCTTGCGAGCGATTCGGTGTCCACCACGACGCTCAGCGTGTCGATGCCGGAGGGCAGGTGCTCGAAGGACAGCCCGAAGCGCTCAAATACGTCCAGCACCCGGCGGCCAAAGCCTACCTCCTGATTCATCATGTCCTTCTCGATGGCGACCGTGCTGAAGCCGCGTTTGCCTGCAATGCCGGTTATCAGGTTGTCTTTGTCCGGCTCGGCGTCGGCGACAATGAGCGTGCCGGGCTCGCCGGGGATGTTGGTGTTGCGGATGTTGATCGGGATGCCTGCGCGGCGCACAGGGAAGATAGCCTCCTCGTGCAGCACCGTAGCGCCCATGTATGCCAGCTCCCGCAGCTCGCGATAGGTTATCGTTCTTATCTGCTTTGGAGACTCGACGATGCGCGGATCCGCCATCAGGAAGCCGGAGACGTCGGTCCAGTTCTCGTAGACCGACGCGTTCACCGCCTTCGCCGTCAGCGATCCGGTTACGTCCGAGCCTCCGCGCGAAAAGGTCTTGACGGTTCCGTCCGGCAGCGCGCCGTAAAAGCCGGGGATTACCGCATATTCATGCCGCGCGAGCGCCGGCTTCAGCGCAGCGTCGGTCGCGTCCGCGTCGAAAGAGCCGTCGGCTCTGAATTTCACGGCGTCAGCCGGATCCACAAAGTCAAAGCCGAGATATGCAGCCAGTATTTTTCCGTTGAGATATTCCCCGCGGCTGGCCGCGTAATCGCTTCCAAAGCCTGCGAGCAGGTTCCGTCTTATCGTTTCAAGCTCGCTATCCAGCGCAAAATCCAGCCCGAGCCCGGAGACTATCAGCGCAAAACGCTCGCGTATCTTTCCGTATATATTTTCAAAATCGCCGTTGCCCGCCGCATCGTGCAGAGCATAGAGCATATCGGTGACCTTTTCGTCCTCTTTAAAGCGCTTTCCCGGCGCCGACGGCACGACATACCGTCTCGCCTTGTCCTCGCGGATTATCTCCGCGACTTTTTTTATCTGTCCCGCGTCGGCAAGCGAGCTTCCGCCAAACTTCACCGTCTTTATCCCGGACATCGCCATCATCTCCTCGATTCAAAAGTATATCGCTGCAAAGCGTTAATATGTATAATGTATTATTATACCTCTTTTCGAGTGAGATTTCCATAGCTTTCTTGATTTTCTACAGGTTTTTCGCTTAAAACTTTTTCCTTTTCCTCATTCCGCCTCCGCTGCTCCACAGAGGCCGAGATGAGCGGCAGAAGCACGCCCGTGATTACCGTAGCCATGCCGATATACTGCCATATTTCGAGACGTTCGTTGTAGATAACGACTCCTGCGACCGTTGTTATCACCGGCTCGAGCGTTGCGATAACGCTGGCGTTTCCGCCCTCGACGCCGCACCTCATGCCCCTGAGATACAGCAGAAACGGCAGAAAGCCGCCGAGCACGCCGAGGCCGATGAAAGCGATGACCATATTGAGATTGGTTATCCGAATCTCCCATGGCGGCTTGAAGAAGAAGCAGCAAAGCGCGCCGCCGATCGCGGGCATTATCGCGTTTATCTGCGCATCGTAGCGCGCAAGCCCACGCCGTCCGAACAGCGTCAGCGTCGAATAACCGATGCCGCCCGCGAGTGCGAGCAGTATGCCCTTGAGATTTGCGCTGACCGAAGCCGGGTTGTACAGCTTGACCACCAGCATACACCCGATAAAGGTCAGCGCGACTGCCGCCGCCTTGACCTTCGTTATCGGCTCCTTATAGATGACGCGGCTGAACAGTATCACGAAGCCCGGAGCGGTGTAAACCAGCGCCGACGCCATGGCCGCCGGGATGTATTCGAGCGCCTTGAGATAGCCGATGTACAGCACCGTGATCGAGCAGAAGCCGTTGAGCAGAAAAAAAGGGATGTGGCGTGGCGAAAAGCGCTTGAACGCGCCCGTTATCAGGCCGTAAGCTATGTACAGCACCGCCGCAACATACGCGCGCATGACCGCTGAGGTCAGTCCATCCGCGCCGCTGTTAAGGGCGAGCTTCGCGAACATTGGCATTATCCCCCAGAAAAACGCCGCCGCCACGATATACAGCACACCCTTTGCATTTATGCCCGTCTTTTCATTTTCCGCCATAACCGTCAGTCCCCTTCATTTTCGTCCTTTTTTATAGTATATTCCAAAGCGTCCTCAGCGGTTCACAAGCTCCACCGTGCGCGCGGCCAGCGTCCGCAGCCGCGCATGCTCCGGCATTTGCAGCCCCGGATCCTCCCGCAGCAATTCCTCCGCCGAGCTTTTTGCAAGCGAGCCGAGCCGCTCGTTGCCAAGCATTTCCATTATCCTGCCGTCCGCCTCGCCGTGCTGGCGCAGCCCAAAGAAATCGCCCGGCCCACGCAGCGCAAGATCCGCCTCGGCTATTCTGAAGCCGTCGGTCTCTGTCGCGATGGTTCGCAGGCGGCTGCGTGCCGTCTCTCCCTTTGCGTCGGAGATGAGCACGCACCACGACTGCGCCGCGCCGCGCCCAACCCGTCCGCGAAGCTGATGGAGCTGGCTGAGCCCGAAGCGCTCGGCGTTTTCAATCAGCATTATCACCGCGTTCGGCACGTCAATGCCCACCTCGACGACTGTCGTAGCAACCAGCAGTTGCAGCTCTCCCGCCGCAAAACGGCGCATGACGCTGTCCTTTTCCGCGCTTTTCATCCTTCCGTGCAGCAGTCCGACGCTGTAATCCCGAAAGGCGCCGTCTCGAAGCTGCTGCGCGTATTCCACCGCCGGGACAAGCTCCGGCAAGCTTTTCTCCTCGTCCCGCTCCACCAACGGGCAGACGATGTAGCCCTGACAGCCCTTGTCAAGCTGCTTTTTCACGAAGCCGTAGGCGCGCTCCCGTTTGCCGGAGTCGATAACATAGGTCTTGACCGGCGAGCGTCCGCGCGGCAGCTCATCGATCACCGAGACCTCCAAGTCGCCGTAGACTGCGCTTGCGAGCGTTCGTGGTATCGGGGTCGCCGACATCGTCAGCATGTGCGGCGCGCCGGCCTTGCTTGCCAGCGCGAAACGTTGTCCGACGCCGAAGCGGTGCTGCTCGTCCGTCACGACCAGCCCGAGGCGCACAA
Source organism: uncultured Oscillospiraceae bacterium (assembly GCA_947522735.1). Classification (GTDB taxonomy): domain Bacteria; phylum Bacillota; class Clostridia; order Oscillospirales; family Ruminococcaceae; genus SIG526. The sequence goes on along the minus strand of CANNTZ010000014.1, from coordinate 28,997 downwards.
GCTCCACGTCCTTTTCGATCAGCGCGTGGGTGCCCACCAGCACTCCGGTTTTTCCTGTGGCGACGCGTTCCTTTGTCAGCGCCTTGTTTTTCGGCGTCATTGCGCCAGTCAACAGCCCAACCTCTATCCCAAATGGCGCAAGCAGCGCCGAAAGCGTTTTGTGATGCTGCTCTGCGAGAAGCTCAGTCGGCGCCATCAGCACCGACTGATACCCGTTTTGATGCGCAAACCAGATTGCCGCCGCCGCCACCGCCGTTTTGCCGGAGCCGACGTCGCCCTGAAGCAGACGGTTCATCGGCCAGCTCCGCGTCATCGCGCCGGTTATCTCCCTCACCGAGCGCAGTTGTGCACCGGTCAGCCGGAACGGGAGCTCCGAGATGAATTTTCCGATATCGGCGTCCCTCATCTGCGCGCCGCGAACAAGCCGTTCCCTGTCGCGCTCCAGCGCCATGCCCAGCGCCACCATGAATATCTCGTCGAACACAAGCCGCTCGCGAGCCGCCGTGAGAGCCTGCGCGTTCTCCGGCAGGTGGATGCCGCGATAGGCGAACTCCAGCCCGCAAAGCCCCGCCGCCCGGCGCACCGCGGGCGGTATCGGATCCTCAAGCTTTTCGCCGACAAGCGCCAGCGCCGAGCTGACGTTCGCCGCTATCATCCGCGACGAAAGCCCGGCCGTCGTCGGATAGACCGGGATGAACGCCGGAAAATTTCCGTCGCCGTCCGGCTTTATAACGAGCGGACTGTTCATTTCGCGACGCAGCAGCGTGCCGTCCATAAGCCCGTAAAACACGTATTCCTCGCCCGGAACCAGCGCCTCGACGGTATATTTCATGTTGAAAAAGGTTATCAGCAGATCGCTCTCGCCGTCCGTCACCGTCACCTTGAACAGCGAGAGCTTGGAGCGTATCCGCTGCTCCCGTGATTTTTTCACGACCGTCGCCCGTATTGCGCATTTCTCTCCGAACGGCGCGCAGGATATCGCTGCGTCTCCGCTCATGTCGATGTGGTCACGCGGATAGTGCCGCAGCAGCCCGCCCACGGTGGTAATGCCGAGCTTTGCATACAGCGCCGCCCGTCGCTCGCCGACGCCGCTTACACGGCGTATATCCCAATCAAGCGCCTGCGTTTTCCCATCCATGCCGCCGCCTCCCCTCAAGCTTGTCATACACTATAATATTACCACGCCGCCCTGCAAATGTCCATACAAAAGCCGCTGCATTATTTGCCGCGGCGGCGCTGAAAATTTTTTCATCCCGCAAAATTAGGACAGGGAAAACGGTGCGGCATGCTCATCGGGGGCGCGTGCCGTTGTTAATCCGATTAAATTGAATACAGAGGGCATGTAAAATAAAAAGCGTGGATTTGAAGGCAGCCGGGTCTCCGCTTTTTTAGAACTACTCAAATGTTAAAGATATCTCACCCGGAGGCCGCAAATATCATCCATCGGGTGCCTTGCGCCCTCCCGCACAGTAATCAGCCGCTCAAAGGCATTGGCATTTCTACAACATTTCCGATCATCCGCTTGCTTGAGACGTGCTGCAACATATTTGCAGTCTCCGCATTAGCGCTTTGCGCAGCGTATTTAAATTCGGAGCAGCTTACGCATAGGGCGCCTTAGGCTCGATTTCAAAAGGCCGCGGCTAAATTTCTGCCAATCCGTATGCGCGCCAGCCTACGCGGCGGCCGGAGGCGCTGCTCCATGCTTCACAAGGTCCTTCGGCAAGAAATAATACAGAAAAAGTCCACCGTAATTCTATCAGGATTATGGTGGACTTTTGGTGATCCATCGGGGATTCGAACCCCGGACACCTTGATTAAAAGTCAAGTGCTCTACCGACTGAGCTAATGGATCATACATATACTATTTTCTACAGCCAATATATTATACCAATTACAACTCTAAAAGTCAATCCCTAAAAAAAAATAGCGGCAAAAACATCAAATTATATAATCATCCATTGTCATATCAAAATTTAATGGCAATATTAACCGGGGACTTTTGCGGGTGAGCGTTGCATTGAGTTTTGCATCTGCGGCCGGATTTTGATCCCCGCGTTGACGCCGAAAGCTTGAGGTGCTATAATTTTAATTGACGGGAGCGCCCCGCTGCGGCCGGAAAATACGGCCCACATATGATTTTGCCATGTGCGGCTACGAAAATGCAATAGTATCCCATCGCGCGGCGTGATATAATTGGTTTGCGCCGAAAAAACGAACGACAGGACGGTAATTGACATGAAGTATTACATTCAAAGCATGATCGACCGGCTGAATGCCGAGGATACCGCGCTGCTCAAGAGGATCTACGCGCCGCAGGTCGTGGCCGTGCCGCCGTCCGACGCGGCGTCGAGCATGTGTGTCACGCCGGAGGGCGAGATACGCATCTACGGCCAGACAGACCGGAAGGAGCCGGATGAACACGGCACAGCGGTATACGTCTCCTCCACCGACTGCGGGCTTTCTTGGAAGCTGCACCTCGCTCCGGAGGGCCGTTTTCTCGGAGCCGCCGGCTATAACCCCGGAACCGGCCGCTATATCTCCTTTCTCCCGAGCGCCCACCGCCCGGATGTGGACGAAGAGGAGCTTGACGGCGCATATGCCATCCTCAGCGACAAGGGCTTTGACGACGTTGCCGGACGCCCCGTCAGGCTTGGCAGCGAGGTGACGGAGATACTAAAGCAGCCGTATTTCATCGAAAGCCGCGACCGCTGGATAATCCTTGGACAGTACCGGCTTCCGGATTTCTCCAACATGTTTATCCTCGTATTCTATTCCGACGACGACGGCGAGAGCTGGAGACATGTGCGCATCCCAAGCTCCGCGCCGCGCTTTGAGCCGGTTCCTCCGCACAAGGGCGAGCGCTGGCAGCAGTTCTCCTGCGAGCCGACGATAGCGGAGCTTTCCGACGGCAGGCTGATGCTGCTCGTGCGCACCTCGCAGAACTATCACTACGTCTATTATTCCTCCGACTGCGGCGAGAGCTGGACCGAGCCGGAGCCATCGATTTTCCACGGCACTGCGACGATGCCGGTGCTGGAAAAGCTCTCAGACGGCAGGCTCGTCATGTTCTGGTGCAACAACCAGCCGCTGCCGGAGCTTGACCACGAAAAGACCTGGCCGCCGGTCGGCGACGATATCGTGAAGGGCGTGTGGGAGGATGTCTTTACCAACCGCGACGCAAACGATCTCGCGATATCCGGCGACGACGGCGCGACATGGACGGGCTTCCGCGAGCTTTTTCTGAATCCCATCCGCAACAGCGCCGACTTCCGCTCCACCGGCGGAATAATCGATCTCGACAAGAGCGTCCATCAGGGACAAATGCTCGAGCTGCCCTACAACAAGCTGCTTGTCCATTTCGGACAGCACCCCGCCTCGCGCCGCGTGATAATACTCGACCTTGACTGGCTCTACGAGACGCGGCGCAGCGAAAACTTCCGCTACGGCCTTGGCGGCGTTTCGACCCAGATGTATGTCAAAAGCAATCTCGGCTCCTATCACGGCTTCTCCGGCCACTGCGCCTATAACCGTACCGACGGCGCGCTGCTGTTGCCGGATCCGGACGGGAATTATGAGGAGGTGCTTCAGCTCTGCCGCCTTGACGACGACCGGCTCGTCTATCAAAAGCAGGGCGCGGTCTGGAACTTCCCGGCGTCGAAGAGAGGCGAGGTGAGCCTGAGGCTGCGAGTCGCGGGAAGCGGCGTTGCCATTTCGCTGTGCGACCACTGGTACAACCCCTGCGACGAATACGCGAGGCGCGAGGCGCATTTCAGCTTCGAGCATTCCGAAAAGCGCGAGGAGGGCTGGGACGAGCTTGGTTTCGTATATGACACCGAGGCGCGCGTTTGCGAGGTTCGTTTAAACGGCGTCAGCCGCGCAGTGCTGCCGATGCGCTGCGACGCGCCGTATGGGCTGTGCTATCTGCACCTGCAAACGCTCGCCGAAAGGCGCGACCTCTGCGGCACGCTCGTCAAAAGCTTTGAGAAGCACAATATCTGAAGCTGCAAAACGCCGCCGTACCCATTCCGGATACGGCGGCGTTTTTGATGAGGTCAGTTGCACTCGGCGGTGAGCGGCCCGGCAAGCTCGTTCAGGAAAAACAGCTTTCCGGGGAGGGTGGGCATGAAGCTGGACGGGACCCACATCGAGGGGCCGTAGCGCAGCGTCATCCAGAAGCTCATGCCCTGCCACTGCATGCCGCGCGAGAGCGCACCGTCGCAGCCGCCGATGATGTAGTCGGCCTGCAAAAACAGCCCCGGCCCGATGGTGTTTGCGCGGCACGGGACAAGCGTCGTGCGGGATTTGAAGCTGGTTATCGCATTCTGCTCGATGGTAAGCGGGTGCAGCCGGGCGCCAAGGCGGTAGGGCTGGCGCTTCCATTCCTCTGCGCTCGCGAAATCGGCGGCAAAATGCGGCTCCCAGAAGGCGATGTGGCACATTCTGCCGATGCCGAACACCAGCACCAGCTCCGCTCCCTGCGCCTTGAGTGCCGCTATCTGCCCGGGATAGGTGGGGAGGTTGGTTCTTGTCGCAAAGCTGCGCTGCTTTTCGGGAACGGTCAGCTCTCCGAGCGGCGCAAAGAACGCCTCGCACATGGCGTTTTGGAAGGCGGCTGGGTCGTCGGGGGAGAGGGTGTTGCCCTCGCCGTCAGACCATTCGTCCATGTTGAAGGTGTAGACGTGTCCGCAGCCGACGCCCCACTCGCGCAGAAAATAGACCGCCCATCGGTACATGCCCATCGGCCCGACCGGCAGGATGAGCGCAAGCTTGCGTCCGGCGTCGCGGGCAAGGCGTATCCGGTTGGCGATTTCGTGCCCCATCTTTACGTCAAATTCGCTGATATTTCCGCAGCCGACGGGGCCAAAGCCGTCGCTCCAGAAGCTCTGGCGCTCCATAACCGTCTCCGGCGTGCCCTTGCAGCATTCGTCGATACGAGCCATATCCCAGCCCGCGGGATAGAAGCCCTCAAGCAGTGAGCCCTCAACGGTGGTCATAAAGTTCATTGCAGCCATCAAAATCATCTCCTCAGCTATTTTCACGTCACGGCAGCAGCCGCTTGCAGGTCATCCTCGGCCAGACGGAGCACTGCGCAAACGCCTCGGCGTATGGCGCGCCGCATTTCAGCCCGCGGTATTTGGCGCAGGTTCGGACAAAATCGGCAAAGTCGATGTGGTCGTGGTCTCGCATCCAGCGAAGCTGGCTCTCATGGCATTCGAGCATCTGCATCTTCAGCTCAAACACGTCGGAGATATCGACATATTCGGTCGGGGTGAATCCATATAATAGAGCGGCGTAAGGCGCGCCTCGCGGCCCGAGCCGTTCGCGTAATGCGGCACGCTTGCGGCAAAGCTTGCGTCGAATACGAGGCGGCTGACGGCGGTGTGGTCGGGCATGTAGTCGGTGGGGCTGTGGGTGATGATGAGGTCGGGCGCCTCGCGGCGTATGACCTCGGTGACTCTGTCGCGCTGCTCGCAGACGCCTTCGTAGACCAGCAGGTCGCCAACGTCGCAGGTGACGACCTTTATCCCGGCGAGTGCGCCGGCGCGTCCTGCCTCTGCGGCGCGTATTTCGCGCAGCTCATCTGGCGGAGTGACGGCGTGGCCGAGGTTGCCGTTGGCGACGTGGCAGACGGTGACGTCGTCGCCGCGGCGCACGCATTTTGCAAGGGTGCCCGCGCAGGCAATCTCGATGTCGTCGGGGTGGCAGCTTATAGCGAGGATTTTCATAAAGACGCCTCCTTTTGCGGTGCTTTCTTATTTATATTGTACACGTCCGGAGGCTGAGTATAAATGTATTTTTGTGCTCTAAATTTATATTTTTATTCGCGGCGCGCGTAATACAGTCGCATGTCGGAATAGGCGGCGCACAGCGCCGTCAGTCCTTCTCCGTGGTCTGCCCGGCATTCTCGTTGCGCTCCCAAAGCCGCCGCATCTCATCGTAAACCGCGTCCGGTATCTCCGGATCGCCATGCGTCGAGATCGGGAGAAGCTGCTCGCCCGCTGTTTTAGGATCGGTGCAGGCGTTGTCGTTGCGCCATTTGTCGCGCTCCTCTGTGTTACGCAGATCAGGCACGTCGATGGGGATGTTGCCGGCAAGCGCGGAGCGGTATGCCAGTATCCCGCAGATTCCCATGTCGACCGCGGTGTAGACGTCGATGCTCCACTCGCCGTCGGGGCGGCCGAGGATCTTCTGAATGAACAGGTGCGTTGCGTAAAAGTCGCTGCCGCCGTGGGAGGCAAAATGCGCGCTCTCCTCTTTCGCGATGACCTTTTCCGGCGTGTATTTCTCCCAATCGCCCTTGCAGAGGTCAGGGCCCTCGCGGTAGACGTTGATCGGCTTGTTCTCTTCAAAACGTCCGGTCTCCATCATGCCCTTCTGGCCGTAGATCTCATAGTTGACACTGCCCGGCTCGCGCTTCAGCCAGCAATGGACGCTCTTGGCGACGGCGCCGTTATCGAGGGTGACAATCTCCAGCCCTGCGCCGGTGCTCAGACCGACCTTTGCCATCCACTCCGCCACGTTGGTCTCGAAGCCAACCACGCGGACGGGACGGCGGCCGGTGATGGTGATAATGGGGCCGAGGCTGTGGGTGATGTAGAAGTTTGGGTGCATACGGTTGCGCCAGTGGCTTCGCTCGCCGTAGGTAATCTGAGGCCAGATGGAGCCGCAGTCGTGTATATATTCGCCCTCGGCATACATGACGTCGCCGATGTCGCCGTTTTTATAGCGGCGCCACATCTCGAAGGTATGATCCATGTAGCAGTAGTTTTCGGCGTAGGCGTAGACCTTCCCGGTGGCCTCCACCGTTTCGATAAGCTCCACGGCCTCGGCCATGGTCTGGCAGGGCAGCACCTCGGAGAGCACGTGCTTGCCCGCCTTCATCGCGCGTATCGCGAAGGGCGCGTGCTCGTTGGCGTAGTTCGCAAGCACCACTGCGTCGAGATCCTGTGCGATAAACTCGTCGAAATCGGTAAAGGTATCGATGGCTGTGCCGTGCTTTTCGGCTTCTTTTCTGGCATTTTCCAGCAGCGGCACGTATTTGTCGCAGACTGCGACCAGCTCCGCGTCGGGATGCTCGAGAAGGACGCCGATCATAGTCATTCCGCGCGCTCCGCCGAACACGCCGATTTTAAGTTTTCTGTCCATGCTGTAACCTCCGTAATATTGTATGGGTGATTGCTTCAATCACTATTATATGGTTATATGGCGGAAATGTCAAGATGAAGTGAAAGATTCGTTCAATTATTTTTGCGGCACACGACACACGACAAAAGGCGTCCGCATGATTGTAGTCATGTGGACGCCTGCTTAGGTATTTGCGGCGCGGCTCAGTCCTCTATGGCCGCCTTGCGGGAGAGGGTGCTGCGGAAGATATCAGGGTCGAACTTGGGCTCGCGCTCGTAGGTGTAGAGACCGTTTAGCTCCTGTTCGACGTCGTAGAGCTGGGTGTAGCACAGCCCCATGAGCTTCGGGTTGTCGAGCAGCGCGTCGGTGAGGCCCTTGAAGCGCGCGAGAAATTCCCCGGCGTTTTTGGGCGCGACGCCGTAGCCCCAGCCCGCCTTGCCGGTGGTATCCCAGCGGATGCCGCCGTATTCGCTCACGAACACAGGCTCTCCGGCGTAATGCTGCTGGAGCAGTCCGCTGCGGTTGCTTTCGTTGACCTGATCGTAAAGCTCGCCGTCCGTGGCAAGCCTGTCATAGTGCGCCTTGAAGCTGACCGGATCCTGATCGTAGTCGTGAACGTCGTAGATGTCCGTGACCATGTGATAGTTGCCGCTGGTGTCGATGACCGGGCGGGTCGTATCGTAGAGCTTGGTGCAGTTGTATACCGTTGAGAGCAGCTTGTTGTACGCCAGCTTCTCGGAATAGCCCCACGTCTCGTTGAACGGGCACCAGCCGATGATGGAAGGATGGTTGAAATCGCGCGTTACGCTTTCGAGCCAGCAGGGGAGGAAGCGCTCGGTTGCGCGCAGGTCGTTGTGGTCGAAATTCCAGTTGGGATATTCGCCCCAGACCATATAGCCGCGGCGGTCGCAGTGATAGAGGAAACGGGGCTCAAAGACCTTCTCGTGCAGACGCGCGCCATTGAAGCCCGCCGCCATCGAGAGCTCGACGTCGTGGAGCAGCGCCGCGTCGGAGGAGGCGGTGTAGACGCCGTCGGGATAGAAGCCCTGATCCAGCACAAGACGCTGGAAAACGGAGCGGCCGTTAAGGAGGAACCTCATGCCGTCCATGCGCACCTCGCGCATACCGAAATAGCTTCTGACAACGTCGTCGCCAAAATGCAGCTCAAGGTCGTAGAGGTCGCCGCGGCCAAGCTCCCACAGGTGCAGCTCGGAGAGCTTGAGCTGCGCTGTGAAGGTGCCGCCGCAGGTTTTGACCGTGCAGCAGCCGGTGTCCCTGCCCATGAAGCGGCTGCGGATATCCAGCGTGCCGCCGCCGGAGGTCTCGCCGATGATAGTGAGGGCGGAGTTGTGGATATCGGGATAATATTTGGCGGCTTTGATATAGCTTTTTGGCGTAAATTCGAGCCAGACGGTCTGCCAGATGCCGGTGGTGCGGGTGTAGGAGCAGTCGTGGGAGTGATAGAGGGTGGACTGCTTGCCGCTTGCCTGTCTGCCGTCGCGGTTGTCGTCGTCGGCGCTGACGAAGAGGACGTTTTCGCCCGCACAAACGAGCGGGGTGATATCAAAGCTGAAGGAGGTGTAGCCGCCGGTATGGATTCCGGCGAGCGCGCCGTTCACATACACATAGGCGTCGTGATCGACCGCTCCGAAGTGCAGGAGCACGCGCCCGTCAAGCTGACCTTCCGTCAGCTCAAATCTGCGGCGGTAGCAGACGGAGGGAATGAAATCGGTGTAGCCGATGCCGGAGAGAACGCTCTCGGGGCAGAACGGCACGTTTATCGTGCGGGAAAGCGGCGTCGTGCTCTCGTAGAGCCTGCGGTCGCGCGCAGAACGTCCGAGGTCGAAGTCGAACTCCCATTTTCCGTTGAGGTTCAGCCAGCTCTCGCGCTCCCATTGGGGCATAGGATGCTCGGGACGAGGAATCGTATTCATATGCGCAATTCTCCTTTGACTGTTATATGTTGGGTTTACATAAGTTAATTATAATGCTATAATATATCCGGGTAAATTGATTATAACAGCATATAAGTGGAGGATAGACGCATGAGGGAGGAGGTATACCGCATATTCGGTCAGGACGGAGAGGCGTTCGCGGTATCTCTGGCGGGCATATCCTATTGCGACGGGAGCTACCGGATAGTGCGGAAAAAGTCGGAGACGTTCGTGATAGAGTATGTCATTGAGGGCAGCGGCACGGTGATATGCGACGGGCGGAGCTGGCGCGCGCGAAGGGGCGATGTCTACATGCTGCACGAGGGGCAGGCGCACGATTATTTTTCGGACGCGGACACGCCGTGGACAAAGATATGGTTCAACGCGCACGGCCCGCTCATCGACGCGCTGACCCGGGCCTACGGGCTGCGCGATGCGGTGGTTTTCGAGAGGACAGACCTCAGGAGCGAGTTTGAGGAGGTGCTCTCGCTGTGCAAGGGCGGCGCGACGGAGAAGCTGAGCGAGCGCGCGGCGCTGATATTTCACCGGATGGTGCAAAAGCTGGCGGCGGCGCAGGCGCAGGACGGCGCGCTCACAGACGAGGCGGCGGTTATGCGCAAATATCTCGAACGGAAGCTTGCAAGCCGCGTGGATATCGACGCGCTGGCGCAGACAATCTATAAGAGCCGGTCGCAGGCGATAAGGATATTCCGACGGGAATATGGCCGGACGCCCTACGAATACCTCCTCGAACGGCGCATTGCGCTGGCGTGCGAGCTGCTGCGGAGCACCAACCTCCTGATAAAGGAGGTGGCATACCGCTCGGGCTTTGCGGACGAGCACTATTTCTCGTCGGTGTTCCGGCGGAGAATGGGTGCGTCGCCACGTGAATATCGCCGCGGTCACTCCGGGCAAAGGGGATGAACGGCGTATGACGCCAATACAAAGGGCTTCCGCGGGGATTTTTCATCCCTCCTGCGGAAGCCCTTGTCTGTTATTGGGCTGCGCACGCGTCTCCGGAGACGGGCGGCTCCGACGACCTGAACACCAGCGTTACCTTGAACACATCGCCGTCAGCGGCCACATTCAGCCGCCCGCCCATCAGCTCGGTGAAGCTTTTCGCTATCGAAAGCCCCAGCCCGGAGCCCTCCGCGGTGCGCGACTTGTCCGCGCGGACAAAGCGTTCAAGCATCTCCTGCGGATCAAAATCCATTTCGTAGTTCGCGATGTTGCGCACCGTCACGCTCGTAAGCTCGCTGCCGCGCCCGATATCGACGTAGATACGAGTTCCGGGCAGCGCATATTTTATCGCATTGCCGATAACGTTTTCGAACACGCGGAAAAGCCGCCGCCCGTCCGCCAGCACCCACGGCTTTCCGTCAGGATGCGTCATCTTCACCGTCACGCCGCTCGCCGCGCGTCTCTCCTCCAGCTCCGCCAGCGTCTGCTCCGTCAGCGCGAGCAGGTCAATCGACTCCATTTGCAGCTCCATTGCGCCGCTCGTTGCCTTGGACACCTCGAACAAATCGCTTATCAGCGTCGTCAGCCGCGCCGTTTTCTGCCCGAGAATATCGACGTAGTCGTTCGCCTCCGCAGGCTCGAGCTGCTCCATGTCCAGCAGACCGACATAGTTGGTTATCGCGGTCAGCGGGGTTTTGAGATCGTGTGAAACATTGGTTATAAGCTCCACCTTCATCCGCTCGCTCGTGAGCTGGCGTTCCAGCGCCGTCCTCATGCCGTCCTGGATGCAGTTGATATTGTCGGCAAGAGCTTTCAGGTCGCCGGAGTGTACGCGGCTGGGCGCCACGCTCAGCTCGCCGGAGCGTATAGCCTGCGTCTGGGCATATATCTCGCCTATGTCTATCGCGATTGAGCGGTAGCGATCCACGCCAAGGCACAGCACCACCACACCGGCATATGCGAGTACCAGTCCGAAAGCCAGCAAGCTCCGTTCGTAGGCCATGCCGCCGAGGAACGCGAGCAGACCGCCTATCCCGCACAGCAGACAGCCGCTGATAAATGTCCGGCGCACCACGCGCATCATCCGCTTTTGCGGCGGCAGCATTCCGTCGCGATTTTTAAAATAGTTGACAAGGATGTTCACAAGGTTGAAGGCGAAAGACTGCCTGCCGTTGTATTTAAGGTCGCAGAACGCCAGCCACACCGCAAAGAACCCCAGCGCCGCAAGCTTGGCAAGGGTTGAGGCGGTGTATGCGGTGAGCCAGCCGCCGAAGATTGTCGCCGCAAGCAAATATACGAGCAGGAGGAACACCGCCGCCTTGAGCTCGATGACGATCCGGGCTTGCAGGCGCGCCACCTTTTGATTGAACAGCGCCACATCCCGTCGCCGGAGCACCGCTATGAGCAGAAGCGCTGCGCCGAGCAGCACTATCAGGCACCAGCCGGCCGCCATGATTCGCTTCTGAAGCCACTGCCTGTAGGAGCGGTCCGCGACGTTGTTGCCTGCCGTGAACAGTGAACGCAGCCCGTTCTCGTGTGCGGGTGGGATAAGCAGGATGAATTCGACGTCCTCATTGAGCATGTCGATATTCCGCTCGCTCTCGGCTGCCGGGAGACAGTAGGGACGCAGCTCGTCGGTGTGCTCGTAGCTGATGCGGCCAATGCGCCCTGCGTCAAGCTCCGGGAAGTATATCTCCGGCGAGTAGCCGCTGTACAGGCCATCCTGAAGCTTCAGCATATAGCCCCATTCCTCGCGATCCGGCGCGCCAAGCTCCGACGCCGACGTGATGCCGAGATTGGTGAGGAATTTTTCTCCGGCGCGGATGTAATAGCCGTAGCCGCGATTGTCAAAATAACGCTGACGCGCTTCTGCCACGGTCAGCGTCTCACCGTACTCGTCGTAGTAGTAATAGCCGCTGTCATCGGAGTCGAGGAGGTTGAACATCTGGAGTATCACGCCCGTGATCTCGTTTGCAAAGTCATAGGTGCGCGAATAATGCCGCGCAAGCAGGTCGCGGTGAAGCATATACCGGGTGCTTAGCGCCGCGGACAGAAGCAGGGCGAGCGCCAGCGGAATGCACAGCCACGAAAGAAACGGTCTACTTTTTCTCGATTTTGTATCCAATTCCCCACACCACCTTTAGATATTCCGGCTCACGAGGGTTGATTTCGATCTTTTCGCGTATCCGGCGGATGTGCACGGCGACGGTGTTCTCTGGGCTGTAGCACGGCTCGTTCCAGACCCGCTGATAGATTTCGTCTATCGGGAACACTCGACCGGCGTTGCGCAGCAGCAGCTCCACGATGCCGTACTCGGTGGCGGTCAGCCGCACCTGACGCCCGTCCACGCTCAGTTGCTTTTGCACCGTGTCCAGCTCCAGCGCGCCGCTGCGCAGCGTGCCGTCCTTCTTCTCCATGCTCCCCAGCACCGAATAGCGCCGGAGCTGCGATTTGACCCTCGCGACAAGTTCCAGAGGATTAAAGGGCTTGGTCACATAGTCGTCCGCGCCGATATTCAGGCCGAGTATCTTGTCGGCGTCCTCGGATTTGGCGGAGGTGATGATTATCGGGATGTTATGCTTCTCCCGCAGCCGCATCGTCGCGCGGATACCGTCCATCTTAGGCATCATGATGTCCATGATTATCAGATGGACGCGGTTTTCCGCAACTGCCTCCAGTGCGCTCAGCCCGTCGTAGCACTTGAGCACGCCGTAGCCCTCTGCCGTGAGATATATTGCCAACGAGTCCACTATCGCCCGGTCGTCGTCCACTACCAGCACGGTAAACGCCTCAGAACTGCCCATTTTTTCTCCCTCCGTTTGATATAATGATACTCCGCCGGGTTTAAGATTGACGTCACAAAATTCTTACAATTATCTTTCCTTGCGCAATGCGCAGAAAGGCTGATAAGCACATATTCATTTTAGCACAGTCGCGCGTCGTTTTCAACAACGGGAGCGCTTTTGCGGCGCGCAAGGGGAAGTGCGGTTTTGCCTGTATAAAATTAAAAGCGGAGGGAGAGCCGTCGAGCGGATCTCCCTCCGGGAGCGTTGCTTTGCCGGGCGTTCAGTCGTTGCCGAGGAAGTCCTTCGCGCGCTCAAGGACGCAGAGATACGCCGCCGACCAAAATTCGCGCGGGAGCAGCGACGCTGCGAGCCAGAGATCGGGGCGGTTTCTTCCGGCGATGGACTGTTCGAGGATGCTCTTGATATAATGTGTAACGGCATGACCGCCAAGCGAGCGCAGACGCGCCGCAAGCTCGTTGAAGCGGTTGAGGTCGAGGACGTTCGCCGTCTCGTCGGCCTCGCCGGAGCGCTCAAACCGCTCGCGCTCGGAGGAATAGACGTCCCATATCGCGCTGTCAAGCTCGCGGAAGCGATAGACCTTGAGATAGTCCACGTCAAATGTCTCGGCGCAGACCTCCGTCATCATCGGCAGCGCCAGATTGACAAGCAGCTCGTGGTTCACGAGCGCCTTTTTCAGCCGCACTGCGCCGCGAGGAGCGCATTTGTAGCCGTGCAGCAGCTCGGCAAAGCGGCGTCCGGCGGCGATGACGGCGGGAGTTGTCCGCAATTCCTCCGGCAGCAGACAATCCGCAAGGCTGCGCGCCGTGTCGGAGAGGACAATCGAGTTTTTTGAAAGCTCGCCGATCTCAAGGGTGTAGGCGACGCCCTCGAATTTGCCGTAGGCGCGCATTGTGTCGAGATAGCCCAGACGCATGATGCGCCGGGCGAGCTCGCCGTCGAAAATGAGCACGTTGCCAAGATCCCAATGCGATTCGATGTAGGTGACCTTCTGTCCGTGCAGGCGCGGGCGGCGGTTGATGCCTATGCCGTCGAGCACGACGACGACGACCTCCTCCGCGCCGTGCTCCAGCGCCATGTTGATGGGCATTCCGTCATAATAGCCGCCGTCGATGAATTGCTCGCCGTCGATCTGGTGCATTTTGAACGCCGGAAAGATCGACGCCGATGCGAGCATATAATCGAACAGCTTGCCCTCGGGGATCTCGTTTTTCCAGAGCATCACCGGCTTCATCGAGGGGTATTTGACTGTCACAAGCCCGAAATCCACCGGAGATTCGCGGCATTTTTTCTCATCGACAACCTCCGCTATCGTCCGGAGCAGCGGGGAGGAATCCGCGCCGCCCTTGCGGAGGCTTTCAAGCATGAACTGCGTGAACTCGTCGCGCTGCTCGTTTTTGTCGCCCGCAACGATTCTGACGTCGGTGTTGACGACGTCGGCTGTCGTGAGGTTTTCCCACATCGTGCGCGCCGCTTCAAAGTCGTCCTGCGCCATTATCGCGCCGTTGAGTGCGCCGACCGACGTGCCGGTTATCATCTGATAGTCTATGCCCAGCTCGCGAAACGCCTGCCATGCGCCGATGTGATATCCGCCGCGCGCGCCGCCTCCGCTGAGCACGATCGCTCTGCATGCCATATTAAGCCCTCCCGTGATTTGCATATACACTATAATTATACCACACGCGGCGGCTGCGGCAAGGCGGCGGCGGTTATTATTTTGTTAATTTTTCGATTATTGCCTGCGCGCTTAGCCCGTGACGGCGGTTTACACGGTGGATATCCATCAGCGCGTCCTCGTCGCCGGGGGTGAACAGGTTGAGCCTGCCCTCGCAGTCAAGCGCCGCCTCAAAGCCCATATCGCGCAGGATATCCACGGATTCGCCGCTTATCGCACCAAAGGGATAGACAAAGGCGCTTGGGCGCGCTCCGGTGACGGCCTCAAGCTTATCCTGTAGCCGGCCTATATCCTCGTGCAGCACTGCCGAATATTCCTCGAGCGTTTCTCCGCTGATGCGCTTTGTACCGTTGCGGCGGCCGCTGTTGTCGTGGAGGCTCCAGGTGTGGTTCAAAATTTCGGCGCGTCCTCCTGCGCTTATTTCGGCTATCTCGTCCCAGCTCAGGTAGGCGTAGGCGACGTTGTGGTCGTCGCTCTCGCTGTATGCCTCGGAGTAGCTTCCGACGACGGCGACGACCGCCTGCTGGCCGTATTTTTCCAGCAGCGGCAGGGCATAGGCAAGGAAGCTGCGGTGGCCGTCGTCGAAGCTGAGGATGACCGGCTTTTCCGGCAGCGGCTCGCCGTATTTGACATAGGCGATGAGCTGCGTCACGCTGATCGAGACGTAGCCTGCGTCGGTGAGATAACGCAGATCCTCTTCAAATTCGTCCGGAGAGACGACGTAGTCGCCCCAGCGCCGCGAATCCCTGAGGATGTGGTGATACATTATGACGGGTACGCGGACGGCGCTCTCCGGCTGCCGGGTGTTCCCGGCATACGTCGCGGCGCTCTGCCCGAGCCATCCGATGGCGGACAATGCAAACAGCGCGGTGAGCAGGGCGAGGGTAAAGGAGGCCTTGAATATTCGTGCGGGCATATGCTTTCGCTCCGATCCTGACAATAATACTACAGTATATTTCCCGGCGCCGCCGCATATTCCGGGGCGCGCCGGCGGCTTTTTTGCCATTAAAAAAATCCGGCTGTAAGAGCCCGGGGCAAGCCGCGGCTGATTCCCGCAGACAGGCAAAAGAAAAATCCAGCATGGCAAAAGCAGGACTTCCGAGCGGGCAGAAGGGATTGCAAAAAATAATTAGCACTCACATGATTCGAGTGCCAGAATTTACAGTTGGATAACAAATTTGTAATGATAATTATATAATTGCGGGTTATAATATAGACGTACTCAGGAGAAAGAGTGCAGAGAAAATAAAACCGATCAGCAATATAATATGAGACGATTAACAGGAGGTTGTCATTATGTTTGAACTTATCCCCATGAACCGTAACCAGAGAAGCATGACCAGCTTTTGGAACGACCTTGAGAAGAGCTTCTTCGGCGATTACTACCGCACGATGAGCGAATTCAAGACCGATATCATCGACAACGGAGACAGCTATCTGCTTCAGGCGGAGCTTCCGGGCTATGATAAGGGCGAGATCGAGCTCAAGCTTGACGGCGATTATCTCACCATCACCGCAGAGCGCAAGGAGGAGAAGGAGGACAAGAAGGACAATTTCATCAGGCGCGAGCGCCGCACCGGCTCCTACAGCAGAAGCTTCGACATCACCGGAATCGACGCAGGCAGGATTACTGCCGAATACAACAACGGTATCCTCGATGTGACGCTGCCGAAGGTGTCCGCCGAAAAGAAAGAGCCGAAGAAGATCGAGATCAAATAAACCCTTCCGAACAGAGAGCAGAAGCTGAGGCCCCGGCAAAAGCCGGGGTCTTATTTTTTATATGCGGGGCTTTTCTGCATTTGGACTTGAACGCAGCGGCGCTATCGGGTATAATTATAATATGAATCGCAGATGGCCGGGCAGAGACGGCCTTATTCGCCGGAGGCGCTGCCTTGGGGCGGGAATAGACAAATTGAAGATGCATTGACGGAGAGGAGCGGAGAAGGGCCATGACCGATATCGAGATAGAGAGATTGCGGGACAAAAGCGGCGTCAAGCTGTCGAGGGTGATATCCGGCTGCGCAGTCGCGGCGGCGTCCGCGGCGCTGGTGAGCGTCGGAGTGAAGGCGGTGATACGCGGGCTTGCGGATATCGCGCGTCTGTTTTCGTCGAGCGATAAGCTCTATTCGGTGCTGTCGCAGACGCGTGGGGCCGACATAGGCGTCGCCGCCGGGGTGATGCTCGTCTGCTGCCTTGTGATGGGGCTGTTTGTGATGAAATACCGCAGTGCAAGCCGCACGGTGCTGAAAATGACGCTGTGGACGCTGCTGTTCCTTGTCGGAACGTTTTTGCTGACGCTTTGCTGCACGCGGGTGAACTCGGTGCCGTTCGGGCAGGTGGTATCGATTTTGATCAAATTCTCCGGCTCACTCGGAGAGCTGCTGTGAGGAGGCGTTATGATGAGAAGGGCTGAAATTATTGCGATGATTTTGGCGGTGCTGGCGCTGCTGCCGGGCTGCGCGCTGTCCGGGAGCGGGACTGTAAACGGCGAGAAGCGGGATTTTTACACCGTTGGCTTTGGCATGGCGGAGCTTGTCGCGCCGGGAGATATCGGCGATTACTACGTCGCGGGCTACCGCAACGACAACCGCGCAGAGGGCCTGCTTGACTGGCAGACGGCGCGCGCGGTGGCGATCGATGACAACTCGGGCCGCGGTGCGGTCGTGATAGTCTCGGTGGACTGCGTCGGCCTGTCGAGCTATGACGTTGACGCGATGAAGAGGAATATGGAGGAGCTGTGTGGCGGCGCAGGGGTGCGCAGCGTTCACATTCTTTCAACGCACGATCACGCGGGGATTGATACGTTCGGCCTGTGGGGGCCGGTAGCCGAAAGCGGACGCGACGAGCGGTTTATGGAGGTGGTCTACGACGGCGTATACGCGTCGGTTGAGCAGGCGCTGGCCTCGCGCAGGGACGGAGAGCTGTACCTGGGCTCGATTGAGGTGGATGACAGCGTTTTCCACGACTCGCGCTATCCGTACATCTATTCGCGGACGCTCACCTCGATACGCTTTGCGCCCTTCGACGGCACGGGCGGCGTGCGGATTGTCAATTTCGGCGCGCACGCAGAGTCGCTGCGCTATAAAAACAGCCTCGTCAGCGCAGATTTTCCCTGCTACATGGGGCGGCGCATCAAGGAGGAGAGCGGCGATGATTTCGTGTTCATTCCGGGCGCCGTCGGAGGGCTGATCTACACCAATGTGGTCCGGCGGGACGGCGTGGAGCTTGCGCCCGCCGAGAACGTCGTCGCCACCGGCGAGCTGCTGGCGGATTACACGCTTGCAATAGACAACGAGCGCAGGCTTGCCGTCTCGCTGGAGCTTGCGACCGAAAAGACGGACATCCCTCTGTGCAACACGACCTTTGCGGTCATGGGCTTTTTCGGCGTGATGCCGACGCAGATCAAATCGGGAGGCCGGGTCGGCACACAGGTGACGTATCTTGAGCTTGGCGGCGAGCTGAAGGCGCTGATGGTGCCGGGCGAGCTGTTCCCGGAGCTTGCGTGGGGCGGCAACGAGGACATTCTCGCCGCAGCGCCGGAGCGGGAAAATCCGCCGACGCTTGCGGAGATAGCAGGCGACGACGGCCTGCTGATATTCGGATTGTGCGACGATGAGATCGGGTATATAATTCCGCCGAACGATTTTCTGGTGGACGAGAAGCTGCCGTATCTGAACGAGGCGATCGACGGGACGGGGCGCAAGCACTATGAGGAGACAAATTCTCTGGGGCCGGATACGGCCAAATACGTTGCGGAGGCGGCGCGCCGCGCGATAGAGCGCGTCAGGGCGGAAAAAAACGGCTGAGTGCACGCTTTGCGAACTGAAAAGAACGAGAGCTTCCGGAGGGAGATGAGCTCCGGGGGCTCTTGGGCGGCGCAGGTGCGAAAATTCGGCCGCGACCGCGCTTGATAACGCGTTTTATCATATAGACTGCGCAAACGCGGCGGCTCCGCGGGGCTGGAGCGCGTGAGCGTTATTTTTTGCAGCCCTTATGCTATTTGAAAGGAAAGCTCGTCAGATGTGGATATCGAATATTTTTTTCAGCGGTGCGTTTGAGGTGATATTCATTGTTGTATTTGCAATAATACTGGTAGTTTTTGTTGCAATGCTTGTCTCGGTGACAGCGCAGTGGAGAAAAAACAACAGGTCGCCGAGGCTGACGGTTGAGGCAGTCGTCGTCGCGAAGCGCACCGACGTTACAAGTGGCCGGCACGCCGTCGCCGGAGACGGCACAGGAGCGCACGGATACACATATTCGACGAATACATGGTATTATGCGACGTTTCAGGTGGAGAGCGGCGACAGGATGGAGCTTGAGCTTAACGGAGAGGAGTACGGGCAGCTCGCCGAGGGAGACCGTGGACGGCTCAGCTTTCAGGGGACGCGCTATCTTGGGTTTGAGCGCGCAGAATAATATGGATAATCGTTGCATATTGTGCAGCGTCTATTGGAGTGGATCGGATTGAAATACGCAATACTCGGAAACACCGGAATAGAGGTGTCGCGGCTTTGCTTTGGCTCGCTGACGGTGGGGCCGTGCCAGGTCGGAATGGATGTGGAGGAGGGCGCACGGGTGCTTGTGCGGGCGATAGAGCTTGGCGTCAGCTTCACAGATACGGCGCAGATGTACAGAACCTATCCGTATATCCGGCGCGCGATGGAGCTGACCGGCAAGCGCGAGCTCGTCGTCTCGACAAAGACCTACGCATACACCCGCGAGCTGGCGGTCGAGGCGGTGGAGGAGGCGCGGCGCGAGCTTGACCGCGACTATATAGATATATTCATGCTGCACGAGCAGGAGAGCGCGCTGACGTTGCGCGGCCACGCCGAGGCGCTGGAGTATCTCTACGAGTGCAAGCTGAAGGGCATTGTTCGTGCGGTCGGGCTTTCGACGCATCACGTGGCGGCGGTGAGGGCGGCGACGGACAGGCGGCTTGACGTGGTGCATCCAATACTCAACGTGGACGGACTGGGCATTGCCGACGGCACGCGCGCGGAGATGGAGCAGGCGATCCGTGAGGCGCATGAGGCGGGGCTTGGCGTGTTCACGATGAAGGCGTTCGGCGGCGGCAACCTGTTCCGGCGTGCGGAGGAGTGTCTCGATTACATAATGGGCCTTGACTACGTAGACAGCGTTGCGGTCGGGATGCAGAGCGCCGAGGAGGCCGAGGCGAACGCGGCGGCTTTTGATTGCGGGAAAATGCCGTCCGGCGCGGCGGAGCGCATACGGGGACGCACAAAACGGCTGCTTGTCGAGGACTGGTGCGAGGGCTGCGGACGCTGCGTGAAGCGCTGCGGACAAAGGGCGATGTCACTTGTGGACGGCCGCGCCGTTTGCGACCCGACGCGCTGTGTCCTGTGCGGCTATTGCTCCCAGGTGTGCCCGCAGTGGTGCCTGAAGATAATTTGACGGGCTTGCATGACGTTTTCAATTTGTTAATATGTAATGATTTTGTTAACTTGCCTTAGAGATTGTTTACAGTTTTGTGTATTGATGATATAATGATACAAAAGAGTATTATGAGGGGAGGATTATAACAGTGAGTGAAGTGAAGAACGTTAAGGCTGAGAGCGGTAGCGAGTTTTTGATGTATAAGGATAAGCCCCTCGTTCGCAGTGGAAATACCATCTATTACGGAGATTTGCGCGACCCCTACGTTGTGATGATGCAGATTGTCAACACCAAGCAGCAGGCAGGCATGGAGGTCTCGGGCAGGATAATCGTCCAGATGATCTCGACCGACGTAACCAAAAACGCGAAGGACAGAATTGTCCGCCGCAGCGAAAAGGACGGCCTCTACAGCGCCATCGATATCGCGAGCATCTGGCTCAGCCGCGCCGCCGCCGAGAAGGCATAAGCGCAGGGCGGCACGAAAAGAGCTGTAGATAAAAGTCTTCGCCGGAAAGAGCTTATCTTTCCGGCGAAGGTGCGTCAGAGCGTCTTTTCGGGCGCCGCGTGTCCTCTGTTAGACGCCTGATATGGCGTTTTTTGTTTGACTTTTTTATTCGCAAATATTTTTTGCGTGGGCTATTGACAAAGGAGGATGCAAGCGCTATAATATAACCAACCTACTAAGTTGGTGGTATAAAACGAGGCGGCAAAGCCCCGGCGGGAACAAATGCCTGTGATATGACGCCAGCAATTATCCGAAGGGAGCCTGTACGGCATGAAGGAATATTTTGAAAAGCTTGTGCGGCATAATTTCAGATACGGACGAATGTGTCTCCTGCAAGATATCTGTATAACCGAGTGATAAATATACTGGATGTAATAGAAAAGAGGAGCACAAATGTCTGAATATAAATTTGAAACGCTGCAAATCCATGTCGGACAGGAAACGCCCGACCCCGCCACCGATGCGAGAGCCGTGCCGATCTATGCCACGACCTCATATGTTTTCAGGGATTCGGCACAGGCCGCCGGACGCTTTGGGCTGACCGAGGCCGGAAACATATACACCCGCCTGATGAACCCGACCTCCGACGTGTTTGAAAAGAGGATAGCGGCGCTTGAGGGCGGCGCGGGTGCGCTTGCGACGGCGTCCGGCTCGGCGGCGATAACCTATGCGATACAGAACATCGCGGTTGCGGGCGATCATATCGTCTCCGCAGCGAACCTCTATGGCGGCACGCACAACCTCTTTGCCAACACGCTGCGAGAGCAGGGGCTGGACGTCAGCTTCGTCGATCCTGCCGACCCGCAGAACTTCGCGGATGCAATCCGTCCGAACACCAAGCTGCTCTACGCCGAGACGCTGGGCAACCCCAACTCCGACCTTATAGATATCGAGGCTGTCGCCGCCGTTGCGCACAGCCACGGGATACCGCTTATCGTTGACAACACCTTTGCTACGCCCTATCTGCTCCGTCCGATCGAGCACGGCGCGGACGTCGTAGTCCACTCGGCGACCAAGTTCATCGGCGGCCACGGCACCGTCATGGGCGGCGTCGTTGTGGATTCCGGCAGATTCGACTGGGCCGCAAGCGGCAAATTTCCCGGGCTTTCCAAGCCGAACCCCTCATATCACGGCGTTGTATTCACCGAGGCGTGCGGCAAGCTGGCGTACATTCTCAAGCTGCGCACGACGCTGATGAGGGATCAGGGCGCGACCATATCGCCGTTTAACTCCTTCCTGCTGCTTCAGGGGCTGGAAACGCTCTCGCTGCGCGTCGAGCGCCACGTCGAAAACGCGCTGAAGGTCGTCGATTTTCTCAAAGCCCATCCGCAGGTGGCGCGCGTCAATCATCCGTCGCTCGCCTCCGGACGCCAGAAGGAGCTTTACGACAGCTACTTTACGAACGGCGCGGCGTCGATATTCACCTTCGAGATCAGGGGCGACGCCGAGACCGCGAAGAGGTTCACCGAGAGCCTGAAGCTGTTTTCGCTGCTTGCAAACGTCGCAGACGTCAAGTCGCTCGTAATCCACCCGGCATCCACCACACATTCGCAGTTGTCAGAGCAGGAGCTGCTCGCCGGCGGCATAAAGCCCACGACGGTGCGTCTTTCAATCGGAACCGAGCACATCGACGATATCATCGCCGATCTTGCAGCCGGCTTCGAGGCGGTCAGGTGATGAGGAACGGATATTGCGGCGGGGCTGATTTTCGATGTTGAAGCTGTTGCAAACGGCGGCTTGACGAGTTATCATAATAATATAATCTAAAGCTTTACGACAGGAGACGATGTTATGTCTAAAATTTACACCTCGGCCGATCAGCTTATCGGAAAAACTCCGCTGATGGAGCTTACCAATATCGAGAAAAAATACGGACTGAAGGCAAGGCTGCTTGCCAAGCTTGAATATTTCAACCCCGCAGGCTCCGTAAAGGACAGAATCGCGAAAAAGATGATCGACGACGCCGAGGAAAAGGGCATTCTCAGGAAGGGCTCGGTCATCATCGAGCCGACCTCCGGCAACACAGGCATAGGGCTTGCGTCCGTTGCGGCGGCGCGCGGCTATCGTATAATCATCGTCATGCCAGAGACGATGTCAGTGGAACGACGCCAGCTCATGAAGGCGTACGGCGCCGAGCTCGTACTGACCGAGGGCGCGAGGGGGATGAAGGGTGCAATCGAAAAGGCGGACGAGCTTGCAAAGGAGATACCTGACAGCTTTGTGCCCGGCCAGTTCGTCAACGAGGCGAATCCGCAGGCTCACTTTGAAACCACCGGCCCGGAAATATACGAGGACACCGACGGCGAGGTCGATTACTTTGTAGCGGGCGTCGGCACCGGAGGCACCGTCACCGGCGTCGGGCGCTATCTCAAGGCAAAAAAGCCCTCGGTCAAGATAGTTGCCGTAGAGCCTGCAAGCTCCGCGGTGCTCTCGACCGGCAAGGCGGGCGCGCACAAGATACAGGGCATCGGCGCGGGCTTTGTCCCAAGGGTGCTTGATACGAAAATCTATGACGAGATAATCCCGGTCGAGAACGACGACGCATTCGCCACGGGCAAGGATATCGGCAGGACAGAGGGCGTGCTGGTTGGGATATCCTCCGGTGCGGCGCTGTGGGCGGCAATTCAGCTTGCAAAGCGCCCGGAAAACGAGGGCAAGACCATTGTGGCGCTGCTGCCCGATACCGGAGACCGCTATCTCTCGACCCCGATGTTTGCGGACTGAAAAGCAGACGATATCACACATAACGCAGCGTCCCGACGGCTCATTTTCGTCGAGACGCTGGCTTAGAGTGGGAAATTACGAGGAAATATTATGGAAAACAGCACAAGAACAGGCTGGATACCCTCCAGGGATGAGGCAGTGGAGCTGCTGGAAAAATATAATTCCGACCCGTTCCACCTCAAGCACGCGCGGATAGTGTCCGGAGTGATGGAATATTTTGCGCGCGAGCTGGGCTTTGGGGACAAGGCGGACTTTTGGAGCGTCGTCGGGCTGCTGCATGATCTCGACTTTGAAAAATGGCCGGAGCAGCACTGCATAAAGGAACAGGAGCTGATGCGCGCGGAGGGGCTGGATGAGACGATAATCCATGCGACGGCGAGCCATGGCTACGGTATAGCCGTGGACATCCGGCCGGAGCACACGATGGAAAAGGTGCTCTATGCAACCGACGAGCTGACCGGGCTGATCGGAGCGGTCGCAATAATGCGCCCGTCGAAAAGCGTCGCCGATCTTGAGCTGAAATCAGTAAAGAAGAAATACAGGAACGCGAATTTTGCGGCGGGGTGCTCTCGCGAGGTGATCGAGCGCGGCGCTCAGCTACTCGGCTGGAGCCTTGACGAGCTTATTGAGCGCACGATATTCGCAATGCGTGAGACCCCGGCGGCAAGCTGGACGGAATAGACAAAGGCTGCGGCGAAAGCTTGGAGAGGGGAAAAGGCGTGAGGATTCTTGTGGCTATGAGCGGCGGAGTCGATTCCGGAGTGGCGGCGAAGCTGCTGCGCGACGGCGGGAACGACTGCGTCGGCTGCACGATGAGGCTCTACGACAACGGGGACGCCGGACTGCCACGCACGCGCACCTGCTGCTCCGCCGACGACGTTGCGGACGCGCGCAGCGTCGCATACAGGCTGGGGATGGACTATTTTGTATTCAATTTTTCGGAGGATTTCCGCGAAAAGGTCATCAAAAGGTTCGTCGACAGCTATCTTCACGGCGTCACGCCAAACCCCTGCATCGACTGCAACCGCTATATGAAGTTCGACAAGCTGTTCGAGCGCGCGGACATCCTCGGCTGCGAGCGCGTTGCAACCGGGCACTATGCGCGCATAGAGCGCTGCGACGGAAAATATCTGCTGAAAAAGGCGGTCGATCCCTCGAAAGATCAGAGCTATGTGCTCTATGCGATGACTCAGGCGCAGCTTGAGCGCACGCTGTTCCCGCTTGGGGAGCTTTACAAGAGCGATGTGCGCCGCATTGCTGAGGAGAGCGGCTTTGTCAACGCCGCCAAGCCGGACAGCCAGGATATCTGCTTTGTGCCGGACGGCGACTATGCGCGGGTGATAGAGCTGCACACAGGCAAAGGGTGCGAGCCGGGGAATTTCATCGATGCCGCCGGAAATATACTCGGGCGGCACACCGGATTGATCCGCTACACGATCGGACAGCGCAGGGGCTTGGGCTTGAAAATGCCCGGCAAGCGCTTTGTCTGCCGTATTTGCCCGGAGGATAACACGGTTGTGCTTGGCGGCGAGGACGAGCTTTACGGTTCAAAGGCGTTTGCGGAGGAGGTAAACTGGATATCCGGCGAGACGCCGCGCGGGCCGCTGCGCTGCAAGGTCAAGCTGCGCTACCGCCAGCCGGAGCAGTGGGCCGTGGCGGAGCCTGACGGAGACGGCGTGCGGATACGGTTTGACGAGCCGCAGCGCGCGATAACGCCGGGACAGGCCGCGGTGCTCTACGACGGGGACACGGTGCTTGGAGGCGGCGTGATAGCCGCAGAAAGGGAGAGTGCGACATGATATCGACGCGCGGAAGATACGCCATACGCGTGATGACAGACTTGGCGGAGCACAGAAACGGCGGCTATACCCCGATGAAGGAGGTGGCGGAGCGGCAGGATATCTCGCTGAAATATCTTGAACGCATTGTGCCGCTGCTGACCGGAGGCGGGTTTATCGAGGGCGTTCACGGGAAGGGCGGCGGCTACCGCCTGTGCCGCGAGCCGGACGAATACACCGTGGGCGAGATATTGCGCGCCGTCGAGGGAGATCTCGCGCCGGTGTCATGCCTTGGCAGCGGAGCACGGCCCTGCGAGCGCGCGCCGTATTGCCGGACTCTGCCGATGTGGAAAAAATATTACGAGCTGACAAACGAATTTTTCGACGGGATAACCATTGCAAGCCTGATGAATACGGAGACCGGCGGAGACTATTCGATATAAAAACGCCGTCTGTTTTGACAAAAGACAGACGGCGTTTTTGTGCTGTATTCACATAACCTGTATCAATTTTAAGCCTATTCGCTTCTTTTCCGGCTCGCAGCTCAGCACCGAGACCTTGACAATGTCGCCAACGCGCAGCACCTCGGACGGGTGCCGTATATAGCGGTCGGCGCACTGCGAGATGTGGATGAGCCCGTCCTGATGCACGCCAATATCGACGAACGCACCGAAATCCACCACGTTGCGCACGGTTCCGCTCAGCTCCATTCCGGGCTTGAGATCCTTCATTTCCAGCACGTCGGTGCGCAGCATGGGCGCGGGCAGCTCGTCACGCGGGTCGCGGCCCGGCTTTTGCAGCTCGGTCACAATATCCCGCAGCGTCGGAACGCCGACGCCGCACTGCTCCGCCGCCGCGGCCTCGCCGGCCTTTGCAATTCGCGCTCCAAGCTCGGACAGGTGTCCCGCGCGCACGTCGTCGGCGGAATAGCCGCACAGCGCCAGCAGCTTTTCCGCCGCGGGATAGGACTCGGGGTGTACGGCGGTGTTGTCGAGAATATTGGCGCTCTCAGGCACGCGCAGAAAGCCCGCGCACTGGATAAAGGTTTTGGGGCCAAGCTTTGGCACCTTTTTCAGTGTATTGCGGCTGGTGAAAACACCGTTTTCGTCGCGATAAGAGACGATGTTTTTGGCTATGCTGCCGTTCAATCCGGAGACGCGTGCGAGCAGCGAGGAAGAGGCGGTGTTGAGATCAACCCCGACGCGGCCGACGCAATCCTCAACGACGCCGGTCAGCGTTTCGCCAAGGCGCGTCTGCGGCATGTCGTGCTGGTACTGCCCGACGCCGATGGCCTTAGGATCGATCTTAACCAGCTCCGCCAGCGGATCCTGGAGGCGGCGCGCAATGGATACCGCGGAGCGCAGCGAGACGTCGTAATCCGGAAATTCCTCCGCTCCGAGCTTGGACGCCGAATAGACCGACGCGCCCGCCTCGCTGACCATCATGTATGCGACGCCGGGAAGCTCGCGGAGCAGCTCCGAGATGAAGATTTCCGACTCCTTCGACGCGGTGCCGTTGCCGACGGCTATCGCCTCGACGTGGTGCCGGTTTATCAGCCGCTTGAGCGTCGAGGCGGCCTCCGTCTTTTTGTTGTGCGGCGGGGTGGGGTAGACGACGGTGGTGTCGAGTACCTTTCCGGTCGCGTCCACGACGGCAATTTTGCAGCCGGTGCGGTAGGCGGGGTCAAAGCCAAGCGTGACCTTGCCGCGTAGCGGCGGCTGCATCAACAGCGGTTCGAGATTGAGGGCAAAGGTGCGTATCGCCTGCTCGTTGGCGGCGTCGGTCAGCGCGGCGCGTATCTCCCGCTCGACAGAGGGATAGATTAGCCGCGACCACGAGTCCTCGATTGCGGAATTGACAAGGCCGGAGCTGATGCTGCCGGGCTTCAGGGCGGCGGCGCGGATGATGCCAAGCGCGCCCGCCTCGTCTACGGCGATCTGCACCTTCAGGATATCCTCGCGCTCTCCGCGGTTTATCGCAAGCACGCGGTGGCTCTGGATGCGTGCGACCGGCTCGGAAAAATCGTAGTAGAGGCGGTAGACCGAGTCCTCGGAGGTATTCGCCTTTGAGACGACGGCGCCGTTTTTCATGCAGAAGGCGCGCAGTCTGCCGCGTATCGAGGCATCGTCCGAGAGATTCTCGGCAATAATGTCAGAAGCGCCCGCAAGCGCCTCCTCGGCGGAGGAAACGCCCTTTTCGGAGTCGATATAGGGCATCGCAAGCTCGTCGAGACTGCCGTGCTTTATATTTTGAGCGAACAGCAGCTCCGCCAGCGGCTCCAGCCCCTTTTCGCGCGCCACGGTCGCACGGGTGCGCCGCTTTTGCCTGTAGGGGCGGTATAGGTCCTCAAGTGCGGCGAGCGTTTCCGCCCTGTCGAGTGCGGCGCGCAGCTCCTCCGTCAGCTTGCCCTGCGCGTCGATCAGGGAGAGTATCTCCTCCCGGCGCTTGTCCAGCCCGCGCAGATATTCCAGGCGGTCGGCAAGGCGGCGCAGCAGTTGGTCGTCCATCGTGCCAGTCAGCTCCTTGCGATAACGTGCGATGAACGGGATGGTGTTGCCCTCGTCGATGAGCTTTATAACGTTTGAGACGTGCTCCTCGCGCAGCGAAAGCTCCTTTGCAAGTGTCGATACATGATTATTTTCCATAGTAGATGTGATTCTCCGTTTGGGTTTATTGTGTAATGCGATAATTATAGCATTTTTTGCCGCGGTTGTCATCGGCTTTTGCGAAAAAACCGCCTTCCGGCGGCAGAATAACGGCATAACAAAACAGCGGCTCATCAATGGAGCTTTCCTGACGAGCCGCCGAATTACGGATATTTACCGGTTTCCGCTGAGCAGCCAGATGATAAGCGCGGCGACGGCGATGCCGAGGATCACCGCGATGGTCACGCGCAGCGCGGAGACAGGCGTCTTACCGCCGACCTTGCCGTTTTGACCGTTCACCATAAACTGGTAAACCTTGTCCTTGTACTGGAAGGCGGACTGCCAGACCGGCACGAGGATGTATTTATAGGTGATAGCGGAGTAATCGGTGGTGAATTTGAGGCTGTCCACGTGGTCGGCGTGGTTGCGCTTGCGTATGTCGCTCGATATGTAGCTGCGCAGCTTGCGCTCTATCTGCTGGCGCGCAACGTTCCAGCCGTCCTTGAGCCCGACGGAATAGCGCTCGGAGATGAAGCCGGAGAGGTATTCCGGGGAATAGGGCTTGACGTGAGACGCATCGGAATAGAACGGCTCGATGCTTTTCAGGATGGAGCTGTCGTGGCGGGTGCTTGCGAATACGAGCTCGTCGTCAAAGAAGCGCCTGTAATTGCCGGAGGTACGGTACCAGTCGGTCTCGGTGTGGCGGTTGCCGTCCTTGTCCGTGTATTCGTGGTCAATGCCGTAACGGGCGGTGTATTCCGAGAGCGTCTGCGCGTCGTAGGTCCAGTAGGGCATGTAGATGCCCTTGAACGAGTCGGGCGATGCCTGCTTTTTGGCGGCTCTGGGTGCGAACAGCTTGCGCTTCAGCCAGTTGGAGAAGCCCTCCGCGGCCTGCTTTTCCGATACCCGGAAGGGGATGACGCCTGTTGGCGGGATCGACCTCTCGTCGTTGGGCTTCATAACGTGGTTTGCGCCGCAGAACGGGCAGACGGCGGACGAATCCAGCGCGTCGTAGACTATCTGCGCGCCGCAGCTGCCGCACACGACCTGCTTTTTGTCGCTGCCCCAACTGAAGCTCTCAAGGTTTTCGGCGGACAAAAAGTCCTGCTCAGAAACCTCGTTCGAGCGCTCCGGCTCCTCGGGCAGAGCCTCCTTGTAGTCGCAATACGGGCAGTAGAGGCCGCCGCTCTCGGGGTCGAACACCATTGTGCCGCCGCAGTTCGGGCAGTCCTTATCGCCTTTTTTAGTCGCCTGCGCGTCCTTGTATTCCATGTAATCGTCGGTCATTGCGTGCCTCTTTCGGTCAAATCAGGTCGTTGTTGTCGAACGGGTCGCCGCATTCCGGGCAGAATTTCGGCGGAGTGGTCTTGTCCTCCGGCTCCCAGCCGCACTTGTCGCATTTGTATTGCGGCACTCCGGCGGGCTTCTTTGCTCCGCATTCCGCGCAGAACTT
>CANNTZ010000013.1 GCA_947522735.1 uncultured Oscillospiraceae bacterium | reverse complement strand
GAGCGTGTCTCCGGCGACTACCACCTGAGTGAATTTTGGATTCCGTCCGACGGAAGCGACTATGCCTCCTCCATCTCTAAAAAATTCCTCAAAAACCTGCAAAAGGCCGCAATTAACTACGAATCCCACTCCGACGAGCTTTTACAAAAGGCGCGGCTATACGGACAGAATTACGACCCCGACAGGATAGTCCGCGAGCTGCTGTTTACCCTCTCCGAGCAACCTGAGCTCGACCGCGGCTCCGATGAGTATCGCAAGCTGCTGCGGATGGATATCCACACGCTGCGCGCCTGCGCCGGGCACTTTGAGAAAGGCGGGCAGACCGGCCAGCGTGCCCTCGTGATGGAAATGCTCTGCCGCGACCTGCTTGGCGACGAGGACATCAAGCTTGAGGCGGAGCCTCAGGAGTGGTACGACGCGTTCATCGCATATGCCGAACGCACACGGGCGAACAGCTCTGCCGAGGACATGGCAAAATTCTCTCCGCGAACACTCGAATTGCTTGAGCTGCACGAAAAATATTCAAAATAACGCGCCGTATCCAGCCGGAAGCGGCGGGGCTCAGCCGGTTCGTAAAGCCCGCCGCCTCCGATCTCACGGCGCCTTGGGAGAAGCTATGAGAGTTATCCACAACATTCCGCCGGTCTTTGACGAAAACTCGCGGCTGCTGATACTCGGCAGCTTTCCGTCGGTCAAATCGCGCGAGGCTCAGTTTTTCTACGGTCACCCGCAGAACCGCTTCTGGCGTGTTCTCGCCGCCGTGCTCGGCGAGAGGCCTCCCGGCTCGACCGCCGAAAAGAAGCGGCTGCTGCTTTCGCACGGCGTCGCTCTCTGGGACGTCATCGCGGAGTGCGATATCGAGGGCTCCGCCGACAACAGGATCACAAACGCCGTCCCGAACGACCTCTCTATCATCCTCTCCCGCTGCGATATCAACCGCATCTTCGTCAACGGCAGGACGGCGCAGACGCTCTACCGGCGCTTTTCACAGCCCGCCACCGGTCTTGCCGCCATATATCTGCCCTCGACAAGCCCCGCCAACGCCGCTTGGACGCTCGACCGCCTTACTGCGGAGTGGCGGCAAAATATAACAGAATTTAACGTTTCAAAAGCGACTTTTGGTCAATAATCTCCCCGCGCTGTTATAATAACTGCAAAACCGTTCTGTTTAGCGCTTTATCCGGATTTTGCAGTTATTTTTCATTGTTTTGTAATTGATATATTCGCCTCATACTGGTATAATAATAGATACGAAGTCTGTTGACGCTCAAACGTAAAACAGTTCGGGTAAACCGCAAAGGAGATAATCCAATGATACATAGCAGACCGTCGTCCGCGCGCAGACCTTGGCTGCACCGGATGGCCGCGCTTTTGCTTGTCCTGCTTTTTACATTCTGTTCCGCGTGCACTCCGGCTGTCGACGCCTCCTCCGAGGAAAGCTCCGCGCAGTCGTCTGAATCGTCGTCGTCCGAAAGCTCCCGCCATTCCAGCGAGGATTCCTCCGACTCCCAGCCGGAGATAGTGAACGAGGTGGATCTCATCCCGCGCCACGACGATATAGCGGCGCAGTTGAAGATCAATCCCGACACCGTCGGCTGGCTGCACATCCCGGACACCGAGATAGACGACGCCGTCGTGCAGCATTCCAGCTCCACCGACAATAACTACTATCTGCGCCGCGACAAAAACGGGCATTACAGTTGGTTCGGCTGCTTTTTCGCAGATTATGAGTCCGTATTCGGCTCGCGCAGCGAGCTGAGCCGCAACAACATCATCTATGCGCACAACCTCGGCTACAACGACAATCCCGACCGACCCGATTTTAGCCAGCTTTTCCACTTCCTTGACAAGGATTTCGCCGAGAGCCACCCCTATATCTTCATGTCCACCGAGGACGAGGACATGATATGGGAAATATTTGCAGTGTTCTACTCCGAGGCGACCTCGTGGTATATCCTCGTCAACATCGATGATACCCTCCAAAATCAGATCATCCACGACGCCAAGGATCGCTCACAGTGGATCTACGATGTCGAGCCCTCCGCAGAGGACAAGCTGCTCACCCTTTCGACCTGCTCGTATAAGTATGGCGGCGCGCTCAATCCGCAACGCTTCGTCGTGATGGCGCGGCTTGTCGAAAAGGATCGCCCACTGCCCGCCAACGTGATCGTCGAAGCGAACCCGGAGCCGCGCGAACCGCGCTTTTGACGGATTAAATTCTCAAAATTTCATATAAAACCTTGATTTTTACCGTCTGCTTGTGGTATCATTAGATTGTCAATATTTATGATACCGTGCAGACGGTTTTTTATTTAAAAATATTCAGCAGAGGTTGTGCCGACACAGTGTTGATACGCTCAGAAAAACCATCCACCACCACCGATTTACCGCACGTCGCTCACCGCCGCACCCCTGAGCGCACTGCGCCTCCGGCAAGGCTCTCGGCTCTTGTCAGGTTCGCGGCTGCCGCGCTTGTCTGCGCCGTTGTGCTGTGTGCTCTCTCCGCAAATTCCGGCAGCGTACAGGCCGCCATGTCCTCTCCCGTCCTCTTTTCCGGAGACCTTGCCGCAGCCGAGGTTGCGCTGGACGGGCTTGCCGGAGACGTCTCTCTATCCACCGGCGACACGCCGGTGCCGATAGACGCCTATACCGCCGCAGCCGACACGATGGAGGCCGTCGCGCCGCCCGAGATATCCATAGAATCCTATTCGCCGGAGCTTTCCCGTCCGGAGGAATCGCCGTTCGTGCTGATAAACGAGGCTCCGAAGTCGCTGGATATCGTCACCGGCTCGGCCAACTACCAATATCAGTACGGCTCTGTCGGCTGGCTCAACATTCCCGGCACCGCCATCAACAACGCCGTCATGCAGGCGCGCGACAACGACTACTACCTCTACCGCACCGAGTCCGGCGCCCCCAGCTCCTTCGGCTGCTATTTTGCCGATTACGAGTGTACCTTTGGTCCGCGCTCGGCGCTCGCCGGCAACACTGTCATCTACGGCCACCACATCGATACCGGCATCGGCGACGCTCCGAACGGCATCCGCTTCGGCCAGCTCTTCAACTATAAAAACTCCGCCTTTGCCTATTCGCACCCCTATATCTACTTCTCCACCGCCTCCGAAAGGATGACGTGGCAGGTGTTCGCGGTGTTCTACGTCAACCTCAACACCGACCGTCAGGTCAACATTGTCCGCGGCGACGCCTCCTCACTTGCAAACTATGGCATCTCCCGCTCGATGTACAACTTCGGCGTCTCCGTCGCACCCGGCGACAAGATTCTCACCCTCTACACCTGCTCCTACCGCGACGGCTCTTATCGCTCCGGCAGAAGCGCCAACATCCGCTTCATCGTCATGGCAAAGCTGGTGTAGCGCCTTTTATCCTTTCATTTATATATCCGACGCCGGCTTTGAACCGTCCCCGCGAGCTGAAGCAGGGACGTGTGGCTTTCGTTGTCGCCCACATCACGACCGGACTGCGCCGTGTGCCACATTCCCGGATCTGTTCCCCTCTAAGACGGCTCCCCCCTTCTCGCACCGCCCGCGCTCTTCCTCTGCAAGCCCCGGGCGCGGCAGAGCTGCGCGGAGAAGCTGTGTCCGGCCGTCGAATACAGCGAATACAGCGTCGGACGCTTTGAACGCGGGAGCGCCGGACGTCAAGCCTTTAACTCTCACATAACAGTAGCTTCACTCAAAAAAGCCACGCAAAACGCCTCTCCGGCGCCGCGTGGCTTTTATCATTTGCTGGACGGCCTGAATAACGCCGCGACTATAAGCCCGGATATCATCGCCGCGGATATTCCGGCAGCCGCTCCGCCAAGCCCGCCTGTCAGCACGCCGAGCAGACCCTTTTCCCGCACCGCACGGCGCACACCCTCCGCCAGAACATGCCCGAAGCCGGTCAGCGGAACGCTTGCCCCTGCTCCCGCGAACTCCACGAACGGCCCATACAGCCCCACTGCCGAGAGCGCCACTCCGGCGATTACAAACGATACGAGAATCCGCGCCGGGGTTAGCCGTGTGAAATCGATGAGCAGTTGCCCGACGACGCAGATAAGTCCCCCGAAAACGAACGCTTTGACATATTCGATCAGCATATTTTTCTCCTCTCTCAGCCCTTATCCGCGCTCAGCCGGACGAGATGCGCTATCCCCGGTATGCTCTCGCCCTGCTGGTTGGAGGTTGTGCTCATCAGCGCGCCGGTCGCAACAAACAGCACGTCGCGCCACTCTTCGCCGCGAATGCGGTTGGCGATATACGAGCAGAGCACCGACGCCGAGCAGCCGCATCCGGAGCCACCCGCCTCCACCTGCTGCTTTTTGTCATATATCAGCTTTCCGCAGTCCATGTGTCTTTTGCCAAGCTCAATGCCGTCGCGCCGGAGCAGCTCGCACAGCATTTCACTGCCGACGCAGCCGAGGTCGCCGGTGAATATCATGTCGTAGTTATCCGCTTTCGTCAGCGTATCGGTGAAATACTGCTTTATTGTGTCCGCCGCTGCGGGAGCCATTGCCGCGCCCATATTGTTTATGTCGGTCACGCCGAGATCGTTTATCCTGCCAAAGCATATCTCCCTGACAAACGGCGCTGTCTCGCCCTTTGTCACTATTGCCGCACCGCCGCCCGTCACTGTCCACTGGCTCGTCGGCGTCCGCACGCCGCCGTATTCCAGCGGAAAGCGAAATTGCCGCTCGGCGGAGCAGAAGTGCGAGGAAGTCGCCGCAGCCGCACAGCCCGCAATTCCGCAATCCACAAACAGCGCCGCAAGCGCCAGCGATTCCGCCATCGTCGAGCAAGCGCCGTAAAGCCCGATAAACGGAACATTAAGCTCCCTCATCGCATATGCCGAGCCGATGCACTGGTTGAGAAGGTCGCCCGCAAACACCACGTCAAGCTCCGACGGCGTCAGCCCCGCCTTATCGAGCGCCCGGTTCATTGCGTCGCGCTGGATATGGCTCTCCGCCTTCTCCCACGTCTTTTCGCCAAAATAGGCGTCTGCGCTGACTGCGTCGAACTCCCTTCCGAGCGGCCCCTGCCCCTCTTTTTCGGAGACGACCGCCGCATAGCCCTTTATCGACGGGCTTGTCTCCAGCCTTATTGTCCTGCTGCCTGTCCTGACCGCCATAGAGCCGCGCCCCCCTTACGATAGCAGAAACAGTATCACGCCGTAGACCGCCGACGCAGCCACTCCGTAGAGTATCACCGGCCCGGCAATGCTGAACAGCTTTGCGCCAAGCCCCAGAACAAAGCCTTCCGCTTTAAATTCCAGCGCAGGCGAGACCACCGCGTTTGCAAATCCGGTTATCGGCACCAGCGTGCCCGCTCCGCCTATCCTTGCTATCTTGTCGTATACTTTAAGCCCCGTCAGCAGCGCCGAGAGGAACACCAGCGTAACCGACGTCACGGCCCCCGCGTCCGCCTGCTCCAGCCCCGCCATGAGGTAGAGGTTGGTCAGCAGCTCGCCGAGCGTGCATATCGTGCCGCCGATCAAAAACGCGCCCAGCATGTTGCGCCAGACGCGACTGCGCGGCGCGCGGCGCTCCGCCATGGCCTTGTATTCCTCGGGTGTTATCGATCCCATAGCCGTTCCCCCCGCAAAATATCTCTTTGACGCTATTTTATCCGCACGGCGGATTTTTATTCAGGCAAAAAAATAAGCGGCTGCGGCCGCTTCACATAATCCCCCATATAAAACGATAGCCCTTGACTGCGCGACACTTGCCACAGCCAAGGGCTATCCTGCACTCTTAATATCTAACATCCATGAATACCTCTCTTTCTACAGATTTTACGACGTCTCTTTCCATCTGCCTATGCCGCTCTCTCTTATCATAAATCACATCCTTACAAGTGATCCTGCCGTTCGCAACGGCTCCCATCAGAGCGCTTTGCAGCTTTTTGACGTCCTTCTCCCCCTTTTTCACTCGCTTGGAGGAATTTTTCATATCTCCTTTCTGTGATTTAATGATACCAGATTTCCCGGCAAATTTCAAGCGGCGAAACCGCCGAAAAAAAGAGCTTTTTGCTGTGCATTGTCCCAAAAATACATTGCTTTCATCTTCAACTATTGACTATTTCGATAATATGTTGTATAATAAAAATGTTGTGGCGTTCAGGCGTCCCAAAACAAAAAAACAAAGCTTTTTGCCGGAAAGCTCTTGCCCTTTCCGGCGTGAGCGTATCAGCGTTTAGCTTTGTTTTTTTGTTTGGGGACGCCTTTTTGCTGCGCCCGGCTCTCCCTTGAATCTGCCGAAAAAGCCATCCTTAAAAGCGCCGTCGATAATGACGAGCTTCACATTCCCGCTGTGATAGCGGAGCGCCGTTTTCGAGCTGCTCCAGAAAGCTGCGCGGTGAGGCTCTCCACAAATCTGCCGCCACAGCGCACACCCTGCCCTCTGCTTCAAGCCTCAAAAAATATCCGCCGCGATTTTATAAAAATCACGACGGATATCGCTGCCTGCGACCGCGCCTTCAATCAAAAGCAAAAGCTGCGCGCTCCCGAGAAAAATCTCCCGCTGACGCCTCGTTTGTGCCGAAAATAACGTCCGGCCTGTCTGCGGCAACCGTAAAAGCCGCGTCCGCGTCAGACACGCCTATGCTTTTTAACGGGTTTATTCGCCTTTCATTCCGATGCTGTCGGCCTTGCCGTCCAGAATGGCGGCGCAAAGACGCATGGAGTCTCCAATGGCGGCGTCGATATCGTCCGGCTCCACGCCCAGCGGCTCGCAGCCAAGCTTCTTGTCGATGAACAGCTCGCTGCACTGGATAGCGGCCAGCTTTGGCATATACAGCCCGCCCTCAACGCCATGCTTTTTCTGCTGCCTCAGCACGCTTCTGCATCCGAGGGTAAACATCCAGCCGGGAATGGTCGTGACCTTCTTTTCCGGACAGCCCATGTGCCTGCACATGATGGCCAGCATCTCTTTCCACGTCAGATTGTAATAGCCGACGGGCCAGCATTTGCCGCCATTTGTGCGCTCCAGAGCGCCCGCCAGAGCCTGTCCCACCTGTCGAGCCGTCACCATTGCGGATCCGCCCTTGGGGTACATCACGTTTCCTCTGGAATTGCGTATCATCTCCGCCAAAAACATCCACACCGGCTTACGCCCCGGCTGAGAGCCAAAAACGTAAGGAATTTCCAGCACTCCCACGCTGAAATTTTCATCCGCAAAAGCCATGGCCGCGTTCTCCTGATCTACGCGCGAGCGGATATAGGGGTGCCAGCGTGTCAGCTCCAGCTCCGGCATTGTTTTTGCAAAATGGGAAAAATAGGAGCCGCAGACGGACACGTGCCTCACGCCGCACTCTTTTGCCAGCCTAAGCATTCGGTTTATCGGGTCGATATTGTACCGCTTATACAGGTCATATATTGGCGCGGGGCCCTCCACCCGCTCGTCCACGCCGGCTGCAAACACAAAGCCCTCGCATCCGGAGAGATAGTCCCGCAGCCTCTCGTCGCTCATTTCCAGGTAGTTGCCGTATTCGAGCTTCATCTCCGGAGGCAGCACGGCTCCCTCCGGCAGCGGCGGCAGGGCGACGGAGGTCACCTCGTGCCCCCGCTCGATCAAGACCCTTGCAGCCTCACTTCCAAGCAAGCCCGTTCCGCCAATCATAAACACCTTCATACCTTCACTCTCCTTTCAGTATTTTCCAAAGCCCACGCAGAAAATGTCCGTTTGCCATTTCCAGAAGCCCCTGCATCAGGCCGCCCTTTATGCCGCCGGAAATCTGCATGCTGCGCAGCGGCGCCCCGGCGGAGGAGGCCATCATCATCCGAAATTCCGGATCCTCGTAATCGACCCTTCCTTCAAAGCCCTTGGCGACCGTTTTTTCCACAGCCCAGTAAAAGAGCTTCATTATTAGGGAAAAATCCCTCATCTCCTCCACCGTGTTATCCATTGTGAACCGGCCCTTGACAAGCTTTTCCGGCTCATAAGGTCTGCCGATCACTTTCTCCCACTGGCTTTGTGAGGTCTTGCCGCGGCAAGCCTCATACCAGCTTCCCGCCTGCCACTCCGGCGCGGGAAGCGCCTCGCCGTCTTTCTCAACGGCTGCGGACAGCTCACCAATGTGAACTGTATAGCTGCCGCCGGGGATTTTCCAGCCGTCATCCCAGAGCGCAAAAGCGCGGTCATCCAGCTCAAAGCTCACGGTACGGCTCTCTCCGGGCTCCAAAAACACCTTTTGGAAGCCCTTGAGCTCCCGCACCGGTCGATGCAGTCCCCCGCTTGGCGGCTCGATATAGAGCCTGACGATCTCCGCGCCGTGTCGTTGCCCGGTATTTGTCACCGTAACCGCTGCGGAATCGCCGTTCACCTGCAAGCCGGAATAGGCAAAGCCTGTGTAGCTCAGGCCATAGCCAAAGGGCCAGCGGACGGGAATGCCCGCCTTGTCGTAATAGCGATAGCCGACATAGACGCACTCCTGATACAGGGCGTCCGTTGTCCTGCCGTAGATATCCGAGGACGGCACGTCCTTATAGGAAAAGGGCCAGCTCTCCGCCAGCCTGCCGCACGGATCCGCCCTGCCGTAGAGCAGGTTTGCTATTGCCTCACCGCCAGCCTGACCTGGCAGCCCCATATAGAGTATTGCCCGCACGCTATCCGCCCACCGGCACTCGACCGCGCAGCCGCAAAGCAACACCACAACCGTGTTGGGGTTGGCCCTTGCCACCGTCTCGAGCATGCGCTTGTGGCCCTCGGGCATCCGCATGTCCTCCCTGTCGAACCCCTCGGACTCGTACCGGTCGGGCAGCCCTGTGAATACTACGGCGATCTCCGCGTTTTTGGCCGCCTCCTCCGCCTCGGCAAGCAGCGCGTCCGTTGTATCGCCCCGGTCGTCGCATCCGGAAGCATAGACCGCGCCGGGAAGAAAATCCAACGGCTGGCTGATCCTTTTGGGGCAGATGTGACTGGAGCCTGTCCCCTGAAAACGCATTTTCTTCGCCATTGCCCCTATAACGGCAATTCTCGCGTCCTCTCTCAGCGGAAGTATCCCGTCGTCGTTTTTCAGCAGCACAGCGCCCTGCTCCGCAGCTCTGCGGGCCAGCGCGTGGTGTGCCTCGTAATCACATTCCGCTTTCTCCTCCAAAGCCTCCCGCGCGCGGAAGGCCATCGCCAAAACGCGGCGGGCGGAAGCGTCTATGCAGCTCTCCGGCAATCTTCCGTCCCGCACCGCACGCAGCACCGCCTTCTCCATGTATGCGCTGCCGCCCGGCATATTCAGGTCGCAGCCTGCCCGAAAGCCCTCGATGCGGTCGTTCATAGCGCCCCAGTCGGTGACGACCATGCCCTTGAAGCCCCACTCTCCGCGAAGAATACCGGTCAGCAGCTCCCTGTTGTCGCTGCAATGAACTCCGTTCAGCTTGGGATAAGCGCACATTACGGTCGACGGCTTGCCCTCCCTGACGGCTGTCTCAAAGGCGGACAGATACAGCTCACGCAAAGTGCGCCCGTCCATGACGCTGTCCGAATTGAAACGGCTTTTTTCCTGAGAGTTTGCGGCAAAATGCTTCAGGCTGGTCCCCACGCCCTGACCCTCCACGCCCCGGATGAAGCCCGCCGCCAGCTTCCCAGTCAGATACGGATCCTCGCTGAAATATTCAAAATTTCGTCCGCAGAGCGGATTGCGCTTCAGATTCGCCCCGGGGCCGAGAACAAGCCCCACGCCCTGCTCCCGCGCCTCCTCTCCAACAGCCGCGCCGATGGCTTCCGTCAGCTCCGGATCCCAGCTATCGGCAACCGTCGTCTCGGAGGGGAAGCAGGTTGCCGGACGAGAAGCGTTCACCCCCAGCATGTCCGCGCCGTTTCCACGCTCCTGCTTGCGCAGACCGTGCGGGCCGTCGCACATGAAAAAGGACGGGATGCCGTATTTCTCATATTCCTTTGTCTCCCAAAATGATGCGCCTGAGCAGAGCGCTATCTTATCCTCCAGCGTCATCCGCTTCAAAATCTTATCGACGTCCATCCTCTATCCCCCTCAACGTATGTGTTCCGGCGCTCAAAACGACCGGCTCCCGGCCTGTCAGCATCACCGTGGCGGTGCAGCTTGACGGGACTACAACTGTATAGACTTCGCCGTCTCCGGTCTTTTCCCAGCCGCTCTCCACCTTGCCGTAAACGCTGTTGTATACCGCCCTGGCGCGTGTGAAATGCCCGCCTGGCCTAGGCGCGATGATAAAGCGGTTCTCCCCGTCCACACGTATGCCGCACATGGTGTCGAAAAGCCAACGGCAGACCGCGCCCTTTGAATAGTGATTCAGCGAGGAAACGCCGCCGCCCTTTGCCTTGTCGCCCTCCCATGACTCCCATACGGTGGTGGCGCCGTTTTTTGGCATGAACAGCCAGCCGGGCATCTCCTCGTTTTCCAACAGCCGGTAGGCCGCCTCGATATCCATCTCCGCCAGCACGTCCAATATCAGCGGCGTGGACAAAAAGCCCGTGCCAAGCCGCCAGCCGTACTGCTCCAGCGCCTTGAGCAGCCGTTTTTTCGCAAAGGCCCTCTGCGCCGCATCCAGCAGCCCAAAGGCCAGCGACCTCACCAGCCGGGCCTGACGATCCGTATCCAGTGTAAACTCCGCCGTTTTCACCATTGCCTGATAGGCGGCTCTGCATCCGTCACGATACTCGGCATAGCGCGGGATATCCTCGACCCTGCCAAGCTCCCGGGCAATCTCAACCATCAAGCCCATCACATACGAGGTATAGGCGGTGGAGACCTCCGGATGCGGCCCGGCAAAGTCCATGAAGCGCATGATATAGACATCCTGCGGCTCTGCCCATTCGCCATAGGATTGACCGCGGTTGACAAGGTACCGCTTCACACTGCCGCGGACGGCCACATGCTTTGCGAAGGGCCCGCCCCATTTGCCGCAGCGCCCCATCATGAACCTGGCATATCGCTTCATTCCGTCATAACGGCGCTCCAAAACGCTCCGATCCCCATATTGCTTCCACAGCACATATGGGATAATTACGCCTGCATCCGCCCAGCCCACGCTACCGTTCATCCATTTCATATAGCTGTCCACTCCGCCGTCCGGGGCTATCTGCGGCAGACAGCCGTTCCTGCGCTGCCAGTCGTACATGTCGTTGAGAAATTTTTCCGCCATCGTCCCGTAGTCGAACAGGAAGCACGCCGTTGAGCAGAAAATCTGCGCGTCGCCGGACCAGCCGTGACGCTCTCTGGTGGGACAGTCGGTTGGCAGGTCGACATGGTTGTTTTTGGCGCTCCAAACGGTGTTTTCCACAAATTTATCCAAAAGCGCGTTGGAGCTTTCAAACCACCCCGTGCGCTCCATGTCGGAATAAACCGCAACGGCGGTGAAATCCTCCGGACGAATCTCCGCCTCGGCCTCCACCAGCACATACCTGAAGCCAAAAATTGCAAAGGTGGTTTTATATTCGTTCAGGCCCTCTCTGCATGTGTAGAGCACCTGCTGAAGCGGCGTGGTGACGCGCCTGTTGGAGCATTGGATGTTTTTCTGGGTGAACTCCCCGTTCTCGTCCAACAGCTCGCCAAAGCGGAGCTTCACGGTCTGTCCCGCCCTTGCGGTCAGGGAAAACTCCACGTATCCCGCAATGTTCTGCCCAAAATCCAGCACCGTTTTCCCCGCAGGCGTTTTGAGCATTTGCGCGGAAAGGCGCTCGTGCTCCGTCACCGGCACATTATTGGAGGCAGTGGGCGTAACGGCGTGCGTGGTCGTCCTTGCCCTGCCGGAATAGCCCGGCGTTTTGGCCGCGTCCACGATCTCGCCGTCCTTGTTGTCGGCAAAACGGATGGAGCCGTCGTTGCTCCAATCCCAGCTTTCGTCGGTACAGACAGTCTGCACCGAGCCGTCGGCATGGGTGAGCTCAAGCTGCGCCAACAGCTTGGTCTCGCTCCCGTATTGGTTGTGCAGACCCCACGCGCCCGTCGAGCCCCGGTACCATCCGTCGGCCAGACGGACGGTCATCACATTTTCTCCGTCCTGCACCAGCTCCGTCACGTCGTAGGTCTGGTATTGCACCCGCCTGCGATAATCGGTGATCCCGGGCGCCAGAACGAAGCTCCCGGCCCGCCCGCCGTTCAGTCTGGCCTCGTACAGGCCGCAGGCTGTAATATACAGCCGGGCCTTTTGGATGCCGGAGGCGGAAAAACGCTTGCGGAAGCAGTCCACGGGATACCGCCGCCGTTTATTGACCCTGTAATTCCCGGTTATCCACTTCGCCGTCCATTTATCCGTCCCCGTTTCAAAGCTGCCCTCGCTCCAATCGCCCGGAGCGTCGTTTTCATCCCAGAGACGTATTCTCCAAAGCGCCTTTGTTTTTGGTGAAACCGGCGCTCCTCCCCATTCTGCCCGCATGGAGCCGCTTTGCACCTTGCCGCTGTCCCAAAGCGTCCCGCCGCTCTCGTCCGCGGCTATTATCTGATAGGCAGTCTGCCTCACGCCGCCCTCGCAGTTCCAGAACAGCCGCGGCGCCGCTATGTCGATTCCTATGGGATCCTTGAGATATTCCGTTTTCAGCCGTATCGCCTGCATATTATCGCTCCCTTCGTTGTCCGCACAGGTCAAAAGCTTTAATGCTGCGGCTCATATATTACCCTCCCGGCGGGCCTTTATCTCCGCCTGCTTTCTGCCGATGTCCTTCTCCACGCTGAGGAAGCTCAACAGCACCGCCAAGATCACACCTGTGAATACCTCCAGCCCGACAAAGCCAAAGGTGATAACGTTCTTGACCGCGTCGGTCTGAGCCGCCGCCACGGTCACGCCGTCCACTATTTCCGGCGCAACATAGCCGGCGCCGCTCAACAGGCCGTTAAACACGCCGGTGCAGATCCCAACCATCGCAACGGCGATGATGTTGTATACCGACATGGCCAGACCGTCGGCGCGAAAGCCGTTTTTCCATTCCA
This sequence comes from uncultured Oscillospiraceae bacterium, assembly GCA_947522735.1. Classification (GTDB taxonomy): domain Bacteria; phylum Bacillota; class Clostridia; order Oscillospirales; family Ruminococcaceae; genus SIG526. Next base: position 34,519 of record CANNTZ010000013.1, on the reverse strand, counting down.
AATGATCCAGAACATCAGCAAACAGAGCCATGAACACATAGGAGCAGGGGAGCCCTCCTATATTCTTGATGAACTGTCCGATGAGCATGACGACCATATTTGTGGGGAACATCCAGCAGATCACTCCGCCGACGGCATACAGGAGAAAGCCCGCAAGCGTCACGTTGCGCTTGCCGAACCTCTTCGCCAACGGCCACACGGCGAAGATACCGATTCCCATCGGGATGCCTCCGATGACCGAGACCATCGTCTGTGTTATGCCGTCATTGTATGTACCGAGCACATAATTGCAAAAATATACCAGACTCAGATTCTTAACGGAGCTGCCAAAGGTATAAATCAGGAAGTATGCATATATTATCAGCATATATTTATCCGCAAAAATCGCCTTGAGCTGTTTGGCAAAGGGGATCGACACCTCTTTGCCTCCCTGATTCTCCTCCGTGACGCGTTCCTTTGTGAAGTAATATTCAAGCAGCGTCAGCGGAAGCGCCAAAATGGATAAAACGCTCATCAGTATTATCCACTTTCCCTTGTCAACGCCGATAGCGGGCATTATCACCATCGGGAACACCAGCGCCACCAGGATACCGCTCATCATGATGGTGGCTATCTGATTAAATACGGACAGGCCGCCGCGCTGTGTCGTGTTCCTTGTGGACAGCGGCACCATCAGATTGTGGCTCATGTTGAAGATGGTATATGCGAAGCAATAGAACAGGTTATAGGATACCATGACCCAGATCACCTGTACCGTTTCGGAGGCGGCGGGAACGGTGAACAGCAATATTCCCGTGACGGTCAGCAGCGGTGCGGACAGCAGCAGCCACGGCCTCGCCTTGCCCTCTTTCGTGCGGGTGCGGTCGATGATATAACCCATTATAACGTTGGTGACGGCGTCTATAATCTTGGAAATCACCGGAAAAACAACCAGAAACGCGCCTCCCCAAACCCTTGTGAGCTTCAGCACGTCGGTGTAATAGACGTTCAGATAGGTGGCCAGCACGGCGTTGAGCAGCAGCGCTCCCGCCGGGCCGAGAAGATAGCCCAGCCATTTTTCGCTGCGGCTCACATCATCTGTTTTTATCCTGCTTTGAAACAACCTGCGTTCGACGATCTTTCCCTTTCCCATGTTCGCTCCTCCGATTTTTTGCGGGTAATGCGCCTGTAGATAAACACTTTCCCAGCATTTTATATTTATAGTATAGCACGGTGCAGTCGTTCATGCTTGCATATTGGTAACTTATTTGGTATAATTGTAATCAATAACGGAGACATGGAGGAGCGCAGCATGAAAAATACAGACATCCGCTATCTTTGTACGGCAATCGGCAATCTTTCCGGCGTTCCCATCCGGATATTTGACGGTGGCGAGCTGGTTTTCTTCTACTCCCAGTCAAAGCTTCCGCGCGACCCGATGCTTGTATACCGTGAGCAGATCTTCGCCGTCAGCTCTCACGTCGGCTATATCACGACCATGCATTTTCACTGCTACGGCATTATCAACTCCGGCTCTCTCAGGATCGTCATCGGCCCCACCGGACAGATTGCGGAGAGCGAGCAGGAGCTGCGCGAGCTGGCTTTTCGCGCCGACGTAACCGGAGACGACGTGGAGGATTTTATTGCGGGGATGAAAAGCATCGCGCGGATGCCCCTCGAAAGCGTCCTTCAAATGCTCTGCGCCCTCAATCATGTCCTGAACGGGGAAAAGCTTTTTCTCTCTGACGTCACCATATACGACGCGGAGCAGGAGGCGCTTGTCGCCCGCCGCGGCAGACAGCAGGCGGAGCGCAGGCTGTCGGTTCCGGCAGATACGCCCCAAGGCGTGCACAACACCTTCGATCAGGAGCAGGCTATAATGAGGATAGTCCGAAAAGGCGACGTCGCCGCTCTCAAGGAATGGATGGCCGCCGCACCGGCGATACGCGGCGGCGTTCTGGCCGGGGAGCAGCTGCGGCAGCGGAAAAACATGTTCATAGTCTCCGCCACGCTGATATCACGCGCCGCCATTAGTGGCGGCATGGCCGTTGACGACGCGTTCTCCTACAGCGATTCCTATATCCAGCAATGCGAGCTGCTGAACACACCCGCCGCAATAACGAATCTCCAGTACCGTATGCTTTTGGATTACACGGAGCACGTGGAGCGGCTGCGTCTGGGACGGCAACCGACAAGGCTGACGGTAGACGTCGCAAACTATATCCAGCACCACATGTCCGAGACCATCACTGCGCAGCAGCTTGCGGACGCGCTGTTCCTGAGCCGTCCCTATCTCTCCCGAAAATTCAAGGAGGAATCGGGCGAAAGTCTTACGGACTTTATACTGAAGGAAAAGACGGAGGAAGCCAAACGCCTCCTCCGCTACTCTGACAAGCCGCTTACGGCCATCAGCAGCTATCTCGGCTTTTCCTCTCCAAGCCACTTTTCACGCGTATTCAAAAAGTATGCCGGCCGCAGCCCGCGAGAGTACCGGGAGAGGTACGACTGAAATACGCCTGAGCGGCCCCGTCTCGCCAGCCTCGCCGTTTGCGGCGGAGCCGCATTTTCACAGGGGGGCGCCTGCCGGCGGGCTTTGTCCCGGCTTCGATGCGGGCCACGCCTACCAACGCGTCCCTGCTTTTTTGTATTATGTGTATCCCCGCGCGATATTCAGCGCCGACGCTGCGTCCTGCGGCGATATTCCTGCGGGGTCTCCCCGGCGCGCTTTTTGAACACCGACTGAAAATAGCTCTGCGATGAGAACGACAGAAAGCAGGCTATATCGATGATTGACATGTCTGTGAACGTGAGCAGCTCTTTGGCCGCTATGACCTTCTGGTTTGCAATGTAGGAGCGCATCGTCATGCCTGTCTCGGCGTGAAAGCGGGAGGAAAGGTATTCCTTTGAAAGATGCACCTCCGATGCTATCTCCTCCACCGACAGCTTTTTTTGAAAATTCCGCCGGATATGGCGGATGGCCTTCTGGATATGCGGATCCGAGACGTCGGGGCAGACTATCTCGGCCACCCTCTCGCTGTAATCTGCGGCGATGCGCATATCCTTATTGAGCTGCACCAGCTCCGCCACGGTCTGACACGCCTCGATCCTCCGGATATATGCGAACCCAAGCCTGTGGCCGATCTCAGGCTCCAGCCCCCCGGCGATGGCCGCCCGCTGGCAAAGCGAGTTTAAAATTATAAGCGCGTTCTTATACATACGGAGCGGCGTATCCGCCAGATCCGGCACATCCCCCATATAGGTCTGCATCTGCTTCAGCGGGGCTGTCAGGCCGTGCTGGACATAATAAAGTATCTTTTTTTCATAGTCGGCAAACGCTTCCGCTCCGTAATCCTGAAGCTCTCCGCTTCTGTGAAATTCCGCATGCATCTCCATGGTGTAAGGATCTGGCGGCTCCTCCGCGATCCGGCAGTTGACAAGGCTGTAGAGCAGCTTCAAAAGCGCCGAAAATTTTCCTGACGAAAAGCTCTCGCAAGCGTTGAGATACAGCATTATCTCCCGTATATCCGCGCCCTGTAGAGCGGGGCTCCCGGCGGCGAGCCGCTGAACCGCGCTCTCGTTTATCCTGCCAAGCCGCACCGGCCCGACTCCGAGCACTAAGCCGTCCGCCTCGGCCCGGACCTCGCCGTACAGTATCAGCTCGTCGGTCAGGACAAAGCATGGGTTTTCCCGTTCGTTCCCGAGCAGCGCCCTCCACGGTTCGGCGACGTCAAAGGATATCCGGTAAGGCGCATAGGCGCCGAGACGTTCGTCGCCGAGATATATTGATATCGGGACGGACAGCAGCTCAGACAAAAGCTCCGCCTGATGCAAAAACAATGCGCCTTCCATGTATTTTTCCCCCTTTGTCAGGACAAATTGTGTAAAATACCTTAGATTTTTATTATATCACTTTTAAAAGTGAAATACAAGGTGTTCTTTATACGTTATCATATAATCAGACGGGACGCACTCCGAGAAAGGCTCCGGACGCCCGTCCGTGAAAGGCTTACATACAAGCAGAAAACAGACCACAAGCAGGAGGAGAACGAAGCTATGATAATCAAACAAACGGAATTTGGCCCCGTCGAGGTCACAACCGTTCCGCTTCCGGGCGGCCTCGGCTCGGATGTAAGCGGTACCTACACCTCTTCCGGCAGGATATTGGTATCCGTCCGGCAACCGGAAAAAGGCGAGGACTGGTACCGTGTCTTCACCATCGGAGACGACGGTGCGGATATATGCGAGGTCTTTGACGGCTGCATACCTAAAAAGAAAGGGGCCAACGGCGTCCGATGGATGTGCTTTGCCGACAACCGTCGCGTGCTGCTGGGAGACTATGTGCTCGAATGTGCTCCAGACCTTGACCACTGCACCGAGGCAAGGCTGACCGACGTTATATTCCCGGACGTGGTCTCGCAGATCCCCGGCCTTTTCATGCGCTGGTCGGAGCCGATCGTCTCCCCAGATTGCGAGCATATCTGCTTTTCGAGCCTGACGGGAAGCGGCGCCTTTAATTTTCTCGGAAAGCTCGTCCGCACCGGAGACGCATATGTGATAGAGGACGTCTGCATTGTCAGCGCTGTCAACAGCGTCGAGCCGGATGCGAATAATCCCGGCTGGTATCGCCTGTCGCCTCATCGCGGCGGCGAGGTCAAGCAGTTTGTCCGCGGCGGACGCGGCCTCACGCTGGCAGGCGGCGGAAAAAGCATCAGCGAAAGCTCCCTGCAAATGCTGGACAGCAACGAGGTCTACTTCATCACCGACACGCTGGGCTATGAGGAAACGGCGATACTCTCTCCCGACGAGCGCTACGCGGTCTGCATGTCTCCGCGCTTCTCGCCCGGAACGGATCTCGGCGTGTTAGGCGTGGTTCCGCTCAGCGGCGATATGCTCACCAGAAGCCGCTACCTTAACGTGCTGTATCAATATTCCATCGCGGGAGTGCGTTTCCAAAGGCCGGGCAACATCGGCCCCGCGCTCATCGACGTTGAGCGCTCCATGAACGAGGGCCGGGATTACACCGGCGTCGATCTGAGCGACCCCGAAAAGCGCTGGGTCTATTATTCCCCCATTAGCTGGTATCCCGGAAGCACAAAGGCTCTGTGGAACGAGAGAACCCGGCTTGACGCAGGACCGGTGCAATGCCGTCTGCGTCGCTGTCGGCTGCTGGATGTACCGCCCTCGGCCCCGGTGCCCGCCGGACGCACTCCGGATCGCGAGGAAATTCCCTATGCGCTTCCGCCGGAGTCCGCTTTAAAAATCGAACATCCAAAATTCCCCGTCAGGGTCAAGGGAATCTGCGGCTGCGTGGAGGCTCTGGAGAGAGCGGACGGCTGGCTGGAAACGCGGTACGACCGATACAGCGAGGACGGAAAGACTTTCTATGAGGGCTTTCTCCGGGTGAAAACCCCGGCCAACATGTTCCAGCCCGGCGAAACCCTGATCCTTGCCGACATCACCGTGACCGGCGGGCACACCGGCAGGATGCAGCTTCAGCTCGTCATGCAGGCAGACTCCCGGTTCCAGATTCATCTGGACAGATCCCTCGATCAGAACGGCCTGCCCAAATCAAGGGGCTTTGCCGAATATGACGGACTGCGGCGGGACGTGGCGGATATCGAGCCCTGACGCAACGCTTTTTGCACCCAAAGGGACGTCGTGTCCCCAAAATATATAAAAAATACAGAAGGGAGATAATTTCATGTCAAATGCGAATATAGCGCAAAGCGCTCCCGGCAGCGTGCAGTACCGCAAAGCCAAGCTGTGGCAGATAATCCTGCTGGGCAGCGGCGGTCTGAACGGCATGGCGGTGTATACGCTCATCAGCATGGCCAGCTATTCCGCCAGCATTGGCTACGGCATTGCAACGGCAATTATCGGCGGACTGCTGACCTTTACCCGCATCTTCGACGCCATCACGGATCCGATGCTTGCCTTTCTTTACGACAGGGTTAACACCAGATGGGGCAAAATCCGTCCGCTGATGCTGATGGGCTGGGCGATTCAGAGCGCCGGGCTGCTGTGCATGTTCCATTTCTTCTCCAGCAAGGGGCTGGGCTTGATCGGCTTTGTGGGCTTCTACATGCTGTACGTCATCGGCTATACCATCGTCAATATGACGTCGCAGACCATCGGCCCGCTCATGACAAACGATCCTAAGCAGCGCCCAATGGTGGGCGTATGGGGCACCGTTTTCAACTATCTGGTGCCCATGGTCATGACTATCCTGCTCAACGTGGTGCTTCTGCCCCGCTTTGGCGGCACCTATAATCAGGCGTTTCTCTCGGCGGCTGTCTTTATCGTGGTGGCAGTCTCCTTCGTGGGAGTCGTGCTGGTGTGTATCAGCGTTTCGGAATACGACAAGATGGAAAACTTCAAGGGCACCCGCCAGGACGACCAGCGGCTGCGGGTCAAGGATATGTTTAACGCGCTGAAGGGCAACAGGCCCCTACAGTGCTATATCGCCTCCGCCGCGTCTGACAAAATTGCTCAGCAGGCTCAGTCCGCCTCAATTGTCAACACCATGCTGCTTGGTATACTCATCGGCAACATGGGGCTTGGAACCATCCTCAGCGTTATCAGTATGCTTCCGGCAATTGTCTTTGCCTTCATCGGCGCGCGCTACGCGGGCAAGCACGGGCACATGGAATCCATCGTCGCCTGGACGCGCAACTGCATCATCGCAAACGTTGTCATGATAATCTTCTTTGTGGTAATAGATCCCTCGAGCATTGCAACCATGGGCGTTACGATGATACTGTACATCCTCCTGACGGTCGTCTGCAACGGCTTCAGCATGTGCGTCACCACGTCCGGCTCCGGCTTTATGGCGGATATTATCGATTACGAGCTGGACCGCACCGGAAAGTACATCCCAGCCGTCGTTACCGGCGTCTACAGCCTTATCGACAAGGTGCTGTCCGCTTTCTCGGCGGCCATTGCCACCGGCTGTGTGGCACTCATCGGCTATACAACCACCCTGCCCCAGCCCGGCGACCCGGCCACTCCCGGCGTGTTCTGGATGACGATGTTCCTGCGCTTCGGTCTTGCCATTCTCGGATGGATAACCACGCTCATCGCCATGCGCTTCTGCAAGCTCAACAGAGGCGAGGTGGTTGAGGTGCAAAAGCGCATCGCCGAGAAGAAGGCCGCGCTTCAGACGGCGGAGAGGCAGTGACGCCGAAAAATCGCAACGGAGGACGGCTATTATGAAAAAAGCGGTACAACAGATCATGCTGGGCACGGCGACGGGGAATCACGCCCGGACAGCGGAGGCCCTTCGCCGGGTACGCTCCGCCGGATACGACGGTCTGGAGCTAAACCGCTTCATGATACACCCCACCCCTCTGATGGCGCGGCTGTTGATGCGCGCCGCCGGTATGCCCGCCGGGAACGGCGGCAAGCTGAACTGGCACGGGCTGATAGCGGAGAGCGGCCTGTCGGTCGTCAGCCTGCACACCGATCTCGGCAGCCTTGAGCGGGAGCCGGAGACCATAGCAGAGGAGGCTAAAAGCTTTGGCGCCGGCAAGGTGGTAATCACCGGCATGTACCGGTTTGATTACGGCTGTGAAGCCGAGGTGCGCAAGCTTGCCCTGCGGCTGAACAACGCCGGACGGACGCTGCGGGACGCAGGGCTCTCCCTGCTGTATCACAACCACAACGCGGAGCTTTTGCAGGTAAGGCCCGGGCTGCGGGCATACGACATCCTTCTGGCTGATACCGATCCCGACTGCGTGGGCTTTGAATTTGACAGCTATTGGTTCGCCGACGGCGGAGCAAGCGCCGGAGGCTGGATGAAAAAGCTCGGCAGCCGCATGAAGCTGTGGCATGTCTCCGACCGCGGCAGCAGACAGTCCGGCGCCGCCGTTACGCCGATCCTGAAGGCGGATAGCATGGAGCTTGGCGCCGGAAGCATGGAGCTTGACGCGCTGAAGGAGCTGGCCCTTCAAAACGGCGTCGAGGCCGTAATTTTGGAGAGCCACAAAAACTGGATAAACAACGATCCGCTGAAAAGTATCGAAATGAGCGCCAAATGGCTGAACGAGAGGTTTTGAATATGCAGGCAACAAGGCTGAAATCCGAGCACATGACCAACCCTCTGGGGCTACAGACCGCGCGGCCCATGCTAAGCTGGATCCCGGAGGGCAAGCAGACCGCCTACGAGATCTCCGTATACGCGCGCGGCAAGGAGGTCTGGAGCAGCGGAAAGGTGGCCGGCTCCGCACATATGGCCCGATGCGGCTACGAGGCCGGGCCCCGCGAGCGGGTTCGCTGGAGGCTCCGCCTGTGGGACGAGCTTGATGTGGCCGGAGCGTGGGCGGAGGCATGGTATGAAACGGGGCTCCTAACGCCCGAAAGCTGGAGCGCATGCTGGATTGACCCGGAGCCTGAAGACAAGCCGGAGGGACGACAGCCCGCAAGCTATCTGCGCCGGAAATTCTTCATCGAAGCCGCGGGAAACGCCCGGCTGTATATCACCTGTCACGGCCTCTATGCGGCATATCTCAACGGCCGCCGGGTCGGCGATTTTGTACTGGCTCCCGGCACGGACGATTACCGAAAACGGCTTCAATATCAGGTCTACGACGTTTCCGGCCTGCTGCACGAGGGCGAAAACGAGCTTTTAGTCTGCCTTGGCGACGGCTGGTATCGCGGCAACGTGGGCGTTGACGGCCTGAACGGCTACTACGGCGACGGCCTTGCCCTGCTGTGCCAGATAGAGCTCGACGGGCAGCCTGTGCTCATCAGCGACGAAAACTGGGAGGCAAGTCAAAGCGGCCCCATACGGCAAAATGATATGCAGCTTGGCGAATGCTATGACGCCCGGATGGAGGATATCACCGGCTGGCATCCCGTCAGGCGCGCGGATTTCGGATACGAGCAGCTCGTCTGCTCGGACAGTGTGCCGGTGACGGAGCAGGAGCGCTTTCCCGGAAAGCTCCTCCGGACTCCAAACGGCGAGACGGTCATCGATTTTGGGCAGAATCTGGCGGGCTATACGGAGCTTCGCGTCACAGCAAGCGCCGGACAACGGCTCACTCTCCGGCACGGCGAGGCGCTGGATGAAAACGGAAATTTCACCCAGAGCAATTTTGATCCCGGCGCGCGCAACAAAAACGGCGGTATTCCGCAAAAGCTCGAATACATCTGCAAGGACGGGCTGAATATTTACAAGCCGAGCTTCTGCATTTTCGGTTTCCGCTACGCGAGGGTGGAGACTGATACGGACTTGACCGGCGCTGAGTTCACCGCCGTCGCCGTGTATTCCCGTATGCCCCAAACCGCCTTCTTCGAGTGCGGCGTCCCGGACGTAAACAGGCTTTTCCTCAACAGCCTGTGGAGCATGCGCTCCAACCTCTGCGATATCCCCACAGACTGCCCGACGAGAGAGCGGGCCGGCTGGACAGGGGATGCGGGTGTGTTCGCTCCCACCGGCGTTATGCTGGCCGACTGCTATCCCATACTGCGCAAATGGCTGGCCGAGTGCAGGCTTGCCCAAGGGGAGGACGGTCTTGTACAGAATATCGCGCCGGTCAACAACCGCGGCGGCCTGATCTCAAGCCTGCTGCAAGGCTCCTCCGGCTGGGGCGACGCCTGTGTGTTAGTGCCATGGGCGCTATATGAGGCCTACGGCGATCCATCGATTTTGGCGGAAAACTATGAGATGATGACCCGCTGGCTCGCTTTTGTCGGCAAACGCGCATGCAAGACCCGCCTTCGAAACCGCCGGAATCCGCAGAAGCTCTATCTGGTGGATCACGGCTTCCATTTTGGGGAATGGTGCGAGCCGGACGTGGACAATATAGCCTCAATGAAGCGCACAATGCTGCGCGGAGCGCCCGAAGTGGCCACAGCATATTACCACCGCTCTGCGGCGCTGCTTTCTAAGATAGCTCACATTCTCGGCAAGGCGGCGGATGCGAAGCGTTATGAGGAAATTGCGGAAAAAGCCCGGATTGCCTATCGCTTCACCTGCACCTGCCAGGGCGTTATCCGTTCCGAGCGTCAGGCGGAATACGTGCGGCCCATAGCCTTTGGCCTGCTTGACAAAGACGAGGAGCAGGCCGCGGCCGACGCGCTGAACAGGCTTGTAGAGCAAAACGGCTATCACCTTAACACGGGCTTTCTGTCCACACCCGACCTGTGCCGCGTATTGTCCGACCACGGCCACGCCAGCACGGCTTTCCGGCTGCTGTTGCAGGATGAATGTCCCGGCTGGCTGTACGCCGTGAAAAAGGGAGCCACCAGCATTTGGGAGACTTGGGACGGCATCCGTGAGGACGGCACGGTACATGCGTCCCTTAACCACTACGCCTACGGCGCCGTCAGCGGATGGCTGCTCAGCGGGGTGTGCGGGATCCGGCTCCAAGCCGGGAAGCTGACGCTCCGGCCCTGTCCGGGACGTGAGCTTGGCTGGGCGCGGGCCGCGTGGGATTCACCCTTTGGCAATATTCGCAGCGAATGGCGCTATGAGGGGGATGAGCTGCTGATCGACGCGGAGGTTCCGCAAAGCCTTGAGGCACGGATCTGCCTGCCCGACGGTCAAATTGTGCCGGTCACGGGCGGCCAAGCGCATTTTCGCCTCCGTGCGTGAAAAAAGCCGCGACGTAAGGAACGCGCGACGGCTGCTTATATTATAACAAAAAACTTCGCCGGAAAGATATCGTCTTTCCGGCGAAAGCGCATCAGCGCCGAAACGAGACGCCAACCGGCTCAAGGCAAGGTGTTTTGTTCGGCGCCGCTTGATTTTTGCGGGCTGCCGGCAGGCTGATCGTGGTCTTCCCAGAACCGTTCGGCAACCGCTTCGTATTTTTCCGGCTCAACAAAATAACTCATCCCATGATCCGCCCCCGGAACAATCAGCAGTTGTTTTGGCGCATTGCAGGCGGAATAATTCTCATACGTCATTTCCACCGGAACAAAATGATCGTTTGCGCCATGCACAAGCAGAACCGGGATATCCGAAGCCTTCAGCGCGTCTGTCGTCGAGTAGTCTTCGGTGCCCACGGATATTTTCTGCTTGCATATAGCGTTTGCTATGGCTCCGCGTATTTCAAAGCCGATATGCAAATTTCTGCGCGCGATATGCTTCCAGATAGCCCTCGGCGATGTAAAGCCGCAATCGGCCATGATACCGTGTACATTGGCCGGAAGGTCAAGCCCCGCCGACATCAGCACCGTTGTCGCGCCCATTGAAACGCCGGCAAGATAGATCGGGATATTCTCACCGCAACGCCCGATCACCCAATTTATCCAATCGAGGCAGTCAAACCGTTCCGTCAGGCCAAAGCCCATATATTCACCGCCGCTGTTGTTCTGACCGCGCTGCTCAACATACAGCACACTGCATTGACGGTTTTTCCAGAAATCGGCCACCAAGCCAAAATCACGATGCCATGAGGAACGCCAGCCATGCACGACAATGACTACTCTTTTCGGATTTTCGCACGGAACAAAGTGGCCGACAAGCTTTTCTCCGTCGTGGGCGGTTATTTCAACCGTTTCATGCGGAGCCGCGGCCAGCCTCTCGGACGCTTTTTCGCGCGCCTCCGAAAAAGCTCTGTTGTTTTTCTCTCCGGATATCAATTTCCCCGCTTTTCGCACGGTCTTTGGCATTTCACGATCCAGCGCGATGTTGACGAGATACTTTGTCGTGCCATAGGCGGAAAGGGAGGCGGCAACGGCCGCGCCGGCAGTAATGCCGGCGATTTTTATAGCCTTCTCGGAAAATGCTTTCATTCAGATCATCCTTTCTTTTTCCGGATTGCTCGGGCGCTCCTTCATCTCTCAAAAAAGACGGCAACCGCGCCCGGCCGCAATGAGCGGCAATAACCGAAATAACGGCGCTTTGTTTTAACTCCTTCCTCAGCTCCATTCGATATGCTCTCCGAGGCTCTTATATATGTTTTCCATCCTGTAATCGAGCGCTGCGCTGATATCGGCACATTCCTTCAGTTGCTTCTTCGCATTATCCGCAAGCTCGTAATCCTTTTTGTAGTATATCCTGTGCTCTAAGCTTGCCCACCAATCCATGGAAATTGTACGGAACTGTACCTCCACCTTCATGGCCCTTTTCTCGTCATGAAGGAAGATCGGGATCTCAACAATCAGATGCAGGCTTCTGTAGCCATTGGATTTCGGATTTTCAATGTAGTCCTTTTGCATTATCAAGCGGATATCGTCCTGCTTCAAAAAAGCAGCCGAAAGCATATAGATATCCGATGGAAATGCACATATTACGCGGACGCCGGCAATATCGTATATGCTCTCCTCAATGCTTTCCGCAGTAAGGCCTATATTCTTTCTTCTGCATTTTTCCAGGATACTCTCCGGAGTTTTCAGCCTTGTCTTGATGGATTCAATGGGATTCCGGTCGTATTGCAGAGACAGCTCCTCGTTGAGCACATTGAATTTTGTAGCGACCTCCATCATGGCGCATCGGTAATAAGCCATCAATTCTCTGTATGGCTTAGTATATTTTTGAGCCATGCTTTGAAAACGATTGCTGGATATCTGCGACAGGAAAAACTGCTCCAAATTTTTATTGGGCTGCTCGGTCATGGTATATCACGGACTTTCTATGTATGGACGTTGCGGCAATTGCCGGAATCGGATTTTATCGGGCCTCCTGCGGGAAAACCGGTTCCTCGCAAAAGCGGTCAGCCTCCCGATATATCCCGCTGCAGTCAATAAGCATGGCGCCGGAGCCGATATACGGCACCTGCTCATCCATATTCAAGGTGTGCCTCGTTCGAGAGAATATCCCGGCGCGGTCATTCTTCGCTCTCTCCTCCGCTCTGCTTAGCTCTTATCACTGCACAGGCAGTCAGGGAGCCGAGCATGCAGAAAGCGTTGACGCATATGGATATGATAAATTGCGGCGAACCGATATTGGAAGCATTTGTCCCGATTATCGGAAGCGTAACAATTGACGGCAGCATTCCCACGATGCAGGCGGCAAGATATTTGGGATAATTTGTCTGGCAGGCGCCGAAATACAGGCTGACAATATCGCAAGGCAAAAAACCGATCGATCTTGCAACCAGCGTGAAGATAAAATCGTTCTTGTCCCTGAAGGCTTTGATCAAGCCGGCCTTGGGAAAGCGTGACAGTATTTTTTGAGATAAATCCTTCCCGCTTTGCCGTCCGATAAAATAGGGAATCGTCACCATAATGGCGGTGCCGATAATGTTCAGGAGTATGGCAACCGGCAACGGGAAAAGGATCCCGTCGGCAGCATAGAGGATACCGCAATATATAACTATGCTCACGGATTTCAATGCAAACAGCAGAAGCATTGTCATGGCGGCAAGCGCGGGGTTTGCCGGCGAATAGCGCAGCACCTCATCGACGGAAAAACGCTCTCTGTTTATAAGGATAACGACCAGAAGGGCCGCCCAAATACAGCCGACGGCAATTTTGTATGCCTTTTTCCATGCGTCCTTGTGTTCAAGCCAAAGCGACGTGCTTTTCAGCAGCGTGATGTAAAAATGCAGATACATTGCCAATGACAGGATCATCGCGCAGCAGCAGAGAGCAACCGTGATATTGATTGCCGTTTTTGAAAGCGACGGCATCAAAACCATAAACGCCATGGAGGCGTCCAAAACCACGGTGCAGGCTTTTCCATACCATTTTGCAGAATTGATGCTTTTGGCATAGCGCATCGCCATATAACCCATAAACACCATAACGGCCTCCTTGATGCAAAACAGCACAATCAGGATCACGACCTGCGGATAACGGTATGTGAGGCAAACGATCATTGTGACCTGCGTCACTTTGTCGGCAACTGGGTCTAAAATTTTGCCTGCATCGGAAACCATATCGTATTTTCTCGCAATCCTTCCGTCAAGGACATCCGTTAAGGCGGAAAGCGCAATGACAGCAACCGCCGCAAAATGGTTTTCTCTAAAGCAATAGAGCCAGACAATCACCGGGATCAGCACAAGCCGAAGCAGGCTCATTACATTGGGAATAGTCAGATATTTATGGCTTGTTCTCTCACTGTTGTTTTTCATAAGCATACTCCCTCGCTCCCTCGCACACGTGGCGCTTTCGCGGTTCCTTCGCCGGGAGGGCACGAAGAATTTTCATGCCCTCCACTCCCTTGGCTTGCTCATAAAATCCTCTCGTCCGTATCAAAGCGGTAAATACTGTTTATCCCTTAATGCTCTCTATATTGTTCGGATACTGCCTGTGAATGATTTTTACGGTCGTCAGCATGGTGATAAAGTTGAGAATGCTGTCACAGATCAGAGACGCTCCAAGAATCGTCGCCATGGCCTCCATGCTCTCGCCCGGCTTGAAAATAAGCAGACAGCCGAAAGCTCCGGTCACGATGGCAAATATCAGTATCAGCCACCATAGCGAAATACCGAACGGCTTTGCGTCCATGGCAATTTCAATCCTGAACATACCATCCGTTAAAATCAAAATCCCAATGACGATACACAGAAACGACAGCGTGCGCTCTGTATGAAGAAACAGGCTGACCCCGAGCGCAAGCATCAGAATGCCGGAGGCCAAATCATTTTCAAAGGCCAGTCGAAATAAATCCTTTGAAAAAAAGCCAACCAATTTGATCGTACCGAACACGCACATGACGATACCGGCGAATATGCCCGCCAATTTTATGGAGATGTCCGGAAAAAGGATCAAAAGGATTCCTGTCAGGCACAAAAGGCTCGACATTGCAAGATATCCGATTTTTGCGATTCTCATTGGTGCAACTGAACGCACGAAAACACCCTCTTCGCCAACTCGAAATTTTACACAATAAAGTATAGCAGGCTTTTTGTCCCTTTTAAACGGACAAACGCAGGCGTATGTTATAAAATGCCACACTTACCGGGCTTTGTCCAAAAATGCCACATTTATTGAGTTTTGTCCCAAAACACTACAAAACCGCGCTTCTGCCCGTTGCGACATTTTTCGCGCACGGGTATACTGAAAAAAAAAGCAACGAGTTTGAGGGGGCATCTGTAATGAGACAATTTCAGATCATCACCGATTCCTGCGCCGATATTGATCGATCGATCCGCACGCGTTACGGCATCGATTATGCGCGCATGAAAACGATTTGGAACGGGAATGAGCAGTGGGCAAGCCTTGATTTTGAATACTATACGCCCAAAGAGCTTTACGATACGATGAGAGCCGGCAACCGGATATTGACGGCACAGGTTCCGACCGAGGAATTTGATCGGATCTTCCGCAAATATCTGGAGGAGGAAAAGGACATCGTCTATATCGGATGCTCGCTCAAGCAGTCCGGCTCGGTAAATACCGGAGCGGTTGTGGCAAAAAAGCTGTTGGAGCGCTTCCCGGAAGCAAAAATATTCTGCATCGATTCGCTCAACGCCTGTATGGGAGAGGGTATGCTCTCCGTGCGCGCGGCGGAATACCGCGACGCAGGGCTTGACGCACAGGCTGTTGCCGACCGGATCACGGTAGAGCGCAACCTCGTGAACGAATATTGCACGGTTCACAGCCTCGACGCCCTCAAGCGTGCGGGCCGCGTCAAGGCCTCGGCGGCGTTTTTCGGCAACCTGTTCGGTGTGAAGCCGATCATCATTTCCGATAAGAACGGCTATCAGACACCGATAAAAAAGGTTAAGGGGCGTCAGACCTCGATACAGGAGATCGTTTCGCTTTTGAAGGAGTCTATTATTGATCCGGAGAAGCAGTGCATTTATATCGCGCACGCAGACTGCGCGGAGGAGGCCGAAACGCTGCGGCTGCTGGTGGAAAAGGAAAAGCTTTGTTTTTACTACGAATCTTGCGATAATCCGAAATTGTGATGCGGATGCGGTATTCGCCGTCTATCCGTTTACACCGCTAAAAATAAAAACCTTGCGGTTGAAAAGCGCATGAAAATATGATATAATCTGGTAAAAGCGGCATCTGAGGGCTATGAAAAATTTGCTTTTTCGGAGGTAAAAATGTCGCAGATTACAAAAAGGGCGCTTGAACAATCGCTGAAAAACCTCCTGCTCAAAAAGCCTCTTACAAAGATAACGATAAACGATATCGCCGAGGATTGCGGCATAAACCGCATGACCTTCTATTATCATTTCAAGGATATTTATGATCTCGTTGAGTGGTCGTGTCTTGAGGATGCGCGAAAGGCGCTGGAGGAAAAGAAAACGCACGACACCTGGCAGGAGGGGCTTCTCAACATCTTTGAGGCTGTGCTTGCGAACAAGCCCTTCATTATGAATGTCTACCACTGTGTCGACCGAGAGCAGGTGGAAAAATATCTGAAGCCCCTGACCAACCACCTCATTATGGGCGTCATAGAAGAGCAGTCGACGGGGCTGACCGTGCGCGAGGAGGACAAGGAGTTTATCGCGCGGGTATATTCATACGTTTTCATTGGAATAATGCTCGACTGGATAAAGGATGATATGAAGGCAGACCCGAAGCAGCTTGTCGATCGTCTTGCGATAATGATAACGGACTCCGTTTCTGAGGTGCTGGAGCGCTTTAAGCTCTGATCTTTTATCAAAAACGCCGGTATGATAAAAATTTTTACACATAAGAGCGCTGTGATAAATCATTTATCACAGCGCTCCTTCTGTTTATTGAAAAAAGGCGGAAAAGCAGGTACAATAGCGTCAGAAAATAAATTACAGGAGGCTTTTCCATGTATTACTCAGCAGGAACCTACGAGGCGTTCGCACATCCCGAGAAGCCGAAGGATGTCGACAAAAAATCGGCTTACATCATAGGCACCGGACTTGCCGGACTCACGGCAGCATTCTATCTTGTCCGCGACGGACAGATGAAGGGCGAGCATATCCACCTTCTCGAAAAGCTGGAGCTTGCCGGAGGAAGCTGCGATGGACGCAAGGACATAACGAAGGGCTTCTATATGCGCGGCGGCCGCGAGATGGATAACCATTTCGAGGTAATGTGGGACACATTCCGCGATGTTCCGTCGATAGAGACGCCCGGTGTGTCTGTACTTGACGAATATTACTGGCTCAACAAGCACGACCCGAACTACTCCCTCTGCCGTGCGACTGTCAATTGCGGCGAGGACGCCCACACCGACAAGAGGTTTGAGCTTGACAAGGAGTCGGCAATGGCTCTGTCAAAGCTCTTTCTCACGCCAGAAAAGGATCTTGAGGACAAGAAAATCTCGGAAGTGCTTCCCGACAGCTTCTGGAGCACGAACTTCTGGCTCTATTGGCAGACGATGTTTGCCTTCCAGCGTTGGTCAAGCGCACTTGAAATGAAGCGTTATCTCTGCCGCTATGTTCATCATATAGACGGGCTTCCGGATTTCAGCGCACTGCGCTTCACAAAATATAATCAGTATGAGAGCATGATACTGCCTCTTGTCAGGTATCTTGAGGCTCATGGCGTTCGTATAGAATACGGCATGGATGTAAAGAATGTTATCCTCGAAGCCGAGGGCGGCAAGAAGCTTGCAAAGCAGATTGTATACGTCAAGGACGGCAAGGAAGAGACCATCGACCTCATCGAGGACGACCTCGTATTCATCACAAACGGCTGCTGCACAGACACCTCCTGCTACGGTGACCAGACCCACGCACCCGACTTGTCGGGCATCAGAAACGGCTTCGGCGAGTCGTGGGATATGTGGAAGGCTATTGCGGCGCAGGCAGAAAACGGCGAGTACGGCAACCCCGACAAATTCTGCGGCGATGTGAACGCCACGAACTGGATGAGCGCAACCGTTGCAACCTCGGATGAAGAGATCATCGGTCACATTATGGATATCTGCAAGCGTGACCCGCGTGCGGGCAGGGTTACAACCGGCGGAATCGTTACGGTCAAGGACAGCACCGACAACTGGTATCTCTCATGGACGATAAACCGTCAGCCACAGTTCAAAGCTCAGGATAAAAACCTGGTTCTCGTATGGCTGTACTCCCTCAATACAGGCAAGGAGGGCAACTATGTAAAGAAAGCCATGCGCGATTGTACTGGCGAAGAGGTTTGCCGCGAGTGGCTCTATCACATCGGCGTGCCTGCGGAAAGAATTGATGCGCTGGCAAAGGACGCCTGCAACACAACGACCTGCTATATGCCTTATATCAACGCGTTCTTCCAACCGAGAAAGGAATCCGACCGCCCGAAGGTTGTGCCGGACGGCGCGGTAAACTTTGCTTTCATCGGTCAGTTTGCCGAGACGCCCCGCGATACTATTTTCACAACGGAATATTCCATGAGAACAGGCATGGAATCCGTTTACACGTTGCTTGATATCGACCGCGGCGTACCTGAGGTCTGGGGAAGCAAATACGATGTGCGCGAGCTTCTACGCGCATGCTACTATGCCATAGACAAGAAGCCGATAACGGATATCAAGCTCTCCTTCAAGGAAAAGGAGCTTCTCAAGGTTGTGATGAAGAAGCTTCAGGGCACAGATGTTGAGATACTGCTAAAGGAAAGCGGACTCATAAAATAAACTTGAAAAATCAAATACAAAAAGCAAGGGAGTCCGAAGGGGCTCTCTTGCTTTATTTAAGCAAATACGGCGTAGTCAGCCAGAACCGACGACAGCTCAAGCTGCATCTGAACTCATCGGATCAAGCAATTGTTTCCTTGTGAGCTGTTATTAGCTTTGCGAAGGAAAACCAGTCTCTTTCGGCTTCAGAAAAAACCGCCCGGACAATTTGCACCTGAATTTCTGAAGAATACGCTTCAGGAGCTTCACATGTAAATAAAACGGCCGGGTAAAAACTCTAATTTTAATAGAAGCCTTTTAAGGGGTGCAGCTTTTGACTTAGGGGCACATTGTTTTTGATAACTCACACATGCTCCGCGGCAAGCCGGAAGCTGTGCAACTAATCTCCGCCCTATCGTTCTAATCTCTTAGAGAGGAAAAGAACGAGATCATCATCGTTTGCGATTCCTGTTTCTCCTTGCTCACAAGGTTTATCCCGATACCAGACGCCGGTTCCGTCAGGGATATAGCCTCGTTTTACATACATTCGTTGCGCGCTTCCATAGCCGCGGTGAAGGCCGACGCCAAGCCAGACTATATCGGCATATTGCCCCGCAATCCGTTCGGCAACATCCATCAGCTTGCTGCCGATTCCCTTCCTCCGGTATTTTTCCAATACACCGAAATCAACAATCTCCGGCAGTCCTTTTCCTTTGAACGCACCACCCAGACCTGTCATGTAGACGTTAACATACCCGGCGGGAAGCCCTTTATATACAGCAGTCAGTGAAATACATTTTCCCTCAGACTGATCCTTTAGTCTTGTCAGATATTTGGAGATATCCGCATTCCAGCCCTGCGCAAGCTCTCCATCGGTTAAAACTTGGGCATCTGCTTCTTCCATATTGCGGATCATCAGCTCGTTATCATTGTAATAAACCATGGTTCCTCCCTGTAGCTTGATGGACCGGTAAAATTCAAATTTGCCGAACTCAGTATAACATATTTAGCAGAAAAATGCCACCGCAATTCTATCAAAATTACGGTGGCATTATGGCGGAGAAGGAGGGACTCGAACCCTCGCGCCGGTTTCCCGACCTACGCCCTTAGCAGGGGCGCCTCGTCACCAACTTGAGTACTTCTCCATGGTAGCGTTACACTAAAGCTATTGAATTTTTGCGACACGATCATCAAAACGATGGCGGAGAGGGCGGGATTCGAACCCGCGGCTCTCATCGAGTCACTGGTTTTCAAGACCAGCTCCATAAACCGCTCGGACACCTCTCCACGTTTTACAGCCGGTTACTCAGAACGTATATTATCTTAACATGTGTTGCGCGAAAAGTCAAGAGTTTTTTTGCGAAATCAAACCGATATACCGGTATATTTTTTCACGGTGAGATAAAATGACCTCGGAGCACGGGCTCGACCATCAAAAACAGCGCGCCGGATGAGAGACGACCCGCCCGCGGCGTATCACCCTGCGAGCGGATAGCCCTCGTCGGAATAGAGGATATAGCTGTAAAAGCCTCGGTCGGAAAGAGCCGCTATCTGTTGCGCGATGTCGTCGCCGGAGTAGCCGCCGAACGCCTGGAGAAACGGCAGGAAATCAAGCGCGTCCGCATCTTCGGGGTCGATATAATCGCCAAGCTTCTTGAGCTGCGTCGTGACGGCGTCATAGACTGAGCGGCTCGCGTCAAATTCGGAGGGATAGAGCGTGGGCGCATAGCCGCCTTTTGCGATTGCAGCCGGCTTTGCACCGTATGGGAAAGTATCGCCGGAGATGGAATCTCCCGCCGGAGAGCTGAAGTAGACCTTCACTCCATAGTCGTCCAGCGCCTCCAGCGCCTCGCTGACAAACGTCGAGAGATAGTCCGCCTTGTTGTCCTCGTTCACCTCGGCGCCGTAGTCGGCGTAGGCTGCGCCGAGCCTGCCGGGGAATCGGACATCTGAGAATACGACCGCGTCTACCCCCATACGCGCCGCCTCAACGGCGATATCGACGATATAACCGCGCGCCCTGGGCGAGCAGGGATTGAGCCACGTCTTTCCGCCGTTGTCCTTGGAATCGTCCAGCCAGAACAGGTTCGAATCGAGATAGTGTATCGCCTTGTCGTAATCGCTTCGCGAGCCCGCAGCGTCGCGGAAAACGCGGATGCTGGCAATGACGCTGTAGCCGCGCGCCCGAAGCAGACCGACTGTATCCGGCAGGTTGGAGATTGCCCCCTCCAAAATCGGAGCGCCGGGAACGGAGGAGGTATAGATGAGATATCCCTCCGGCGTTTTGAGCTCAAGAAGGATACAGTTGAGGTTGTTCGCGGACATCATCTGCAAAAATTCGTCCAGTGCGTCCCCGTCATAGAGCGTCTCCACCGGCATATATATGGCGCGGAGCGCATCCTCCTGCGTATCGCCGGAGTGCTGCGGCTGCGATTCCGGCTCGGGACGGGAGGACGGCTGCTCCGGACGCGAGGACACTTCGTCCCCGGAGGAGCGTGAGGTCTCCATATTGCCGGAAAAAAAGTCGATGATCGGTTGATAGAGGCTCCAGCTTAAAAAGAATACAATGCCAAGGCCGAGGATGAACACAATCGTCCACAGCGGCTTTAGCGAGGTTTTATGGTATATCTTTCGATATCTCCTGATTTTGGGTTGCGAATTTACTCTGCGGCGGATTTTCACTTTGAGTTCCCCTTAGGTTGGCAGCTTGTGGCCGAGCAGGCTGAATACGGCGAGCGAAACAAGCCCGATATATATGAGTGTTGCGGGATAACCGCGGAACACCTTCGGCACGCGGCTTATCGCGATGCGGCGTTCGCCCTCGCGCACAATGACTATCGCGAGAATGAATCCGGCGGCGCCGCCTATGGCGTAGCCGAGCTGCTCGACGAGGTCGTATCCGCGGTCCTGCATTATAAGCACGCAGCCGAGCAGCGCGCCGTTGAAGGAGGCAAAGGCGAGACGCGAGGCGACGCGGCGATAGGTGCGCGGACTGACGAACCAGAGCAGCAGACAGATAAGCGCATATACCGCGGCTATTGCGACGGTCATCGCGACGGGTCGGCCAATATAGGCGTTGGTGAAGATGAGGTCGGCAAGGGCGGTGACAGGCGTGCAGAGCAGCGCCGAAACGGTCATCATGAAGGTGAGCATCGCCGAAAGCCCGAACATGCCGCGCGGCTTTCCGGTTTCTATCAGAAGCTGGCTGCTTCCGAGCGCCCGGGTGAATACCGCGTTTTCAACTGTCGCGGCCCACAGCATTACAAGCAGCAGCTTAATCATGAGCACCCTCCTCCTGCACGGCGTCGTCCTTTTCGCCGGAATCGCTCGCGGCTTGCAGCGACGCTGCGGCTGCGGCGAGACGGCGCGCCGCTTTCTCGTCGTTGCGGTGCCTGCACCAGAGCCGTATGCGCTTCTCGATCATCGCAAGGGCGCGGAACAGCGCCGCGATAAAGCCCAGAAGTATAAACCCGGCAAATACGGTGGTCGCCGCAGAAATATTGGCGGGATGTCCGAGCGGTATCCCCCAGACAGAGAAATTGGAAAGCAGCTCGCGGATGACCCCGACAAGGCAGGCAACCGCAGCGAAGCCAAGTCCAAGAAAAACAAGCTCCGCAATGCTCCACAGGCGGCTTTTAGAGGCGAAATGGTCGTGTCCGGGGCCGAGGATCGACACCGGCGCAATGATGAGCACCGGAATGTATATGCCGACGATATCGAAGATGAGCGGTGAAATCGGGCTGATAAGGCGGTAGGCGAGAAAGGCCAGCGCCGACGAAATCAGCACGCTGATTATAGCCGTGACCCAGTCTGGCAGGCGATCCCACAGGAGTCTGGCGACGACGACTGCGGGCAGAACCATGACGAACACCGCTATCGACAGCGCAACGGCGGCCTTGAGGTTGACTGCGGCGGCGACAACCGGCCCTATAAGTATACCGGCGGTGAGTATTGGGTTGCGTCGGAACAGCGCGGAGGCCGCGCGTCCGAATGAGCGCGCGTTCTCAGAAATCGGCGCGGGCGCGTTTTTCTCTTTCAAGACGCATCCTCCTTATCTTCTGGAGTATGATCTCGCTTGCCCTGTCGAGGAGGGGTGCGAAGATATTGATGATAATTATGGCAAAGGGAGCGCCCTGATCAAACGCGCCGTAGTATTGGAACAGCATGGTTAGTATCGCGGCGAAAAAGGCGTAGAATATCTTCGCCGAGGTACGTTTCGGCATCGTAACGGGGTCGCTGAGCATGAATATGCCTCCGAACACCACCGCGCTGCCGCACAGCTCATAGACAAGGTTCCGTGTGAATGCGGCGTCGGTTCGCGGGAAGAGAAAGATGAACGCCGAGACGGTGATGAAGAACGTCAGCGGCATTGTCCAGTGTATCTTCCTGCGCAGTATGAGATACAATCCGCAGGCGAGCAGCACGAGCACGTTCGTCATGCCCATCGCTCCGGCGAAGTCGCCCATGATAAGGTCGATGCGGTCAAGCTCTGGGACGAAGCCGGAGGCAAGCGTCTGGGAGATGCTGGTGGAATAGGCTATTGCGCCGTCCTCGATAACTATGCCGAGCGGCAGACGCTGCATCGGCACAGGATAGGTAAATACCTTATCGGACCAGCAGACCGACACAAAGGCAAAGCCCGCGGCAGCCGGATTGAACAGGTTGTAGCCGGTGCCGCCGAACGGGAACTTGACGACCATAACCGCAAACACCGCAGCCGTGGCGACAACATAATACGGAACCGAGGCGGGCATTATCAGCGGCAGGATGAGTCCGGTGACAGCCGCCGAGAAGTCGGAGAGGTTGGCGCGGCGGTCGGTAAGCAGGTTGCAGAGATATCCCGTCGCCAGCGAGAACACCAGTCCAACCGCGCCGAGGATCAGCGCGCGCGGACCGTAATAGACGTACGCCATGACATAGAGCGGGAGCAGCGCTATTATCGCGTCGAGCATGATATTGGTGCTGGTTTCGCTGCTGCGCATATGCGGAGCGTCGCCCTGTCGTAGTTTTTTCAGCATAATCAAAACCGTGCCTTTCGGGAGAATTGTGCGCCTGAGGCTTCTTATTCAGAGCCGCTGGATACTTTTTCCTTTTTGGGAGCTTCGGAGCTTTTCTCTCCACGCTCCCGCCTTCCGAACAGCCTCCTCGCTGCTCCGGACACGGCCGCTCCAACGCGCGCAGCAGCGGCGGAAAAGTCCTGCGCGGCCTCCTGCCATGCTTCCCTGCTGCTCTGGCGCAGCTTCTCGTTTTCAAGATAGCGTTGCTGCTCGGTGGAGAGAAAGTATCGCTTGGCGCGCGCCACCTGCGCGGAGACCGCCAGCTCAGAGGGGCATATGTATGTGCAGATGCCGCACTCAATGCACTGTGTGGAATCCAGCACCTCCACACCGTCGTAGCGTCCGGAGGTGACGTAGCGATATATCAGCGACGGCGCAAGGCCCTGCGGACAGGCGTCTACGCATTGGCCGCAGCCGATGCAGTGATATTTGCGGCGGACGCTCGCATCCTCAAAGGCGAGCACCGCGCGCGTCGTGACGCCGACCGGCTCGTCAAGATCTGTTATGCTCCGTCCTGTCATCGAGCCTCCGAGCACTATTCTCGTCGGGTCGAGCGCCAAACCGCACAGCTCAAGCACCTCGCCCGCCGTTTTACCTATCGTCACCTCGACGTTGCGCGCATTCGAGACGCAGTTTCCCGCGACGGTGACAAAGCAGGTGGTCTGCACACGCGATTCCTTGACCGCCCTATAGAGATGCAGCAGCGCGCCCGCTCCGATTATCAGCTTGCGCTGTGAGGATCCGAAGAGGTTCTCTGCGCGGTTCTCCGCCGGATATTTGCCGAATATCCGCAGAACCTTGACCGAGGCAATGCGGCTGGGCAGACGGATTGTCACGTCGGTTATGTTTTTGTAGATGAGTATGCAGTATTTTCTTATGCCGAGCGCGTTTGCGCAAAGCCGCAGCGCATAGGCGACCTTTTCCCGGCTGTGCAGCACGACGCCGAGCTGGCTCGAAACGTAAGGCTCGTCGTCCACCGCGTCCGCGACAACGGCGAATAGCTGCTTTTTGCTCGCGGCTACCAGCTTTTCCGAGAGCGGGCGCCCGTCACGCTCGTCGATTATCATCGCGCGTTCGGCTATGGTTATGAGCTGTTCAAGGCTCGGCTCCTCCCCAAACTCCGGCGGAGTGAAGGTAAGCGCTGCCTTCTCCTCGTCTATGAGCGAGATAAATTCGCGGCCAAGCGCCGGCTCCTTATGCTGCTCAAGCACGATCCCTTTTGAAAATAACGCCATGTCAGCCTCCAATTGCTATTGGATTTTGCAGATTCAGAGTGCCGCGTTCGCAGCCTCGCGGAGACGGGCAACCGCCTCACTGTAATCCTTTTTCGAATAGAGCGAGGAGCCGGCAACCAACAGGTTCGCGCCGTTCCTCACGGTCTCGGCAGCCGTCCTTTCGTCGATCCCCCCGTCCACCTCGATCAACGGGGAAAGGCCGTTCGCCTTGCAGTATTCGGATATCTCGCGCAGCTTCGGCATCATGTCCGCCATGAACTTCTGTCCGCCAAAGCCCGGCTCGACGGTCATGACAAGCACAAGATCGACCATGTGCAGATATTTGAGCACGGCGCTCGCGGGAGTCTTTGGCTTTATCGATATGCCGACCCTGACGCCGAGCGCGCGCAGAGCGTTGATGGCGCCCTCAACGTCCTCGACGGCTTCAAGGTGAAAAGTGATGATATCCGCGCCTGCCTTGACAAACTCCGGCGCGTATTTTACGGGATCGGATATCATGAGATGAACGTCAAAAACGGCCTTGCTCGACGGGCGGATGCACTTGACGACACAGTAGCCAATCGAGATGTTCGGCACAAAATGACCGTCCATGATATCTATATGAAGCATTTCGGCGCCGGCGGCGTCCATTGCCGCGGCCTCCTCTCCAAGTCGTGCAAAGTCCGACGCAAGCAGCGATGGAGCGATCTGTATCATTAAAAAACATCTCCTGATCCGGCGTTTCCCCTCAAAAACCGACCGTCCGCGGCGGGCGTTTTTCTCCCGGGAGGCGCCTTTATATATTTCCTCAATAATATATTTTACTCCAATCTCGCTTAAACGTCAACCAAAATCGTCTTTTTGGAGGCGTTTTCAACTTTTATTTACAGAATTTTAACCTGTTTATGCTCTTTCTGCGCAAAAAAAATTCCGCCGCACAGTCAAAGCTGCGGGCGTGTCCGTGAATCATCGTGCGTCGCTCGGCATATCTATAGAGCGGATATTTTTGCGGAGGACATGCGCATGATAGCTTCGGTGATCGAATGGGTGAACGGATTTGTCTGGGGACCGGGGATGCTGGCGTTCTATCTCGGCACAGGACTGCTGCTGAGCGTTAAGTCGCGATTTTTTCAGGTGCGGCGGTTTCCTCAGGTGCTACGAGCGGCGCTCGGCGGGCTTTTTGAGCGGCGTGCGCGTGAAAAAAACGGCGCGATATCGCCGTTTCAGGCGCTCTCTACAGCGCTTGCGGGGACGATGGGCGTGGGAAACATCGCGGGCGTCGCGACGGCGCTGACCGCCGGAGGCCCCGGAGCGATATTCTGGATGTGGGCGAGCGCGTTTCTCGGCCTGATGACAAAGTTTGCGGAGGCGTTCTTTGCAGTGATATACCGCGACGAGACGCCAGAAGGCAACTCAGGCGGCCCGATGCAATACATACGCCGCGGGCTTGGGTGCCGCGGGCTGGCGGCGCTTTATGCGGCGCTGTGCCTGCTCGCCTGCTTCGGCGTCGGCAGCATGACGCCCTCCGGAGAGGTGGCGGCGGCATTTGCCGGATTCGGCGTGCCGCGCTGGCTGACCGGGGCGGTGATGGGCGGCGTCTGTCTCGCAGTGATACTCGGCGGAATAAAACGGACAGGCGCGCTCACGGAGCGGCTGATTCCCGCTCTCTCGGCGCTGTATATTCTCTTTTCGCTGGCGGCGGTGGCTGTCAACATCCGCGCGCTCCCGGGCGCCTTTGCGGATATCCTCCGCGGCGCGTTCACCCTTCGCGCGGTAGGCGGCGGCGCGGCGGGGTACGGGATAGCGAGGGCAATGCGGTACGGCCTTGCGCGCGGGGTCTATACCAACGAGGCTGGGCTGGGCTCGTCAGCGATAGCGCATGCGGCCTCGGCAGAGCGCGACCCGGAAAAGCAGGGAATGCTCGGGATCTTCGAGGTTTTCCTCGACACCTTCGTCGTGACGACGCTGACGGCGCTGGTGATACTCACCGCGCGCCCGGACTGCCATGCCGACGGCGTAATATTGACCTCCGCGGCGTTTTCGGCGTCGTTCGGGCGCTTCGGCGCGCTCTTTGTTGCGGTCTCGATGCTCTGCTTCGCGCTCCCGTCAATGTTCGGCTGGGCATATTACGGCGAGATGAGCATAGCCTATCTTGTACCGGACGGCGCACTGCGGCGTTGCGCGGTTATAATATTCAAGCTGGTTTTTTCGGCAGCCGCCGCTTTCGGCGCGGTGACGGAGCCGGGCTTCATCTGGGTTGCCGCCGACGCCTTCAACGGCCTGATGGCCATACCTAATCTCACCGCGCTCGTTTTTCTCTCCTTCCGGCATGCGCTTCCCGCCGACGGGCGGCGCGGCGGAAAGGAGGACGGCGCCCACGCCGCGGGAAATAGCTTTATGGAATCAATAACCTAAGCTGCCCTCCGCGCGGTGCATGGGGGCAAAAGAGATACGGTAAGTTTCGCCCGCAACGGCGTTGAAGCGGAACACCTTGCCCGACGGCTCTATGGCAAATCCCGCTCCGCCGTCCGGATAAACGCGCAGCGGCGACGCCCCCGCGCCCTCAAATTCGCATACGCCTGATACGTTCGCATGTATTTTGAGCGATATCACCGCGCCGTCGCGCCACTCGAACGAGACCTCAAAGCCGTTCTTGACGCGCAGCCTGCGCACGCAGCCGCCTCCTCGCCATGCCTCGGGCAGCGCCGGAAGCAGTGTGAAGCCGCTGCGCCGGCTGCACAGGAGCAGCTCCGTCACCGCAGCCGCGCCTCCAAAGTTGCCGTCGATCTGGAATATGCGCGGCGGATGCAGGTCGAGCAGCGAATCGGTTGCAAAATCGCGTATCAGCACGTTGAGGTGTCCCCACGCGCCCTCGGCGTCGCCGAAGCGCGCCAGCAGGCAGGCAGTCCAGGAACGGCTCCAGCCGGTGTGCCCTCCGCCGTGGGAAAGGCGCTCGCTCAGCGAGACTCTGGCCGCGTCAAACAGCTCCGGCGTATCGCGGCAGTTGATGACCTCTCCCGGATAGACGCCGATAAGGTGCGAATAATGCCTGTGTCCCGGCTCGTCCTCCGGAAATTCGGCGTTCCATTCCAGCAGCTGTCCGCGGCTGCCCACGCCAAGTCCCGGCAGATTGCGGCGCAGCTCATCCCAGCGCAGACGTTCATCCAGGTCGCAAGCCAGTATAGCCGCCGCCTCGGAGGCGTGCGCCAACGTGATCTCGCATAGCTGCACGTCCATCGCCGACGACACGCACAGCGATACCGGCAGAGTTTCGCCGCCAAACCGGTTTTCCGGCGATTGCGACGGCACAAGCTGCATCGCGCCGTCAACCTCTATCAGATAATCCGCGTAAAACTCTGCGACCGCCTTCAAAAACGGATAGGCGTGTTCGGCCAGGAACTTCTTGTCGCGTGAATATTCCCAGCGCTCCCAGAAGTGGAGCCCGATCCATGCCGCAGCGCCGGTCCAGACCGCCCAACCGTAGCTTTCCGGCGTCGAGCGCCCGTGCGCGTCGCTCTGTATCGGAAACAGTATTCCGCCGCAGCCGTAAAGCCGCTTCGCCGCCTCTCTCGCGCTCGGCACAAACCTTTCGCACAACGCGAACAGCGACCCGGCGCAGCAGCCAAGCCCCGCCGCCTCGGCAAACCAATAGCACATCTGCAAATTCACGTCGAAGTGATAGTCGCAAGCCCATGGCGGTGCAATCTCGGCATTCCATTTGCCCTGCAGGTTCGGCGGCAGCCTTCCGCAGGAGGAGAGCAGCAGATATTTTGCAAAATTGTACCACAGCAGCGGCAGCGTGACGTCCGGCTCTCCTGCACGCAGGCGCTCCAAACGCTTTTCCAGCGGAAGCCGGCAGCGCTCCGCTTCGACGGTTATCCCGCTGTCGGCGTAGCGCTCGCGATAGGCGGCGATATGCGCGGCGAGCAGACCGTCAAAGCCGGCGTCCGGGAGGCGGCCCGCCTCGGAGCGCACGTCGGAGCTCTTGTCTCCCGCTCCGAGGTTTATGTATATCACCGCACGCGTCGCCGCGGTTATTATGAGCGCACCGTCCTCAAAGCGGCTATCGCCGTCACATTCGCGCAGCGAAAGGTTAACGGCAAAGTGCGAATCGCCCTCAAATTCACCGTAAACGGCAAAGCCGTCCGCAGCCGGCAGCACCCTCACGGAGCAGCCCTCGTCCTGAGGGCGCTCATAGCTAACGCGCAGCACGGACGGACACGACGAAACGTATTCATAGCAGATACAGCCCTCCTCGCCGAAGGCTGCGAAGCAGCGCCGCGAGACGCGCCCCTTCCCGCTGACGTATTCCGAGCGGAACAGCGCGCGATCCAGATCAAGCGCACGGTAATATGCGGACGGAGAGCGGTCCCCGGTGTCGATTATGATATCTCCGGCGGGCTGATACGGATCCACCCGGCCCGGCTCGCCCGATATGCCGCCCTTTCCGGCAAACAGCTCGTTGCCAAGCAGCGTGCCCTCGTGATACCTTCCGGCGAGCAGCAGCTCGCGCACCTCCTTGAGCTTCTCGGGCGGAACCGCCTCGACCTCGCGCAGCGTGTTTTCACCGCGGTAGAGCAGCTCGTGGTTGAGTGCGATGCGTTCGTCCAGCTCTCCGTATATCATCCCGGCCACCCGCCCGTTTCCGATGGGTATGCCGTTTTTCCATTCGCTTCCGGGACGTTCAGAGTACAGCAGGTTCTCGTTTAACATGGCTATCCTCCCGTGAAATAGAGTTTATTATGAGAAATCTAATATTTTTCATATTATTTACATATAATCAGCGCGAATGCTCTTGCCATAACGGAAAAAAAGGTGTATCATAATAACAAGAAAAGGAGGGCTGATATATGGATAGTCAAAAAGTGGATATGTTTATGGCAACAAATGGAAAGTATTTCCCGGAGGAGCAGCTCTACAGCATTCGTGAGCGTCTTCTCGCCGTCAGCGACGACAAATATCCGATAATCTCCGCTCTCGGATACAAGGATCCGACCGTTTCGCTGATACTCTCCATCTTCCTCGGTGAGCTTGGCATTGACCGCTTCCTTATCGGAGATATCGGTCTGGGAATCGGCAAGCTGCTCACGCTTGGCGGCTGCGGCATCTGGGCGATCGTCGACTGGTTCCTCATCATGAAGGCAACCAAGGAGAAGAACCTCCAGAAGCTTGCAATGTACATCTGAGGCTTTCATCCGCCCACAACGGCTCGTCATTTTACTGTGACGAGCCGTTGTTTTTATGCATAGACGCTGCTTTCTATTTTTTTGCAGACACGCTCACCGTGCACTTTGCGGTGAACGCTATTCCGCCTTGCATTGCTGTCACCGTGACTGTCGCCTCGCCCTCCTTGTAGGCCGTCAGCGTGCCGTCCTGAGCAACGCCGACGACGTCCGGCGCGCTGGACGACCAGACGACCGGCACGTCGAGCGTGGGATCGGGCCTGAGCGTTGCGACGAGCCTGACGGAATCCCCGGCACGCATCGAAAGCTCCGAATAATCGATCTCGATACCCTCGAGCTGCGTCTCCGTCTGCGATTGCTGGGAGCTCTGGGACTGTTGGGACTCCTGAGACGACTGCGGCTCCTGATACTGCTGTCCGCCGGCTGTGGACTCCGTGCCTGTACGCCCGGCGTAGCCGTAGCAGACCGAGCTCAGATATTCTGCTATGGCGTCTGCGATGGCGGAGGATATCGCATACTGCACGTCCTCGCGCAGCAGCCTGTAGTAATCGCTGTTGTTGGTGACGAAGCCGAGCTCGGCGAGCGTCGCCGGGAACATCGGATAGCGCGTCACATAGAAGTAGCCGTATTTGCCGCCGCGGTTGTGCACCGAATAGCTCGCCGAGACGTGCGCGGAGACTTTCCGCGCAAGGCTTGCCGAGAAAGCGTTGTAATACCACGCCTCCGTACCGGTTGCGTTCGCGTTGGAGGCGGAGTTGCAGTGGACGCTGACGAACACCTGAGGACTCACCGACGAGGCGTAGCTGACTCTCGTTTCGAGCGAGGTCTTGCCGCCCTGCGTATCGATCATATAGACGTTCGCGCCGCGATAGCTCAGCTCCTGCTTGAGCTTTTTGCAGACCATCTGGTTGATGACCTGCTCGGGATAGTCGTCGAGGAAGCCGAGAGCGCCGGGATCGACCGAGCTGTGACCGGGGTCAATTACTATCACCGAACCGGCTATGCCGGCTGCGGACGGGTTTGTGAAGCGGAATACGAGCTTGCCGGATTCGTAATAGGCTGTATAGCCGAGGAAGCCGTTGGCGGTGTTGAAGCTCAACGTCAACGTCGTTCCGGACCACGTGGCCGCCGAGAACAGCGGATTTTGAGTGAGCCTGTTCAGCGATTCCGGGACGCTTTCGGTGTATTTGAAATCGATGGTCACGCCGTTTTTGCCGTAATTGAATTTATACGCAACCGGCTGCTCCGTGTCGAGGATTACTCTGGTAAAGCGGGCGTCGCTCGCGACGGTCAACGACTTTATCGCGTTGCCGCCGAGAGAGGCAGACCTGTCCAGCTTCACCACGTCGGATGCCGCGACGCGCTGGCCCGATTGCAGCACATAATAGGTATAGGTCTTGCTGCCGTCCTTGTAGACGACGGGATCGCCGGAGACGTAGTCGCGCGTGCCCTTTGCCAACGGATAGCAGCTCGGCTCGTGAGAGCTGTCAAGGGTGTTTGCGGGATAGGTCTCGCAGTAGTCGGCCACGACCTCCACTACGTTGCCGTCGCCCTCAACAATGACCGCCTTTTTATTGACCGTCACTGCCGCGCCCTGCTTTGTATCGACCTGTCCGGCGTTTTTCGCCTTGATGACGATGTTGCCGAGGCTTTTCTGGGCGCTGCCCGCCGCCGGAGCGGTGAACACTCCGGTATATTTTACATACGTGGTGTCGCGCAGTGATTCGTCCTCTTGCGTCTCCTCAGGCGTGAGGGTTATCGACTGGCCGTTGAGCGTCGCCGTCACGATCGAGTCCTCGTAGGCTATCGCGCTGACCTCGATCTTCATGCCCCCGTCCACGGTGATGTTGCCTGTCGGCTGGATATCCTTGATTATCACGATGCTGCGCGTGATTTTATACGATATCGTCTTTCCGCGGTGGGTGAATGTAAATTCGTTCAGTCCTGGGCTCAGCTCCATCGTAAGCGAGAAAGCGCCGTTCACGTCGCGCTTGACCCTTTCGCCGTTGACGAGCACCTCCTCGCTCGGATCGGATGCGCCGTTGAAGGTAATGGTCTTGTCGGAGGTTTCAAAGGTTTTCTTCTGCGGCTTGCTGATCTCAAGCTCCTTCAGGATGAACTCCTCGGACACCTTCCCGCTGTCAAAAAATTCCAGCAGCTTTTCGGTGCTCTTCTTGTTGCTTACAAGGCTCGTCAGCGAGTTGAAGATGCTGCCGCTAAACGCCTCCAGCTCCTTTGCCTCTACAAGCTGCTGCGCGAGCTGGTCGTTTTTCTCCCAGCCCTTTCGCGCCTTGCTGCCCACGTTGTCGGAAAACTGTATCGCATAGAGCGGAATGTCCGCCTCGCGCGCAAGCTTGGACCACCAGCTCATCACCTTGAGAAAAGGGATCTCCGGGTCGGTCAGTGAGCCCGACGCCCTGACTGCGACAAAATCAAACATGCCCTCGGAAATATATTTGCGCACGTCGGCGCAGGCGTCGTACATCATCTCAAACTCAGCCGAGGTCTCGGAGCCCTCCGCATTTGTGGAGCTGTTCGCCCAGACAGGCTCAGTCAGGATGCCGACGTTTACGGACGGATCCGCCGCCGCGATTCCGTCAAGCGCGCGCTGAAGCACCGAATATGCCGCGTCGTAGCGGTAGTTCGTGAAGCCCATTCCGCCGCCGCAGCTCAGATAAGCCGAATATGACTGCGACTGCTCGGCGGTGGAGTTGAGATATCCGTCCAATATGATCCCGTCCACGGAATACTTTCCGGCAAACTCCTTCGTGTTCTCAAACGTCAAATCAAGCACGGAGCTGCTGACCGCCTGCGCCTGCACGACGGTTCCGTTAGACTGTGTGTTCAGCACGTCGAACACGGCATAGACATACATCCCCGCCTCCCTCGCGCCGGTCAGTATGTAGTCAAAAACGTCGAAATCCAGCGAGACGCCGGAGAGATAGGAGGAGCGGTAAATGACGTGTCCGAGATAGTTCAGCTCGACGATCAGCGTGTTCATTTTAAGCTTTTTCGCGCTCGCTATCGCCGCATCGACCTCGTCCCTGACCGCTTTCTGCGTCAGCTCACCCGCAAGGAAGTCCTCGCCCGGCGTCAGCATGACCGCGCGCATCGTATCCGGCGCGTCCTTTTTGACGACCGGCCGGAACGGCTCGTCCTCCTCCGACTGCTCCGATTGCTCCGGCTGCTCGGAGATTTCCGGCTCTGACAGCTCCTCCGGCCGTGAGTCCGCGCTGCTCTCCGGCGCGCTTTCGACGGAGGTATAGGGCGTCAGCTCCGACTGAACGCCGTCCCGTTGCAGAAACGCACCTGCAAGCCCCGCTCCGCCGAGCATCAGTGCAAACGCCAGCGTCAGCGCTATAGCGACCTTCCTGTTGTCCCTGAAAAATTTAAACATCCCTGACCGCGCCTTTCATAGCGATATTTGCGAGGCTCCGCGCTATAATATTCTCTTCAGGTTGTCAAGCTCCTTTTGCACCTGTGCCGCCGTCTGCTGCGAGGGCGAGACGAGCGAGGCGTAACGGAACATTGCAAACCCGCCGTAGTGTGCGTAGCCGCGCGCCGTCGAAACCTGCCGCGAGAGGATGTCGGAGTGGTTCAGCCACTCGTTTCTGCCGTTCCCGGCATAGTTGTCCTTCGCGCCGATTTTATAGGGCGCAAGCCCGATGTAGAGCCTGATGCTTTTATTTGCGATGAGCCGGTTCCACTTTGCGACCGTCTCGGTATACGGACAGCTCGAATTGTTAAAGCCGAAGTATATCTGCGGCATTATGTAGTCGACGTAGCCGGAATTTGTCACCCATTTCTCGACATTGATATACTGCGAGTTATAATTTGCAGACATATTCCCCTGCGGACTGATTCCGAACGCCACGCTCGGCTTTATATTCTTTATCGCGGCATAGACGTCCCTGACAAGCGCGTCCACATTCTCCCGCCGCCAATCGCCGAGCGAAAGTGCTCCGCCCGCCGCGGTATACTCGGAATAGGCTTTTTCGTCGAAGCTCCTGTCCGGATTTGGGTAAAAATAATCGTCGAAGTGTATGCCGTCTACGTCGTAATTTTTCACAATCTCGCACACGCCGTCGATTATAAGCTGCCTTGCCTCGCTGCGCGCCGGATTGTAATAGATGCCGTTGGCGGTGACTATCGCGGCGTCGCTGCCCTCCTTTATCCACCTTTTCGCGGGGTTGCCGTCCGCAAGCTTTGAGGGGTCGTTGTCAGCCGTGCGGACGCGATAGGGGTTCACCCACGCCTCGATGCGCAGCCCTCTGGCGCGCGCCGCCGATATCATTACCTCCAACGGGTCAAAGCCCGGCGACACGCCCTGCGTGCCCGAGGTGTAGACCGACCACGGGAAGTAGTCCGACGGATACAGCGCATCGCCGAACGGGCGCACCTGCACAATCACAGCATTCATCCCCAGCGCGGCGGCCTCGTCAAAGGCTCCGCCTATCGCGTTTGCAAACTGCTGGCGCGTTTTGCCCTTGAGCATCGGGCTAAGGTCGAGATACGAGAACCACACCGCGCGCAATTCTCCCGACGGCGCGTGCGGACTCAAGGTATTCTGTGCGCCCTGCGACGACTGCGACGACTGCGACGACTGCGACGGCTGCGACGACTGCGACGACTGCGACGGCTGCGACGGCTGCGACGGCTGCGACG
>CANNTZ010000012.1 GCA_947522735.1 uncultured Oscillospiraceae bacterium | reverse complement strand
GATTTCGGCAGCGTGAACGGCGTTCCGGTTTCGGCGTTCGAGCTCAGGGGCGAGGGAGGGCTCACCGTGACCGTCAGCGATTACGGCTGCACGGTGCTGTCTATACTTGCGCCGGACAGAGACGGAGTGCCAGGAGAGGTTGTGCTCGGCTACGACGCCATAGAAGGCTATGTGAACGGCGAGGGTTATCTCGGCGCTGCGATTGGGCGTGTCGGCAACCGCATTGCGAACGCCGAGTTCACGCTGAACGGCAAGCGCTACGACCTATTTAAAAACGACGGCCCGAACCATCTGCACGGCGGGCGCATCGGCTTTGACAAGCGCATATGGAACGGTGAGATTATAGAGGACGGAGTGCGCTTCGACTACCTCAGTCCTGACGGCGAGGAGGGATATCCCGGAAATCTCGCGGTCGAGATTGTTTACCGCGTGACAGGAAAAAACGAATTTGTGCTGGAATACGGCGCGCGCTCCGATGCGGACACGCCGGTTAACCTCACCAACCACACCTACTTCAATCTCGCCGGTCACGGCGACATCCTCTCGCAAGAGCTGCGTATATTTGCGTCGCACATAACTCCCGTCGGCGACGGACTCATCCCGACGGGCGACAGGATGCCAGTAGACGGCACGCCGTTTGACTTCCGTGAGCTCCACGCCATCGGCGAGCGTATCGGCTGCGACGACGAGCAGCTTCGTCTCGGCGGCGGCTACGACCACAACTTTGCGCTGGACAAAGGCTTTGAGCTCGGTCTCGCCTGCGAGGCGCGTTGCAACGAGACCGGCCGCGTATTGCGCGTCGTCACCGACCGTCCGGGCGTACAGCTCTACACCGGCAACATGATAACCTGCGCCGAGGGTGCGGGGCGCTGCGGCGTGACCTACAGGCCGCACGACGCGTTCTGTCTCGAGACGCAATGCTTCCCCGATGCGCTGCATCACGAGAGCTTCCCCTCGATCATACTCAAGGCTGGCGAGCGCTATTCCGCACGCACGGTCTATGAATTTTCCTGTGGGCAGCGTCCGTTGGAATAATCGCGCCGGGCAGCGCCCGGCGGCATATCCGCGGTTCACGCCTTTGGCGAGATATAAGCCGACAGGGAATCATTTGCAACAAATGCGATTTGCAGGATTCCCGTCTGTAACGCTTAGGTAAGATTCTACAGAATGGCAATGTAAATTCAATATGCTTTGAAAGCAGGAGACACCCTCTTTTGTTTTCTTCTAAGCTGTTAGAAAATATAGTTTTTAAATCGCGAACGGCAAAGGCCGCTACGCCCGGCTTTGACCGGACAAGCCGTGCCGCATGGAGCCGGTTGATCCTTGGGCTGTTTCCGCTTAACACTCATTTTGAAATTGTATATGCTGAACTTTGGGTTTTCCGTAACAACCCGGTTCGCAGACAACGCAGACAACTATATAGAAAGAGACTGTTATTGTTATGCTTAGCTTCAATCTGATTGTTACTGCCTCAGACGGGAGAGAGTATAATCTCCCGCTCGACAGCGCTGCACAGAAACGAGCCTTTTCGCTCGGCGGACTGAATTTCACCGTTACCTCTGTTTGCAAATATGCTTTGCCCGAGATAGAAATCTCATTTGTCCCGGAAAAGATGATCACACTGCGGCGCATTACTCTGAATTTTCCGCTCGCGCAAAATAATGTCGGCGGTGCAGATCCAGTGTGGATCTACGACAACGATATTGACACCAACGCCTTTCCAGGGATCCGAAATCTGAGTGAAGCAACACATGAGTTCCGCAGTCGGGAGTTGATAACTCTTCACAGCGAGGCCGGCGATCTCAACGCGGGCTTTACAACCTTCGACCGTTTCTTCACCCAGTTCCGCACCGATAAAAACAATCTTCGCATCCAGTTTGAGATGGAGGACAAACCAGTCAGACCCGGAGAAGAGTATGCACTCGAAAAACTTGCGCTGGATGATACGCTCGGAGGTTTGGAATACTTTGAGAGATATACGCAGACGCTTCACGATCGGTATGAACTCGGCCCGATGAAACCGAGCCCGGCGGGTTGGTCGTCGTGGTCCTGCATGTATGACAGCGTTACGGAAAAACACGTCCGGACGCAGATCAAACAGCTTGCTGCGAACGAGTGCCGCTTCGGCGCAGACCTTATTCAGATCGATGACGGGTGGGAGAAGGATAACTCGTTCGCCGCATGGTGGACAAACGACGAGAGGAGGTTCCCGCACGGTATTCGCGCTCTTTCCGAGTTCTGCCGTAATCTTGGACTTCGCTTTGGCCTTTGGAACGCCCCCGGCCTTGTCCACAAAAACTCGTCCCGCTTCAAGGAGCTGCGACCGTATCTGCTTCCGGATAAGACAGGGAGTGTTACTCCTGCATTTGACAATGTGTACGGTCTTGACATTACAAAGCCTGAAGCCATTGAGCTTGCGAGAGAAATGTATCTCCGCGGAGTCAATGAATATGGCTGCGTTTATTTCAAGATCGACTTCATCGTCAACCTTCTGCTTCGTATTGCGGACGGCGAGAATGTCGTCTATCCCGGAGACTACGCCGCCGCACAGTATCGCCGGTACTTCAAAGAGATCCGAAAGGTCGTGGGCGACGACGTTTTTTTGCTGGCCTGCGGCGCTCCGATCGGCGAGAGCATAGGCATCTTCGATTCCATACGCGCTTCTGCGGACATCGCCTTTAATGCAAATATGTGGTGGGACATCATCCGACAGGATGCACAGGCGATTATCATGCGCAGCCCATATCACGGCAAGGTATTCATAAACGATCCCGACGCACTGATTGTTCGTGATTATCTGTGCCCGTACAACAACGACGGCGTAAAACTGACATTCGACGAGGCGCGTACATGGGCAACCGTTGTCGCAATGAGCGGCGGACACATCCTTATCAATGAAGAGTTGGAAAAAATCGGAAAGGACCGGCGCGCGTTGTTTGCCAACATTCTGCCTCCATATGGCAGGGCTGCCCGACCGAAGGATTTTTACGAGTTTCCACAATCCACCGAGGCTTTTATCCGTGTCGACGAAAGCACCGTACTGGTTGCTTTGTATAACTGGAGCGCTGACCCCGGCGGCAAGCGCTTTGATCCGTCCGCCTACGTGAGTGGGCGCGCTCTGTTGGTCGACTGCTGGACACATGAACCGATTTGCTGCACAAGCGATCCCGTTGATTTTTCTCTTGGAGGCCACGCCTCTCGGGCTTTTCTCGTTAAGGAGATCCCGCAGCACGGCGGATTTCTATACAACGACGGAAACTTTTACTTGGGCTGCGGTGGCCTGACCGGACATGATTCGTTTGACTACTATTATTGTCCTAACGGCTCGGAATCCGGTATGGAACCGGTTCAAGGTGACGTTCTCGACTGTCTCTACAAGGAAAAACACTGCGACGCCTGCGGGCAATGCACACCGATATAGCCGCAGGCGAAACCGGCGCAAGCGACGATTTCTTAGGGTTGTTGCTGCGCTGCGTTAATTCTTGCGGCATGGGCGCGGATTTTCTCTCTCGCCGCGCGAATCGGTCAACGCGCCTGATAACGTAAGCGCCTTTGACGCGATTTGAGGACTTGCCGTCGGGCAACACCGGCGGCAAGTTTTGCGAGATT
Organism: uncultured Oscillospiraceae bacterium; assembly: GCA_947522735.1. Classification (GTDB taxonomy): domain Bacteria; phylum Bacillota; class Clostridia; order Oscillospirales; family Ruminococcaceae; genus SIG526. The sequence goes on along the minus strand of CANNTZ010000012.1, from coordinate 46,381 downwards.
TTGAGTTGTGCGTCGGAAATAGTACCAGCCGGAGCGGCGGACAGGAAATTCATCGCGGCCCCAGCCCGCGCTGTGGCAGAACGGGGCCGACGAGCCGTGATAGACCGCGCTTGACGATAACAGCGCCGCAAGGAGGTCGACCGAGACAAAGCCGTCCGGAACGGCTACGCCTGCGATTCGCAGCATGTCCGCGACAAACTCAACGCAGGTGTAGGCACACCGCGCGCGGACACGCAAACGCAGCGGCGCGGCAAGGGCGGAAAAGGTGTTGTAGATATAGCCGCCGCCCTCGATCTCCCTGATCCTACGCCGCAGCGCCTCATAGCGCTCGCGGGGAATGTCCAGCGCACAGATCATTATCCTTGACGGCTTGCCGCGCCGGGTGAAGCGCAGCGGAGATTCCGCGACAAAGCCGCCGTAGAGCGGCGTGTTCTCGTGGATGCGCGCAAAGGACCAGCACCGGCGCAGACGTGGATCGAACGCCAGCGAAACGTGGTTGTATTTTCCGCCTGTCACAGCGCGTATCGCGCGGCCAAGCCTGCCGGGGGTGCGGGAAAACACGACGTATATGCGTTTGAAAAATAAATCTTCCATATCGTCAAAGAGGGGCGGAGCGCAATGACAACGGCTCCGCCCTTTGCAATATCACTTCTTCGGGACAAGCTTTTCCTTGCCGCCCATATACGGGCGCAGCGCGACCGGGACGTTGACCGAGCCGTCGGCGTTGAGGTTGTTTTCAAGAAAAGCTATCAGCATACGCGGGGGTGCGACGACGGTGTTGTTGAGGGTATGCGGCAGATACTTCCTGCCATCCTCGCCCGCAATGCGGATTTTAAGACGGCGCGCCTGTGCGTCGCCGAGGTTGGAGCAGCTTCCGACCTCGAAATACTTCTTCTGGCGCGGCGACCACGCCTCGACGTCGAGCGACTTGACCTTGAGGTCGGCAAGGTCGCCGGAGCAGCACTCAAGCGTGCGGACGGGAACATCCAGCGAGCGGAACAGATCGACGGTGTTCTTCCAGAGCCTGTCGAACCACATCGGACTGTCCTCCGGCTTGCAGACGACGATCATCTCCTGCTTCTCAAACTGATGTATGCGGTAAACTCCGCGCTCTTCGAGCCCGTGCGCGCCCTTTTCCTTGCGGAAGCAGGGGGAATAGCTGGTCAGAGTCTGCGGAAGCTCCGCCTCCGGGAGTATGGTGTCGATGAATTTGCCGATCATCGAATGCTCGCTGGTGCCGATGAGGTAGAGATCCTCGCCCTCGATCTTGTACATCATCGCGTCCATCTCGGCAAAGCTCATTACGCCGGTGACGACGTTGCTGCGGATCATAAAGGGAGGCACGCAGTAGGTGAAGCCGCGGTCGATCATGAAGTCGCGCGCGTAGCTGATGACGGCGGAGTGCAGGCGGGCTATATCGCCCATCAGATAGTAGAAGCCGTTTCCGGCCACGCGGCGCGCACTGTCAAGATCGATGCCGCAGAAGCGCTCCATTATATCGGTGTGATAGGGTATCTCGAAGTCGGGCACGGCCGGCTCGCCAAAGCGCTCCACCTCGACATTTTCGCTGTCGTCGCGGCCTATGGGCACGCTCGGGTCGATGATGTTCGGGATGGTCATCATGATTTTGCGTATCTTTTCGGCATATTCGTCCTCAAGCGCCGAAAGCTCGGCAAGGCGCGCGGCTCCGTCGGAGACCACCTTTTTGAGCTGCTCCGCGCCTTCGCGGTCGCCCTTTGCCATAAGCCCGCCGATCTGCTTGGAGGCACGGTTGCGCGCCATCCTCAGCTCGTCCGCCTCCTGCACCGCGGCGCGGTTGAGCTTGTCCAGCTCGATGACCTCGTCCACGAGCGGCAGCTTGCCGTCCTGGAACTTGTTTTTGATGTTCTGCTTTACGATATCGGGGTTTTCTCTCAGAAACTTCAGGTCAAGCATAATAAAGATTCCTTTCGCTGTGATTTTCAGGTTTATTTACGGATAAAAAAACCGTCTCAAGCTTGCTCGCCTGGGACGGTTGGTTCCGCGTTGCCACCCAAATTGCCGGATTGTCCGGCCACTCGTGCTGCGCTTTATGGGGCGCAAAGCCCCGGCTCGTCGCCGGAAGCTCCGGGAGCGGAAGGGATATTTGCCCGCACCGGCTCGCACCGTCCGCCGGCTCTCTGCGCAGGGCGTCAATATCGTTTCTCCCATCGACGCTTTAAAAAATATTGACCTCATGTATTACTATTATACACCGGCGCGCGACGCGTTTCAATAGCTTTTTTCAAAAAAGTTGCAGCTCCCGCGTTTACGGCGGCGCACAGCTCCGCGTTTTTTCGAGAGGACGTCTCCTCGCCGCAGGCAAAGGGGCGGGCGCCTGAGATGCGTAAAAGCGAACGGCAACGGGCGGGGATAACGGGGTGCAAACGACTTTTGCAAGCACTGGGCAAGCTTCGAGGCGCCGGGCTTTATCTTGAATATCCCATCCGTCGCTGCAATGCGTGTTTCAAGCGTCCTGCGGCACGGAGGTTGCGAAAATATTAAGAAAAACCAACGATTTTCGCACATTCCTCCCGTGAGGTTGAAAAACTGCCGCCGGATGCTGTATAATCAAGGTATAAGGGAGTTTTCGGGAGGTGTGCGGATGTACCGGATATTGATCGTCGAGGACGACAGAGGGATAGCGGAGGAGATACTTCGACAGGCGCAGACGTGGGGTATGGAGGCGAAATGCGCCGAAAACTTCCGCGATATCATGGGCGAGCTAAAGCGGTTCGAGCCACAGCTTGTGCTGCTGGATATATCGCTGCCGTTCTTCAACGGCTATCACTGGTGCAGCGAGATACGAAAGGACTCGAACGTGCCGGTGATATTCATCTCGTCCGCCTCGGACAGCATGAACATCGTGATGGCGATGAGCCTCGGCGCGGACGACTTCATCGCCAAGCCCTTTGACATGAGCGTGCTGATGGCGAAGATGCAGGCGCTGCTGCGCCGTGCTTACGATTTCGCCGCGCCGGTGAGGCTGCTCGAGCACCGCGGAGCGACGCTGGATACCGGCGACAGCTCTCTGCGCTTTTGCGGGGCGAGGATTGAGCTGACAAAGAACGAATACCGCATCCTGCTCGCGCTGATGGAGAACAAGGGGTGCGTCGTCAGCCGTGAAAAGCTGATGGAGCGGCTGTGGGAGACGGACAGCTTTGTGGACGAGAACACGCTGACCGTCAACGTGAACCGCCTGCGCAAAAAGCTGGATCAGGCGGGGCTTGAAAACTTCATCTCCACAAAATTCGGCGTCGGTTATATGGTGACAAACGACTGACGTCTTGGGAAAACTGCCTTGAGGGAGGGTATTTATGGGGACGTTTTGGCTTTATATCAGACAGCGCCGCGTCACGCTGATGATGGTGGCGCTGTTTTTCGCGATATTTTTTGCCTCCTTTGCGCTCTATCATCTACCGCTGATGGCCGTAATATATCCGGCGCTGCTCTGCTTTGCGGCGGGCTGCGCCTATGTGGCGCTCGACTATCGCCGGGCGCTCAGGAAGCACCGTTTTTTGCTGAAGATAGCGGAAAATCCCTCGACCGAGGCGGGGCTGCCGGCGGTGCGCGGGCTGGACGACGAGGACTATCAGCTCGCGATAACGGCGCTGCGGGAGGAGCAGCGGCGCGTCTGCGAGCAGCTTGAAGGGCGCTATGGCGACACGGTGGAGTATTACACCGTTTGGGCGCACCAGATTAAGACGCCGATCTCGGCGATGAAGCTTGCGCTGCAAAACGAGGACTCGGCGTTTTCGCGCCGGGTGGCGTCGGAGCTGTTCCATATCGAGCAGTACGTCGGGATGGCGATGGCCTTTCTGCGGCTGGATTCGACAAGCGGAGACTATGTCATCCGCGAGCACGATATCGACGCGGTGATATGCGGTGAGCTACGCCGGTTCGCGGGAGAATTTATCGGCCGCAGGCTCAGCCTCGAATATACGCCGCTTAACGTGACGGCGCTGACAGACGCAAAGTGGCTGGCGTTTGTGATAGGTCAGGTTGTCTCCAACGCGCTGAAATATACGCCGTCGGGCAAAATATCGATAACGCTTGAGGCGCCGAAAACGCTCTGCATCAGCGATACCGGCATCGGCATCGCGCCGGAGGATCTGCCGCGTATATTCGAGCGCGGCTACACCGGCTGCAACGGCAGGCTGGGCTCGGAGCAGAAGGCAAGCGGGCTGGGGCTGTATCTGTGCAGACGCGTCTGCCGCAATCTTGGGCACACGATAACCGCCGAGTCTGCGCCGGGCGCCGGCACGACGATACGTATAGGACTTGAATCGGCCAGTCTGGAGATAGAATGATTTCTTGCAAAAATGTAAGTCCTGCGCCGCAAATTGTAAGACGATCCGATGGAGTGCGGCGGCGCGGTCTGCTATAATATTGACGTAACCCAAAATGAAAGGCAGGACCGGTCTTACATGAGCATTTTACAGGTAAACGGACTGAAAAAGGTATATGTCTCGCGCTTTGGCACCAACCGTGTGGAGGCGCTGAGGAGCGTGAATTTCGAGGTGGAGGAGGGGGAATATACCGCAATCATGGGCGAATCCGGCTCCGGCAAGACGACGCTGCTTAACATCCTTGCGTCGCTGGATAGGCCGACGGCGGGAAGCGTGCTGCTCGACGGACGCGACGTCTCGAAAATAAAGGAATCGGAGCTGGCGGCGTTCCGGCGCGACCATCTCGGCTTTGTGTTCCAGGAGTTCAACCTGCTCGACACCTTCACCGTTGAGGACAACATCTATCTGCCGCTGGTTCTGGCGGGCAGGCCCTATGCGGAGATGAAGCGCCGTCTCGACCCGCTTGCGGCTAAGCTGGGAATAACGGACATTTTGAAGAAGTATCCATATGAGATATCCGGCGGACAGAAGCAGCGTACCGCGGCGGCGCGAGCGCTGATAACCGGGCCGCGCCTGCTGCTCGCCGACGAGCCGACCGGCGCGCTGGATTCCCGCTCCACCGGCGAGCTGCTGCGGCTGTTCGGCGAGATCAACCGCGACGGTCAGACGATACTGATGGTGACCCACTCCGTCAAGGCGGCAAGCCACGCCAACCGCATCCTATTCATCAAGGACGGCGAGGTGTTCCACCAGATCTACCGCGGCTACAGCAGCAACGAGCAGCTCTATCAGAAGATATCCGACACGCTGACAATGCTGGCGACGGGCGGTGATGCAAGGTGAAGGCGGCTTTCTATCCAAAGCTTGCGATAACCGGAATACGCCGCAACAGGCGGCTGTATCTGCCGTATATTCTGACCTGCGTCGGCATGGTGATGATGTACTATATCATCCTCTATTTGCAGAGCGCCGAGACCGTGTCGGTGCTGCGCGGCGCACGCACGCTTAAAACGATACTCGGCTTCGGAAGCTGGGTTATGGCGCTTTTTGCGCTGATATTCCTGTTCTATACCAACTCCTTCCTCATCCGGCGGCGCAAAAAGGAGTTCGGGATGTACAACATCCTCGGCATGGGCAAGCGCAACATCGGGATCATCCTGATTTGGGAGACGCTGTTCGTCTCCTGCGGCTCGCTTGCCGCGGGGCTCGCGCTCGGCGTCGCGTTTTCCAAGCTTGCGGAGCTGATACTCGTCAACATACTCTCCGGAAGGGTGACCTACACCCTCTCGGTCTCGACAAGCTCGATCACCACGACGCTTGCGGTGTTTGCCGTCATCTTCGGGCTCATCTTCCTCAACACGCTGCGACAGGTGCGGCTGACAAATCCCATAGAGCTCATCAGGAGCGAGAGCGTCGGCGAAAAGCCGCCTAAGGCCAACTGGGCGCTCGCAGTGCTCGGACTGCTGCTGCTTGGTGGCGCGTATTACATCGCCGTCAAAATAGAGGAGCCGCTGACTGCAATAGCGGGGTTCTTCGTCGCTGTGCTGATGGTAATCGTGGGCAGCTATATGCTGTTCATCGCAGGCTCGGTCACGCTGTGCCGCGCGCTGCAAAAAAACAAGCGCTATTATTACCGCCCCAACCACTTCGTCTCTGTCTCGTCGATGGCCTACCGCATGAAGCGCAACGGAGCGGGGCTTGCCTCCATCTGCATTCTTGCGACAATGGTGCTCGTCATGCTCTCATCCACCACCTGTCTCTATTCCGGAACCGAGAGCAGCATCAGGATGCACTATCCGCGCGATATCTGCTTCAGGATGTATGTGCGCAATGAGAAATATTATACGCAGGAGCTTTTCGACACCCTGCGCGGCGAAATAATTAAAAAGGCGCATGAAAACGGGGTGGACATCTCGAACGTCGCCGACTACCGGATATTGAGCATACGCGGCGTGTTTAACGACGACAGGTTCAACGGCTACGACAAAAACCACTACGCCGTGGACGAGGCTCACACCTCCATCGTCTATTTTGTGCCGCTTGAGGATTACAACCTCTCCACCGGCGGGAGCGCATCGCTCGCTTCCGGCGAGGCGCTTGTCTACGGCGTGCGGACGGATTATGCCGGGCCGGAGCTGACGGTCGTCAAGGAGGGTGAGGAGTTTAAATTCAGGGTGAAGGACAGGCTCAAGGATTTTCCGGCGGACAACTCGTCCACAAGCGTCTACTCCGCAGTTTATTACGTGGTGACGCCGGACTTCGACTCGCTGCTCGGGAGGCTTTTGTCAGACGGTGCCTTTGACTCGAGCAACTTCAACGCGGGATGGTATTACGGCTTCGACACTCAGGCGGATAACGAAAAGCAGATGGCGTTTTACGAGGCCGCCGCAGATGTAAAGGCCCTCAAGGACGAGCTTGTCGCGAAGGACGACAAGGGGAGTGTATCGCTGTTCTGCGAGTGCGTGGCCCACGCGCGCGAAGACTTTTCCGGCGCCTACGGCGGGCTGTTCTTCCTTGGAATAATGCTGAGCGCCGTGTTTGTCTCGGCGGCGACGCTGATGATCTACTACAAGCAGATCTCCGAGGGCTACGAGGATCAGGCGAGGTTTGAAATCATGAAGAAGGTCGGCATGACCTCGCAGGATATCCGCCGCAGCATAAACTCACAGCTTTTGACGGTGTTTTTCCTGCCTCTGCTCGCCGCCGGGGTTCACCTCTGCTTTGCCTTTCCCATGATACACAAGCTGCTGCTGCTCCTTAGCTCCTCCGATGTGATGCTGCTGGCGTTCACGACCGCAGTCAGCTTTGTCGCATTCGCGCTGGTATACGTGCTGATCTACCGCCTGACCTCGGGCGCGTATTACGCCATAGTCAGCGGAGCAAAGGGGGATTCACAGTGCGAGGGCTGATATTCCGGACGCTCAGCGCGATAATGGCGCTCGCCATGGCCCTTGGTGTCGCCGTCTGCGCCGGAAGCTGCCGTCTTGTCAGGCGCGTGGCTTGCAACGCGCTCGGCTGCGTCGAAAGCATCGATCCGCAGAGCGTCCGCAACGCCTTTGAGGAAGCGGTGGGCTTTCTTGGGCGCCGCCGGCTCACTTCGGAGAGCGGGCTTGCGGGAAGCTGTGTCCGGGACGGCGATTACACCGGGAGCTACCGCCTGCACGGCGAGCGTCTGACCTGCCGTGAGGTCGTGTTCGGCGGTGCGTCGTTCAAGACCAGGACGCTTGAGATAAGCGCCTCGATCAAAGCCGGATCGGGAAAAGCCGGAATATACGTGTTGGACGGCGCGGAGGCGGAGGAATATACCGAAAGCTTTGAGATGACCGGGAGCTTTGAGAGCGGCGGCTGCTATATCGTGGTCTGCTGCGAGAATTTCACCGGCGATATAACGCTCACAAGCCGCCTTGCGGCAGAATAACAAAAACGCGCCCGGAGACTGGATGCTGTCAGTCTCCGGGCGCGCCGCTTTGCAGACGGAAGTCACTTTATCAGCGTGCGGTAATAGTAGACGGGTATGGCGCTCCAGCCATGGCAGAGAGAGCCTGCGTTGTCAAAATCGGCCTGCCCCTTTATCGTCTCCCAGAACGATGTTGCGCCCTGCGAGAGCATATAGCCGTATTTTTCGTCGATGTCGGCGAGAATGTCGGCGCTGCGGGAGGGGTCGGCGGCAAGGATGGCGTCGTATAGGAAGGCGCGCATCGAAAGGGTGGTATCCACCAGCTCTCCGGAGCCGTCCGGCGAGACGTTGCCGAAGTCCGCGAGGACGGCGGCGATGCTCCGTGCCGTATCGTCCGGGCAGACCCGCGCCAGCAGCGCAAAGGCGTTGCCAAGCTTGGTATAATATGGCGCGACGTCGTCGTTCGGCGCCACGAGCGCGCGCAGCAGGCCCTTTTCGGGAGAATAAAAGGCGGAGAAGATCCTCTCGCGCATCCCGTCGAGATCGACGTGGAGCAGACTGTCAAAATCGTTGCCGGTCAGCTCGCACAGCTTGCGGTAATATTCGGAGGACCAGACGAACATTGCGTTGAGGATGAGGTCATAGGCGGGAGCGGCGGGGCTTATGGAGGCGCCGTCGCTGCCGAACGCCCACTCGTAGAAGTTCCAGAAGGGCTTTGGAAGGCGGGGGATCAGCCCGGCATGGTCGATGTGCGCCCGGACGGTGTCGAAGATGCCGCGGACGACCGGGAACGCCTCGTCAAGGATGGAGAGATCGCCGCTGCGGACGATATATTCGACGAGCTGAACCGGATAGATCAGCGAGAAGGAGACGATGGGCAGGTCGAAGGAGGTCGGCGCGCAGATGCTAAGCATACCGTCCGGACGCACGCTCTGCGCAAGAAGCGAGAGATTGGCGCGCGCGTAGCGGAAGCAGGCGGCGTTTTCAAAGGCGTAATAGCCGCAGAGCATCTGGTTGCGGCTGTCCATCGCGTAGAGCGCCTGCTCGCGCCACGGGGTGTCCTCGTAATGGTCGTGCATACAAAGCCGCAGCGTGTCAACACAGGTGGAGAATATTCTGTTGCGCAGCTCGCTGCCGAAGTCGAACGGAAGCGTTTTGATCTCATATTCGACCGGGCGCACGCCGAGATAGACCGAAGTAATCCCGTGCTCGCAGAATATTTCGAGATAGCGTCCTCCAAGGCGGCGCAGCGGATTGAGATAGCGGTTTTTGCCGGGCGCGGCGATGTACTCGACGCTGAAATCACGCCCGCCGACGAGCCTGCGCACGCAGCCGTCCGCGATGTGCTCGCCATAGGCGACGGTGATATGGTTGACGCGCTCGCTCTCAAATTCAAGCTCGACAAAGCCGCAGCTCTCGCGGCCGAGATCGACAAGGTAATGTCCCTCGCCGCGCTTTTCCACCCTTGACTCTATGCGCTCGCCAAGCGTGAGACGATCCACCGGACGCGGGGTGCAGATCTCGCGCCAGGAGGCGGGGTAGGCTCTGTGCAGCTCGCCGGGGACGGCATTCGCGTCGTAGAGGAAGCTCAGCCCAAGCTGGTAGGTTATCAGCTTGAGATAGCCGTTTTTATAGTGGCTTTCCTCGCGGCAGAGGGTGTTCTCGCTGCTCGCAAGGGCGGTTCTGCCGTCAAGATAGAGCTCGTATATCACTCCGGGATCGCCGGTGCAATAGGTCTGCGAATTGTCGGTGCCGTAGTACCAGACGACGACGCGCAGCTCGTTTTCGCCGCGGCGGCAGCTTGCCGAGACGTCGAGCTCCTCATATACCTTGCGCTTGGGGTAATCCGGATACTGTCCGAAGCCCGCGAGCCGGCCGTTGATGTAGAGCGCGAAATTGGAATCGCAGGAGATGCGAAGCAGCGCCCTTTCTCCGTTATAGAGAAAGCGGCCGCAAAATTCGCCATAGCTGTCCCGGTGCGCCACGGGCTCGTGCCAAATCCACGACGCGCTGCAAAAAATGTCTTTTGTAGTCATATCATGTGCCCCCGACAATCATAATAATGCGTTAAGCATTATAATTATACACACAGACGCCGCCGATTGCAATATTATCGCGCGGAGTTTTTGCGGCTGCATGTTGACAAGCGAGGCCGTAAGAGGCTATAATTTAAATTAGATATTGTGAGGAGGGGCAGGCGGCTTATGAAAAGAGAAGCTATAAGCGCGGCGCGCGCGGCCTTTGAGATCGAGGCGGACTGCATTGCGAAGATGGAAAAATATTTTGACGACGAGCAGCTTGCAAGGGCGGTGGAGCTGCTGGCAAAGGCTCCGCGCATCGGAACCTCCGGCTGTGGGCACTCAGGGATAGCCTGCCGGCATCTGGCGCATCTGCTCTGCTGCATAGAGCGGCCGGCGCGCTTCATCTCGCCCGCCGAGGCCGTCCACGGCGCGACCGGCTTTTTGCAGAGGGGCGACGTCATGGTGCTCGCCTCGCGCGGCGGAAAAACCGGGGAGCTGCTGCCGATAGTGGATATCTGCAAGGCAAAGGGCGTCTCGATCATCACCGTGACCGAGAATACGGAATCGGTGCTGGCGCAGGCGGCGGACGCGGTGCTGCGGCTGTATATCACCCGCGAGACCGACAAATACAACTCGCAGGGAACCACCAGCACAACGGCGCAGTGCGTCGTTTTCCATGCGCTTCAGGCGGCGCTAATCGAGGAGACAGGCTATCAGGAGCGGCAGTTTGCGCTGATACATCCGGGCGGCGCTGTCGGCGAGCGGCTGAACGGCAGCAGCGTGGGCTGAGGCGACCGACATACCATATTTAAAAGGAGATATCATTAATGGACATAAATTTGGGCTTGCAGCTCTATTCCATCAGAAACGAGACCGAGCGGGATTTTTTCGGAGCGCTCGAAGGCGTGGCGAGGATGGGCTTCACCGGCGTTGAATTTGCGGGCTACGGCAGCATCAGGGCCGGAGAGATGCGCGCAAAGCTCGATTCTCTCGGGCTTTTTACCACCAGCGTCCACCACGGTCACGACGACCTGATGAAGCGTCTCGACGAGATCATCGCATATAACAGGACTCTTGGAAACAACAACATCGTCTGCGCGGGCAGCCCGTTCGGCGATTGGGAGACCTGCGGCCGCGTCACGACCGAGCTGCGAGAGATATCCCGCCGCCTTGCCGCGCATGGCATGAAGCTCTACTATCACAACCACTCGCACGAGTTTGTCAAATTCGAGCAGGACGGCGGGCGCTATGCCTATGACGTCGTGATGGAGGGGCTTGGGGATGTTGGCGTGCAGCTCGATATCTACTGGCTCTACCGCGCCGGCGTGGACGCCATTGAGTATCTTGACAAATATAAGGATCGCACCGGCAAGGTGGAGATAAAAAAGATCGTCTCCCACGCGCAGAGCCTTGGCGTGAAGCAGTTTATCCTTGAGGACGAGAGTGAGAGCGATCAGCTTGGCGCGGTCAGGCTTGGCCGAAGCAATATAATGAAGCTCTGAGAGGTGCAAAAATGGGAAAGCATGAGGAAAAGCTGAGAGAAATGGGATTCGAGCTGCCGGAAGCGCCCGCGAGGGCGGGGCTTTACGAGCAGAGCAAGGAGGACGGCAACGGACTGGTCTGGGTGTCCGGCTGCCTGCCCACGGTGAACGGCGGGGTGATAACGGGCAAGGCGGGCGATATCAGCCTTGAGGAGGCGCAGCGCGCGGCGGTTGCGTCTGTGCTCAACCTGCTCGCGGTGCTAAAGCGCGACCTCGGAGACCTCGAACGCATCGAGTCGGTCGTCAAGATAACGGTGTTTGTCGCGAGTGCGGACGGCTTTTTCGACCAGCCGCAGGTTGCAAACGCGGCGTCGAAGCTGCTTATCGGCCTGTTTGGCGCAAGGGCGGGCGGACACACGCGTTCGGCGGTCGGAGTATATGCTCTGCCGCTTGGCGCTGCGGTCGAGATTGAGGCGGTCGTGCGGGTCAATTCGGGATACCGCATCTGAAACATGTTGACAAAGAGGTGTCGTTATGCGGATATATGATATCATCGCGAAAAAGCGCGACGGACTGGAGCTGAGCCGGGAGGAGCTGGAGTTTTTCGTCAGGGGCAGTCTCGGGGATATCCCGGACTATCAACTCTCGGCGCTGCTGATGGCTATCTGCATCCGCGGGATGAGCGAGCGAGAGATATCCGAGCTGACGCTGCTGATGGCGGACTCCGGCGACGTGATGGATCTTTCGCGCATCGACGGAGTGACGGTGGATAAGCACAGCACCGGCGGCGTCGGCGACAAGACGACGCTCGTCGCGGGGCCCATTGCGGCGGCCTGCGGCGTAAAGCTGGCGAAGATGTCCGGACGGGGACTTGGCTACACCGGAGGCACGATAGACAAGCTGGAGTCGATACCCGGCTTCCGGACGACGCTCACGAACATTGAGTTTTTCGATATCGTCAACTGCGTGGGCATCTGCGTCGTCGGGCAGACGGCGAATCTTGCACCCGCGGACAAGAAGCTCTACGCCCTGCGCGACGTGACGGCGACTGTGGAGAGTATACCGCTGATAGCGTCAAGCGTGATGAGCAAAAAGCTCGCCGCAGGCTCGAGCTGCATTCTGCTGGACGTCAAGGTTGGCAGCGGCGCGTTTATGAAGACGCGGGAGTCGGCGCTGGAGCTGGCGCGGCTGATGGTGGCCATCGGCGAGCGCGCGGGACGCAGGACGGCGGCGCTGATAACCGATATGGACGTGCCGCTGGGATGCGCCATCGGCAATTCGCTGGAGGTCGCGGAGGCGGTGGAGACGCTTTCCGGAAGGGGTCCGGCGGATCTTGCGGAGCTGTGCGTGGAGCTTGCGGCCAACATGCTGCTGCTGGCGTTCAAGCCGCAGGGCGCGACGCTGTCGGAGTGCCGGCGCAAGGCGCGGGAGGCGCTTGAGAGCGGCGCGGCGCTGAAAAAGCTCGAGGAGATGGTGCGCGCACAGGGCGGCGACGTATCCTGCCTGCGCGACACAGGGCTGTTTCCAAGGGCCGCGGCCTCCGGCGAATATACGGCGGAGCGCGACGGATATATAAAGAGGATCGATGCGGGCGGCTGCGGCGTGGCGGCAGCGTTGCTCGGCGCGGGACGCGAGCGCGCGGGCGAGACGGTGGATCATGCGGCGGGCATACTGCTGCTGCGCAAGCCCGGCGATTACGTCCGGCGCGGTGAGCCGCTGGCTGTTTTGTACGGCTCGAATGAGATGAGGCTGGTTCAGGGGCTGGCACGTATCGGACGATGCTACGAGATATCGCCGGTCAAGCCGTCGCTACGGCAGATAGTGCTGGCATCCGTCTGACAAGCGCCGTAACGGCTTGGGTGGCACTCAACAGAAAAACAAAGGCTTTCACCGGAGGGATTATCTCCCTCCGGTGAAAGCGCATCGGCGTCGAGGCAAAACGGCTTTGGCCTTATGCGGGCAAAAATCGCCGGCCTTCGAGCTTTGTTTTTTATGTTGAGGGCCGCCTTTCGTTTTGCCGCGTAAGGGCCGGCCGGCAAATTACCGGCACGGCTTTATTCTTTTGCACTCTGCATGACGCCGTGAAAGGTGTTTTGGGTGTTCAGTCCGTAGGCGCCGTCGTTCTCAACGATCTCCGTGAAGCTTGGCTCGCCCTCGATGGAGGCGGCGAAGCAGGCGTTGCCGAGACGGTCGTCAAACGCAATGCCCGTGCCGTCAGAGACGCTGTAGAGCTTCAGCAGTCGTCCGTCGGCGATGACCTCGCCAGCGTATTCGACCTTGGGGGCCTTCTCGTTGGAAAACGCCGCCGCGAGCGCCTCGGCGTATTTTTCGCAATCGGCGTCGCTGCTTGCTTCGCCGTCCACACAGCCGCCGATGTACGCCTTTTTGCCGAAAATTATTGCGCGGACGACATCCGTGTCTCCCTCGTTTTCGTAGAGAAAAATCCTTCCGCTTGTCTCAGCGTCGTCCGCGAGCTGTAGGCGCACCGTTTCGCCCCTTGCGTTCGTGAAGCTGTACGTCAGGTAGGTCTCGCCGTCGCGCTCAACGACTCCGGTATCGGTCAGGTCGTTAACGCTGTCGGAGCCGTAGACGTCCTTCGCGAACGCCCGTATCAGCTCGAGCTTTTCGTCGGAGATGAGCTTTTCCGGCCTGCTCTCCTCTGCGCTGCTCTCCGGCTCGGACTCAATAGCAGCCTCTGACAGCTCCGGGATCGAAGGCGTCTCCGACGGCTGTGACTGCGGCCCCGCGTCCTTTGCGCAGCCCGCAAGAGAGGCGCTGAGCGCCAGCAGCAGCGACAGTATCACCGCCGCCCCGGCCCTGCGGGAAAGCCGGAAGCTTCTGAATACAGTTACTCTATCCATAAAAAATAGTGTCCTTTCTGGATGTATTATTGTTGCAGAGAAATTTTTCGCATCGCCTCCGTGTTTAATATTCCATCCCCCTCACCCCTCAAATTGGGGGACGGTGCATATATAATAATCTATATGACTTCAAGAGTCAAGCGGGTAATATGGAGTTTTGTATAAACTTAATGGGTCTTTTTTGTGACAATTGTCACTAAATAATATTAATAAACACAGGACAGCACCGACAGCAGGCGATATCCAGTGTTTTGGAAATTGGATGGGAATTATGTATTTTTAAGGTTTATATGAAATATTGTCTCATATATGGTCATTCGGCGGTCCACAGCCCGAGCGCGGGTGCGCCCACAAGGTAGATATCCTCGCCGTCCGTGCCGGAGTTCACGCCCTCGTGCAGCCCGCCGTAGCGCCGCTCCGCCTCATGCAGAGGGAGCCAATCGTAGCCCACGGCGCGCACCTCGTCCTCGCTGAGCAGCTCCGTGCAGTAGACGATGTTGAAGCGCCCGCCGGAGGAGCCGTGTATCAGGTGCGCGGCGGTCGTCGCGCCGATATCCGCGCCGGAGCGCAGCAGCTCGAGCACACGCTCACGCCCGCAGTAGCCGAAGCGGCGTATCTGCGCGTCGATCTCGGGGCTTTCGCCGAATACGGAGACGCCCGGCGCGATTATCACAAGCTCGCCGCCGTCCTCTATCATCATGCGCGTGCGGTAGACGGCCTTGTTGCCCACCCAGGTGCTGTGAAATTCGCCGCCGTCGAGATACGCTACGACGCGCCGGAAGCGCCTGCCGGTGCGGATGATGTTTTCGCTCTGCGAAAGCCGCGCGGCCCGCTCGAACGGCTCCCGGCCCTCGCCGAGAAAGACGCCCTTCAGCGCCGTTTTTCCGTCAAGGCTGCCAACGACGGTTTGGATATAGGTCACGCTCAGCCCGGAGATCAGCCCGGCGGCGTAGTCGAAAAGGGCGCGTGGCGGCGTGTCGGTGCAGCCGATGATGCGCTCCATGCCGTAGAGCGCGCCGAGCAGATGTGTCGCGCCGATAAAGCCGCGTCCGCCGCAGCCGACGAACAGATTCTTAGCGTGGTTTGCCATTCCGACCACCTCATGAGGAACTACCTGGCCGATGGAATATATCCGCGCATAGCGCCCGTCGGCGATGCGCGCGTCCAGCTCGACCGGAATGTCCTCCGCGAGCGCTCCCTCCGAGACACGGCGCACGTATCCGCCCGGCACCGTGCCTATCCTCACGCAGTCGCTGCGCCAATCGTGCGTCAGGAAACGCTTTTCCGGAATATCTCCGAACATCTCGCGGCGCTCCGCAGCGGTCATCTGCATATGCGTCCCGACGGCGGGCATTATGTCTGCAACGACGCCCAAATTGTAATACTCTCTGTATAATATCCGGGTGATAATACCTGCCATGGAGTGCGCGCGGGTGTGGTCGGGCGGGATCAAAAGCACGCGGCGGGCCATTTTGTCGCGGCGAAGCTCCTCTTCCGCGCCGCGCAGGTGCTCTGCTATGAGCTTTTCTATATCCTTTTCGCCAAGGCTGTCTCCTCTAAGCTCCAATAGCCCTCCCCCACTGTAGCTCATGCTGCCATCCTCCTTAATAGTTTATTCTTTTTTGTGTCGCTATCTGTTCTGAAAATGTTCTTTTGTGCTCTTTTATAATGTTTTTCGCCATTTGGATTGATTTTGACTCCGCTTTGCGCTATAATTAGCTTGAGATAATTTCAATGTGGCTTGAAAGGCAGTGCATCCAACAATGAAGAGCGTAGAAGGTATCCGCAGTTCAAACAAGCTGACTCTGCTGATAATATCCTGTGTTATCGCCGCGGCGGCGCTGATAATCACAACCGCGTCGGCGGCCTCCGCCGAGGAACGTCTGCCCGGAGGCTACGATCCCGCCGGACGCGTCGGAATGCTGTTTTCGGAGAAGTACGAGGGAGAGAAGAACGGGAAAAACACCCTCTCCTACCGCATAAATTCGCTTATCGAGCTTAGCTCCGGCACGGCAAAAGGGGCGTTCATGATCGAAAACCCGACGCGCAATTCGGTCGATATGACAGTCAGGATAATCTACCTCGGCGGCGAATCCGAATATCTGATCTACGAGAGCGGTCTGCTGCCGCCAAGCAGCCATATCCTGTACGACACGCTTGACGTCGAGCTGCAAAAGGGAGAATACCCCTGCAAAGCCGTCATCACCGGCTTTGATCCCGAAACCGGCGAGGAACTCGGCCACATCGAGTGCGATGTCAAGGTCGTCGTCAAATCCTGACGTGCCGCCGGTGCCCCACGCCGCGGGGTATCATCGAAAATGTAACCGCATACATTTGCCCGGAAGCTCATATTGGCGGAGCGTCCGCCTGTAAATATAATACTACAATCGGAGGACTTTTGCAATGAAAGTGATCTGCTTTGGCGAAATTATGATGAAGCTGACCCCGGAGGGCTACAAGCGTTTTATTCAGGCGAGCCGCTGGGAGGGCTCCTACGGCGGAGGCGAGGCGAACGTCGCAGTGTCGCTGGCGAATTACGGCATAGACGCGGCCTATGTCACCAAGCTGCCGGACAACCCTCTCGGGCAGGCGGCGCTCAATTCGCTGCGCGCGCTGGGCGTGGATACGTCGATGATAACCCGCGGCGGCGAGCGGCTTGGGATTTACTTTGCGGAAAAGGGCGCGTCGCAGCGCCCCTCAAAGGTGGTTTATGACCGCGCCCATTCGGCGATAGCAACGGCGAATCGCAGCGATTTTGACTGGACGAGGATATTCGAGGGAGCGGACTGGTTTCACTTCACCGGAATAACTCCGGCGCTGGGCGATAACGTGGCGGAGATATGCCTGGATGCCTGCAAGGCGGCAAAGGAGCGCGGCATCACTGTGAGCTGCGACCTGAACTATCGCAAGAACCTTTGGAGCCGCGAAAAGGCGGGCGAGGTCATGGCGAGGCTCATGCCTTATGTGGACGTATGCATCGCGAACGAGGAGGACGCGGCGGACGTATTCGGCATACGCGCTGACAACACCGATATAACCGGCGGCAAGCTCGACCGCAGCGGCTACGTTGACGTTGCGAAAAAGCTCATTGCGCGCTTCGGCTTCAAAAAAGTCGCCATCACGCTGCGCGGCTCCATCTCGGCAAGCGACAACCGCTGGGCCGGAATGCTGTTCGACGGCGAGAACGCCTATTTTTCCAAGGAGTACCTCATCCACATCGTGGATCGCGTCGGCGGAGGCGACAGCTTCGGCGGCGGCCTCATCTACTCGCTGCTTGGCGGCAGAAGCTGCCAGACGGCCATCGAGTTTGCGGTCGCGGCAAGCTGCCTCAAGCACACCATCGAGAACGACTTCAACCTTGTGACCGTCGACGAGGTCAACAAGCTCATGAGCGGAGACGGCTCAGGCCGCGTCCAGCGCTGACCGGCCCGGCGAGCTCAAAGCCCTGAAAAATCCCGATATACTGCCGTCCTTATGCGTTTTTCCGCCGGGAGACGCATAGGGGCGGCATTTTTTGCTGCCCTCGAGGCTTTTCGGCGCGCCGGAACGCGGCGGCGGTATTAAAGACGGACAAACCGGGCAAAAATAGTAGGTACAGAAAATTCTGCAACGCCCGGAGGATCTTGTTTTGGATGCAAAGCTGAAAGAAAAAATATCGGCCATTTTCGCCTCCTGCCGCACAAAAAGCAGCGTGCCCCTGTCGGCGTGGGCGCGCAGGACGCATGTCCGGCGGCACATCCGCTCTGCGGGGCGTAGCGGCTCGCCGGAGCTTTTGCGGCTGCTGCGCGAAAATCAATATCTGCTTGAACGCGAGAGCAGGATCGTTGCGCGGGAGCTGAGGAGCTTTTCGCGCGTCGATAGGGTGCTGTCGCTCGACGGCCGTCCGGCGCTCTGCCGCATATTCGACGCATTTTTCGGCAGTGCCGCGGCATGCGCGGGCAGCTTCGGGACGGCGGCGCTGAACGAAGAACGACTCGCCTCGGTGCTTGCGGCGGCCTCGGAGCTGATGGAGCTTGCGGCGGCGGAGCTGTGCCTTGTACCGCTTGCGCTGCGCATGGCGCTCACCGGCTGCGCATGGGCCGCGTTCCTACGCGGCGACGACAGTGCGCCCGGCGACGTCCGTTATGCCGCAAAGGCGCTGCACGACGTATATCTCATCGATTTTGCGGAGCTGGCGTCGGCGGTCAGCCCGTCGGAACGGCTGCTGATGAGGGATCCCGCCGGGGTCTATCCCGTCATGGACGATAACAGTCGCGCATATTACCGGCAGATGCTGGCGGCGCGCGCCCGTCGCGAGGGCGTGACCGAAACGCAGGCCGCCGGGGAGCTGCTCACGCTTGCCCGGAACGCCGCAGGGGAGCGCGAGCGCCACATCGGATATTATCTTCTTGCAGAAAAGCGCTCCTGCAAGGTGGGCGGCGTGCTGGCGCTGACGGCGCCGCCCGTGATATCCGCGGCGCTGTGCCTTCTTGCGGGGCTGTGGCTGCGCTCGGCCGCCGTCATAGCTGCGTTTTTGCCGCTGTGGGAGACGCTGCGTGGCTTTGCCGAACGGCTGCTGGAGGCCGTCGTGCCGGCTGCGGTGCTCCCGGCGCTCGACCTCAAGCGCGCAAAATGCGCCGACTGCAAAACGGTCGCGGTAATATCGACGCTGATGCCTAAGGTTCAGGATGCGCCGCAGCTTGCCGCGCATCTCAAACGGATGTGCCTTGCCAACAGCGTGCCGGGGCTGCGCTTTTGCGTTCTGGCCGACTTTAAGGAATCGCCGTCACGGACGCAGCCGGACGACGGCGCAAAGCTGAACGCGCTCTCCCGGGAGATAGCCTCGCTAAACGCCGAGCTTGACGGGCGCTTTTACGTCTTTGTGCGTGAACGCTCATATTCGCGCACACAGGAGAGCTACTGCGGGAGGGAGCGCAAGCGCGGCGCGATAACCGCTCTTGCCCGCTATATTGCGGACGGCGTTCTGCCGGAGGGCTGCCGCATCATTCCGGACGGCGGGGCGCTGCGCGGCACTGAGCGAATGATAGTGCTGGACGCCGACACGCGGCTGCTGTTCGATTCCGCCGAAAAGCTGATCGGCGCGGCGATGCATCCGTTGAACCGCCCGGTGATCGACCCTGAAAAAAACATCGTGACCATGGGGTATGGCGTGATAGCGCCACGGATGTCGGTCGGCCTCGACAGCGCCGGACGCACGCTGTTTGCGCGGCTAATGGCAGGCTGCGGCGGCGTGACGCCCTATGAGCAGCGCGCAAAGGAGCCGTATCAGGACGCTTTTGGCGCTTCGCTGTTCTGCGGCAAGGGTGTCGTCGATATCGCCGCGTTTCTGACGGTTATGGACGGACGCCTGCCATGCGAGAGGGTGCTGAGCCACGACGTCGTCGAGGGCGAATATCTGCGCACGGCGTTTTTCTCCGGCGTGGAGCTTGTCGAGGGCTTTCCGGACAGCCCCGCCGCGTGGCATGCGCGGCTGCACCGCTGGATACGCGGCGACTGGCAGAACATTTTTCTGCTCTCCCGCCGGGAGCTTTCGCCGCTTTCAAAATACAAGCTGTTTGACAATCTTCGCCGGGAGCTGACGCCGGTTGCGTCGCTGGCCTGTGTTATCCTTGCGGCGGCGCTGGCGTTTTTCGGGGCGCGCGCGGCGGTTCCCGTCGCTCTTGCGGCAGCGCTGCCCCTCTTTGCGCTGCCGGTCGTGTCCGCGCTGCTCTCTTTTATCGACGGCGGGCTGTTTGTGTTGACCCGGCGCTACTTTTCCGACGTCATACCCAAGGCCGCCGAAAGCATTCTGCGCGCGTTTCTCTCCTTTGTGCTGCTGCCGGTGACGGCTGCGGTCTCCGCCGGAGCTGTCATACGTGCGCTTTGGCGCAGCCTTGTCAGCAAAAAACGGCTGCTGCAATGGGTGACGGCGGCGGACAGCGTCTCCGACGGCGGACTTTGGGGCTATCTGCGGCGCTATTCCTTCCCCGTGCTGCTCGGCTTGGCGCTGCTGGCAACGCCCGCGCCGCTGCTTCGGCTATACGGCGTGAGCTTTCTTTTGGCGATGCCGCTCGCCGCGCTGACCTCCCGGAAACGCGCCGTCCCGGCTCCGAGACTGACCGGGAGCGAACGTGAATATGTCTGCGGCTGCGCCGCACGGATGTGGCGCTTTTTCGAGGAATACGCCGGGCGGCGGGACAACTGGCTGCCGCCGGACAACGTACAGCAGGCACCGGTATACGCCGTCGCCCACCGCACCTCGCCCACCAATATCGGGCTGGGGATGCTCTGCGTGCTGGCGGCGCGCGACTTCGATCTCATCGACACCGACGGGATGTGCCGGAGACTGACGAGGATGGTATCGAGCGTTGAGAGGATGGACAAGTGGCGCGGCAACCTCTATAACTGGTACGACACCGAGACGCTCGAAGTGCTGCGCCCGGAATACGTCTCGACGGTGGACAGCGGCAACCTTGTCTGCTGCCTTGTTGCTCTTGGCGAGGGGCTTCGCGAATATGCCGCGGCCTCTCCGGCCATATCGCCGCTCATCGAACGGATAAAGCGGCTTGCGGAGCAGACGCGCATAGAGGAGCTCTACGATCCGAGAAGGAGGCTCTTCTCCATCGGATACGACCCCGCCGCCGGCGAATTTTCTCCAAGCTTCTACGATTTTCTGATGAGCGAGGCGCGGATGACAAGCTACTACGCGATAGCGGCACGCCGGGTGGAGAAGCGGCACTGGGCGGCGCTCTCGCGAACCATGTCTCGCAGCGGCGGCTATGCGGGGCCGGTCTCCTGGAGCGGCACGATGTTTGAATATTACATGCCTGCGCTGCTGCTGCCGAACGTCGAGAGCTCGCTGCTGTCGGAGGGGCTGAGATACAGCTATTACTGTCAACGAAGGAGGGTCGGTAAGGGGATGCCGTGGGGAATAAGCGAAAGCGCATTTTATTCGTTTGACCGCCAGCTCTGCTATCAGTACAAGGCGCACGGCGTGCAGAAGCTGGGCGTAAAGCGCGGGCTCGATTCCGAGCTTGTGATCTCGCCCTATTCCAGCTTTCTCACGCTGCCGTTCTATCCCAGAAGCAGCATAAAAAATCTGCGGCTGCTGCAACGGGAGGGGATGCTTGCCGACTGCGGCTTTTTTGAAGCGATGGATCTGACGCCGGGGCGCGAGGGCGTATGCCGCAGCTATATGTCGCACCATGTGGGGATGAGTATGCTTGCCTGCGCCAACGCGGCGTTCGGGGAGGTGATGCAGCGGCGGTTCATGTCCGACGCGCGTATGGCGAGCGCCGCCGAGCTGCTGGAGGAGCGCCCGGATCGCGACACCGTCATATTCGAGGGCGCGGGAGCCCGAGAGACGGAGGAGACTCGCGGTGCGAACCGCGTGAGCAGAGGAGGAAACGCAAGGCTTAATGCGGATATCCTCGCGGGCGCGGTCGAGCCGGACAAGCCCACGGTGACCATACTTTCCAACGGCGAGCTGTGCGATATCCTCAGCGACACCGGCGAGAGCCGACTTATGCTTGCGCAGACCGACCTGACCCGCCGCACCTCCGACAGCCTGCGCGCGCCGCAGGGGATATTCGCAGTCATATCGTCGTGCGAAAAGACCTTCTCGCTGACCGAGGCGCCGTTTTACGAGACGGGCGCACGCTATGAGGCACAGCTCGGGCGCGACCGGATACGCTATATATGCCGCACGGACGAGCTTGATTGCATGATGGAGACGACGGTTCACGACCGGCTTGCGGTCGAGCAGCGCCGGATATCGATCAAAAACGTCTCGACGGCAAGGCGGGAGGTCTCACTGCTGATATATTTTGAGCCGGTGCTGCAAAATCACCGCGATTATGAGGCACATCCGGCGTTCTCCAAGCTGTTCGTGCGCGCTTATCGCGACGATGAAAGCGGCTGCGCCGTCTTTTCGCGACGGGCGCGCGGCGACGAACGCGGACTGAGCATGGCGGCGGGCTTTCTCGAGGAGGTCGAATACGAGCTGGAGACGCGGCGCGAGAGGATATTCTCGTCGCCGGAGGGCTTCGCGGCACTCAAAAGCTTTGACGCGGCGCAGTTTGAGGGCGGCTCCGGCACGCCGGACTGCTGCTTCGCGGCAAGGCTGCGATTCACCCTTGCGCCGGGCGCGCGCGCTGCGTATACGCTGTGCGTCTCTGCGGCGGGCTCGCGGGAGGAATGCGTCGCCAATATCGTGCGGCTGCGTCGTTCCGGCGGGATAAAGCCGGGGCGCCGCGCTCTCTCACCGGTGTTCGGCGACACCCTTGAGGGACGCGTCGCCTTTGCGCTGCTGCCGCGCCTGCTCTATCCCTCCTGCACCGCAGATACGGACAGGCTCGCGCAGCGGAACACCCTCGGAGCGGACGGGCTGTGGGGCCTCTCCATCTCGGGAGACTTTCCCATTGTGAGCTGCCGTGCCGAGGGCGATGAAGCGCAGGCGCTGGAAGGGCTGCGCGCCGGAGTGCGAGCGCTGCGGCTGCTGCGTGAGTGCCGCGTCGAATTTGACCTCGCGGTGCTGTTCTCCTCCTCCGCGCTGCCCGGCTTCCGTGAAAGGGCGCTGGCGGCAATAGGCGAGCTTGGGTGTGCCGAGCTTGTCAATGCGCGCGCCGGGGTGTTCCTCATTGACAGCGACGGCGTTTCCCCGGAGCGGCTGGCACTGCTGAAGCTGTCAACAGTCTGTTGTATCGATGGCGATATATACAAAAAGGAATTTACGCGGCGGTTTGCGCGTCCGGTCGAGCTGCTTCCGATCAAGCCTGAGGATATCGAAAAGGTGGACGCAAGGCTGCGGGTCTTCGGCGGTGCATTCACGCAAAAGCGGTTTTATGCGGATCGACGGACGCCGCTGCCATACTGCCACGTGCTTGCCTCCCCCGCGTTCGGGACGGTCGTCTCCGATTGCTCGCTCGGATTCAGTTGGGCGGTGAATTCGCGCGAGAACAAGCTGACGCCGTGGGGCAACGACTTTGCGCAGGACAATCGCGGCGAGCTGATGGCGCTGCGCGACGGCGAAAAAATTTACGATATCGCGCGGGGCGCGCTGTTCTCCTGCTCGCCGTCCGGCGCACGCTGGGAGGGGCAAACGGGCGGGATTAAGACGCGGATGGAGGTGACGCTGCCCCAAAAGGGCGCGGGAAGCCGCAAATTCATCGACGTGACGCTGACTGAGCTCACCGGCGCGGAAAGGACGGTCGAGCTGGCGTTCTATACAGAGCCGGTGCTTGGAAGCGCGCGCGGCGGCGGAAGATATATCAAGACGCTCCTGAAAGACGGCGTGCTGCTGCTGCAAAACCCGATGAACACGCTGGTTACGGGATATATGGCGCTTTCCTGCTCCTCGGGGAGCAGGGTGCTGCTTGATCGCGCGGCCTTTCTTGCGGGGCGCTGGGAGTCGGTGGGACGCGGCGGCGAGCTGTGTGCGGCGCTTATAGTCCCTGTGCGCCTGCCGCCGAGGCGCAGCGTTCACATCCGCTTTATCCTGACCTTTGCGGCGAGCAGAGACGCCGCCGTGCTGCTGGCGCAGGACGGTGAAGGGCTGGCAGAGAAGCCCCTTTCTCCGCCGGTGCCGCTTGAGATTTCCACGCCGGACAAGCGGCTCGACGCTTTTGTCAACGGCTGGTGCGTCCATCAGGTTCGCGCGGGGCGCGTCTTTGCACGGACGTCGTTCTGGCAAAACGGCGGAGCCTACGGCTTTCGCGACCAGCTTCAGGACGTCTGCTGTCTCGCGCCGTTTGACCCTGTGCTGCTGCGGCGGCAGATATTCCGTGCCTGCGCCGTGCAGTTCACGCAGGGCGACGTGCTGCACTGGTGGCACCGCTATCCCAAAGGCGTGCGCGGCGTGCGCACAAGAATCTCCGACGACCTGCTCTGGCTGCCGTATGCGGTCTGCGAATATATCGAAAAGACCGGCGACAGCGGCATTCTTGATGTGCGAATAGCCTACCTTGAGGGTGAGGAGCTTGCCCCGGGCGAGCGCGAGCGCTATTTTGAGCCTGCGCGCAGCGGATTGCGCGAGAGCGTATACCACCACTGTCTGCGCGCCGTGGAGCGCGCCCGGCGCCTCGGTGCGCACGGCCTGCCGCTGATAGGCGCCGGCGACTGGAACGACAGCTTCAGCGCGGTGGGCGCGCTGGGGCGCGGAGAGAGCGTGTGGCTGGCAATGTTTCTGCGCATCGTCGCGCTGCGCTTTGCCGGAGCTGCGCGTCGGCGCGGCTGCCGCTATGACGCTGACGGGCTTGAAGCGCTTGCGGAGGAGCTGCGGCTGGCAGTGGAAAAGCACTGCTGGGACGGCGAGTGGTATCTGCGTGCGTTTTTTGACGGCGGCGAGCCGATGGGAAGCCGCACGAGCGCCGAGTGCCGGATAGATTCGCTGGCGCAGAGCTTTGCCACGCTTTCGGGCATTTCTTCCGATCCGCTGCGCGTGGACGGCGCGTTGGATCGTGCCTGCGCCTCGCTAATCGATCAGCGGACACGAACCGTCAGGCTGTTCGACCCGCCCTTTGAAAGCGCGCCGGAAAACCCGGGCTACGTCAAGGCGTACCCGCCGGGGATACGCGAAAACGGCGGACAGTATACCCACGCGGCCGTCTGGCTCGCAATGGCGCTGCTCGAGCGCGGGAGAGCGGATGAGGGCTACCGCATAATCGACCTTGTAAACCCTGTCTCGCGCTGTGCCGATCCCGCGCTCAGCCGAAAATATATGCTCGAGCCGTATTATATTGCCGCCGACGTTTATTCCGGCGAGTGCGCAGGGCGCGGAGGCTGGAGCCTCTACACCGGCGCGGCCGGATGGTATTTAAAAGCGGTGTGCGAACGGCTGCTCGGACTGCGTGTACGGGCGGGACGGCTGTATCTTTCGCCTGCACTGCCGGAGAGCTGGAACGGCTTCACGGCGAAAATTTTCTGTGGCGGCGCGTGGATAACGGTATCGGCGCTGCGCACCGGGCGGCGGCTGACGCAGGTGGACGGAGAGGAAGCGGAATACGCCACGCTCGACGGCAGGCCGCACTCCGTCTGCGTGCAGCTTGAATAAGAAAAATATTATAAAAATACAGCGAAGGGCTTTATTTCAGGATGAGATTGTGGTATAATTAAAGCGTTTTAGAACGGTGTGCGCCGACGAAGCTGCAAGGCGGGTGCGATAAGCGTCCGCCATGTGGCATGCGGAGGCGACAATGCCAGATAAATCGTTTCAGAGGGAGAATGACGGATGATCTACAAGGATATCAACTGCGGATACCTCAGAGCGCCGGCGGCGGGCATATATGCGCCGCTGTTCGAGGATATGCGCGGGGTTCTCGACGAAAATGGCATCGTGGCGGCGGCGGTATATAACTATACCCGCAACGGCGCGACAATAATGGATGTGACGCGCGATACGCTCGAGCACTGCGCGGAGCAGGACGGGCTGACACCGGTGCTAAATCTCATGCCGCCGGTGTTCCGGGAGGAGAGCTTCACGCCGGAACAGCTCGCGGCGCTCATCAACGAGCATGCGCCGCTGTTCCGCATAAGGCCGTCGATTTACGCCGTGTCGCCGTCGAAATGGATGTACGGCGAGCTGCTGGATGTCCTGGAGCGTTCGCGGACGCCGCTGCTCGTCTCGGTGCGAGAGCTTGGCGGCAGCTTTGAGACGCTTGCGGCGATGAAGGCGGACTATCCCGAGCTTCCGCTGGTGCTGACCAACACCGACCAGTGGTACAACCGCCAGATAATCGCTTTCTGCCAGGCTTTTCCGAACGTCTACATGGACACTACCAATCTCATCGAATATGAGGGCATGGAAAATTATTGCGGCATCATAGGCGCGGAAAAGCTGCTTTTCGGCAGCGGTATGCCCTATAAGGAGCCGTACGACAAGATGTTCCAGTTGATGTTCGCCGAGATTTCCGACGAGGAAAAGGCGCTTATTGCCTATAAAAACTACGACCGCCTGCTGGCGGGAAGGAGGCGCGCATGATGAGCGGAAGCGATATGAGGATACGCGAGGACGCGCTTCGCGGCGTCGTCACGCCGGGGCTGCTGATAACCGACACCCACACCCACTACAATCTCGGAGAATACTCCACCACCTATCTCAAGCCGATCCCCTTTGAGGAGACGCTGCGAAAGGTGAAAAGCATCGGAATCACCTCGATGGTGATGAGCTCCAACGACTGCCTGCTCGGCAACATGACCGAGGGCAACCGCAAGGCGTTCGAGGTGGCGGAGGAGCACCCAGATTTCATCAGGGCGCAGATGGTTTTTGACCCGCGCAAGGGCGACCGCGCGCTCTATGAGCTGGAGGAATACGAAAAGCACCCGCTGTTCGCGGGCGTCAAGATGCATCCTCGTGAAAACGAGGTTCGCGCCGACGACGAGCGATATTTCCCGCTTTATGAATACGCCGAAAAGCGCCGCATCGCAGTCACCTCACACACATGGGACGGGGAAGAAAACAACACGCCGGCGGATTATTTCGCGATAATGGAGCGGTTCCCGCGCCTTGCAATGATAATGGGGCACATGGGCGGCACCCGCAAGGGCATCGTAGACAGCTGTGCCCTCGCCGCGAAATACCCCTACGTCTACCTCGACATAAACGGCTCGCTCTATTCCGAGACGTGGCTGGAGTGCCTTGTCAACGAGGCGGTCTTTGAGCGTCTCGTATTCGGCACCGACCAGTCCTTCAACGATCCGCGCATCGTCGTTGGGCGCGTGCTGCTTGCGAAGATACCGGACGCACAGAAGCGCGACATCCTCCACTACAACTATCAGCGGCTGAAGGACAAGCTCGCCGCAGAGAAAAACTGAAATCAGCCCGACGGGACCTTTCCGCAAGCCGGAGAGGTCCCGTTTTTGCAAAAAATTTTTTCAGGAGCGAACCTTTTGCGTCCGGGAAACGACTAATATGGTGAAACCGGTTTTAAGGCGTATAATTATAGTGTCACAGGAAGGGGGACGGCGGCGTGAAAAAGAGCTTTGAAGCGCTGTTCGACGCGCACCGCCGGGAGCTTGAGCGGTTCGTATATTTTCAAATTTCGGAGCGCGACGACGCGGGAGACGTCTTTCAGGAGTGCTGTCTGGCGGCGCTGCGGGGCTTTGACGGGCTTGCGGACGAGGCGGCGTTTCGCGCGTGGCTGATTGGCATTGCGCGCAACAAGTGCCGCGACTATTTCCGTAGCCGCGCGCGGAGATGGGAGATACCCTCGGACGGCACTGCGCTCGAAAACGCGGGCGGGGCATATTCGCAGGAGTTTGCCTGCGAGGGGCCGCTTGACGCGCTTGGCAAAAACGACCGCGAGATATTGCAGCTACGCTGTCTCTACGGGTTGACCGTCGAAGAGACGGCGCTGCGGCTCGGCATACCCGAGGGCACCGTGAAAAGCCGCCTTCACGCGGCGAGGGCACGGTTCAGAGAGAGCTGTCAATACGGAGAAAGCCATGAAAAGGAGACGGAAAGGATGAAAAGCACAAGGAAAATGCCGGATATCATGCCGGATTATACGATCGAATGGACGGGCGGCGAGCCGTTCGTGGCAAAATGGGAGGAGATGATGGGCTGGTTCATCGTGCCGAGGCTGGGAGAGAGCATCCGCTGGGCGATGTACGATTTTCCGGACAAGCGGCGCACCGAGCTTTGCGAAATGCGTGTGACGGGCCGTGCTGAGGTACACGGTATCGAGGGCGTCGAGATCGAATCGCGCGAATACGACGCGGCGGAGTGCAACGCACTGGCGGGACAGGAGCCGGTTTTGCGGCATTTTGTGGCGCAGCTCACAGATACCCACTGCCGCATCCTCGCAGAGACACACGTGGAAAACGGCGTGAGAAAGCTGTTCACCTTCCTCGACGACGAGGCGTTCCTCGGCAATTGGGGCTTTGGCGAGGACAACTGCGGGAACGCGGTCATGCTCAGGCGCAGGGGCGATATCACGCGCGAGGGGAGAACCGTTGTCTGCGCGGACAAAAAATTCCTGCTGGATATCGTCGGGCGCTGCCGCGTGACAATCGGCGGCAGGAGCTACGACACCGTCTGCGTGATGGATATCGAGACGTACAACGACGGCGTCGTGAGTGAGCAGTTCATCGACCGGAGCGGGCGCACCGTCCTCTGGCGGCGCTTCAACCGCGACGGCTGGCGCTTCGAGCGCTACGGCAGGCGCTGGAGCGAGCTGCTGCCGGAAAACGAACGCATCACCGTGAACGGCGAGACCTATGTCCACTGGTACGACTGCATCACCGAGCATATTCTGTAAACAAAGGGCGCTTTCCGGCAAAATATTCCGGAAAGCGCCCTTTTGCGCAAATATTCGCCGTTAATCCGGCAGGTTTTTCTCGACAAATTCGATTATCGACGAGGGGTCGTCCTGTCCGTGCGGATGATGTTCGCCCATCGAGCGGGAGATGACCTCGATAACGCCGCCGTTTTCGCGGTAGAAATCCTCGAGCACCCGGCCGTTTTCCTCATAGATGACGAGATTGTCGGCGTTGCCGTAGAGCATTATGACAGGGATATGGTTGTCGATAAGCGGCTGCATGTTGTCAATGGCGCTTTTGCGGAAATTGACGATGGTGGAGCGGCTGACGTGGTAGGTAGCGACTATCTCCCGCCAGAACATCTTCAGCTCCTCGGCGCGGCACTCACCAAGCCCCGCCATGCTGAGGAGGTTCAGCACCGGTGCGTCGAGATACATGACGGCGGTGAGCTCGGGATAGCGCTCGGCAAAGCGCGCCGCCTGAAGTCCGCCGCAGCTCATCCCTTCGAGGACGCAACGCTCCCGCGCGCCGAGTTTTTTCGCGCAGTGCCGCACAAACTCCGCCATGATGTCCGTTTCCTCGTCCGGCGCCCAGCGCGAGCGGTGGGAGACGTGTATCAGATAGTAGCCGCGCTCGAGCATGGCGATATCAAATTTGGGAAACGCTTCGAGATATTCCGTTTTCAGCAGCATGCGCCCGTTCGGCTTGCCGTGCGGGCTGACGATAACGGCGTTTCTTCCCGCAAAGACGAACTCCTCAGAATCAAAATCATTCCACATGTCGATCTCCTCGCCGCCGCGCAATCCGATTCCGGCGCGCGACATATTTTGAAATAATTGTAATTCCTTCTCCGGGCCGCTGCAAGCTGTCACGAATTAATTTTTTTTGAATAAACGGTGACACCGCCGGTCGCACAGAGATTCCGGAAAGCCCGGCGACGCATCCGGGCAGCGCCTGACAGCAGACGGTGAGGTTATCGCCGAAGGCCGTTCGGTTTGGACGGCTTTTCTGCGTGTGTTCATATCCTGTCCGCCGGACGTCCGGCCTAATCCTTGTCGGTTTCCTGCGCAAGCTGGTCGAGCTGTGCGCGGTATTTTCGCCCCACCTGCAATTTCGACTGATAGTTTGTCCCGCGCACGACCGTATCCGCGCCGAAGCGCACGCGCAGTGCGTCCACCGCATGGTCGAGGCTGCGCAGCTTCTCGCGCTTTTCGTTTGCCTCGAAGAAGAGCGTCTCCTGCTCGATCTCGCCGCGGTCAAGGTCGCTGAGCGAGATGCCGAGCAGCCGCAGCGGCGTCTGCCCGTCCCACAGCTCGTCGAAAAGCTCCGCCGTTATGCGGTAGATCTCCTGCGTTATGTCGGTGGAGCGCTCCAGCTTGCGCTGGTGCGAGCGGTTCTTGAACTCGTTCGAGCGTATCGTCACGCCGACGCAGCGGCAGCGTGAGCCGTCCGCGCGCATCCGTGCGGCGACGCTGTCCGAAAGCGCCAGCAGCACTTTTTTTGCGGCTGCCGCGTCGGAGACGTCCCGTTCGAGGGTGGTGGAGATGGAGAAGCACTTAGCCTCTCCGGGCGCGTCGGAGACCGGAGAAGCGTTTATGCCGTTGGCGTAATCGTGAAGCTGCTGCCCCAGCTTTTTCCCGAGAATATACTGTGCCTGTGCGGGCGTGAGCCGCGCAAGGTCGCCTATCGTCCGGACGCAGGCGCGATTCAGCCGCTCCGCCGTGGAGCGCCCCACCGAGAACAGCTCCCTGACAGGCAGCGGCCAGAGCTTGCTCTCTATCTCCTCGCGAAACAGCGTGTGAACCTTGTCCGGCTTTTCAAGGTCGCTTGCCATCTTTGCAAGCAGCTTGTTTTCTCCGATTCCGACGTTGACGGTGAAGCCCAGCTCGCTGCGTATACGGTTTTTTATCGTGTGCGCGAGCGCGACGGGGTCGGGATAGAGCTCGCCGGTGCCGGTCATGTCAAGAAAGCACTCGTCGATGGAATATTTCTCCATCACCGGCGCGTATTCCCGGCAGATATCCATGAACGCGCGCGAGCACCTCTCATACAGCCGGAAATCCGGCCCGAACAGCACAAGCTTTGGGCATTTGTGCAGCGCCATGGAGACGGGCTCCCCCGTTGCGACGCCGAATTTTTTCGCCGGGATGGATTTTGCGAGGATTATGCCGGTGCGCGTCTCGCGGTCGCCGCCGATGGCAGAGGGTATCAGCCGGATGTCGTCCTCCCCGCGTGCAACGCGCCGCGCCGCCTCCCAGGAGAGGAATGCGCTGTTTACGTCGATATGAAATATGAGCCGCCGGCCGGTTCTGTCCACGTAGCTCGCCTCCGCGTCCTTTATATCTACATAATAGCACAGTCGCCCTGAAAATCTCAAGTGCTCCCGTTAGGATTTTCGAAATAATCGCAGAAAAACCGCGCACGGGGGAAGCGTCTCCCGTGCGCGGGCGGTTGGGCTCAGCGGCTGCGTGCGGTATAGAGCGCGTAATACGCGCCCTTCTTTTCCATCAGCTCCTGATGAGTTCCGGCTTCGACAATATTTTTGTTGTCGATATACATTATCTGGTCGCAGTTGCGTATTGTAGAGAGGCGGTGCGCGATGATGAACGACGTGCGGCCCTCGAGCAGCCGCGCGATGCCCTCCTGCACAAAGACCTCCGTCTTGGTGTCGATCGAGGAGGTAGCCTCGTCGAGCACGAGTATGCGCGGGTCGGATATCAGCGTTCTCGCAAAGGAGAGTAGCTGCTTTTGGCCCTGAGAAAGGCGGCTGCCGCGCTCGTTGAGCTCGGTTTTGTAGCCGTCCCTCATCTCGTCCACGAAATCGCTGACATGAACCGCCTTTGCCGCGGCCTCGATCTCCTCCTGCGTTGCGTCCTGCTTGCCGTATCGGATATTGTAATCGACGGTGCCGGAGAAGATGAAGCTGTCCTGAAGCATTATTCCCATCTGGGAGCGCAGCGAGTGCAGCGTCACCCGGGAAATATCGTGGCCGTCCACAAGTATCTGCCCGGAATCAAGGTCGTAAAAGCGGGAGAGCAGGTTGACGATGGTGGATTTTCCCGCGCCGGTCGGCCCGACGAGGGCGACGCTCTCGCCTGCCTTTACCTTGAAGCTGACGTTATCGAGCACCGTTTTGGATTCGTCGTAGCCGAAAACAACGTTGCGGAACTCAACGTCTCCGCGTATCGGCGGCAGCTCTGTCGCCCCGGGTACGTCGGCAATGGTGACAGGCTCGTCGAGCGTCTCGAAGATGCGTTCGAGATAGGCGATGGTGTTGATGAAGTTGTTATAGATGTTCGCAAGACTGGATATCGGCTGCCAGAAGCGCTGGGCGTAGGAGGTCATCGCCATGACGGTGCCGAAGGTGACCGCCGGGGAGAGCCAAAGCACGCCGCCGATATATATCAGCGAGATGACCACGCGGGAGATGTTGGAGACGCTGAAGCCGACGAGGTTGCCGACAAACACCGTTTTCATCCATGCGCGGCGCACGTTTTCACACTGCGTTGCGAAGATCTGGTAGTTTTTATCCTGTCTTGTGAATATCTGAGTGATCTTGACGCCGTTGATGCTCTCGTGGAGATAGGCGTTCATATTGGAGTTCTTGTTGGAGACGTCCTGCCAGGCGCGGCGCTGCTGCGGCTTGATGATGAAGATGACCGACGCCAGCACCGGAAGTCCGGCGATGACGAACCACGCAAGGCGGGAATCGGTGAAGAACATAAACGCGCTGATGAACAGCAGGTTGAGAATCTCCATTATAAAGGTGATTATGCCGTTGGAGAGCATGTCCGAGACGTTGTTGATATACTGCACCACGCGCACGAGTATCTTGCCGTGCGGGCGGTCGTCGTAATAGGAGAACGGGAGCTGCTGGAGGTGGTCGAAGAGATCCTGGCGCATATTGAAGATGATCCCCTGACCGACCTTTGCCATGATGCGCGAGCGCATTGTCGCAAGCACGATTATCGCCGCGACCGACAGGATGTAAAGCAGTGCCGTTAGCACCACCTCGCGGATGTCGCCGTTCGGCACGCTGACGTCGAGCACATGCTGCGTCATTACCGGGCCAAGCAGCGAGCAGACGCTTATCAAGATGTTGAGCAGCAGCGCGAGCGCCATCTTTCCGCGATAGATGCGCACATACTTCATGCTCTTTTTGAAGTGCTTAAAGCTGAACTCGCTCTCCAGCTTTTCGTCGATATCGTATTTATTCCGTGCCATATGCCACCTCCGCAGTGACCGCAGGGCTTTGACGGTTATACGTATTCATGCCGTCGCCTCCTCGTCCACGCCGTTCTGGATGCGGTTTATCTCGTAATAGTAGCCCCTGTTGGCAAGCAGCTCCTCATGGGTGCCGGTCTCAACGACGTGCTTGTCGCGGAGCACAATGATCTTGTCGGCGTTCTTGACCGACGAAATACGCTGCGCGATGATTATCCTTGTGCAGGGGAAATCAAGCTCGTCGAGGCCCTTCTGGATAAGCTCCTCCGTCTCCATATCGACGGCGGAGGTGGTGTCGTCCAGCACGAGGATGCGGGGCTTTATGGCAAGCGCGCGTGCAAGCGCTATTCTCTGGCGCTGGCCGCCGGACAGTCCTACGCCGCGCTCGCCGATGATGGTGTCGTAGCCGTTTGGCAGGCGGTCGATGAAGTTGACCTGAGCCGTCTCGGCGCTCTTTCTCACCCGCTCCATGGAGATGTTATCTCCACCATAGGCGATGTTGCCCTCGACGGTATCGGAGAACAGGAAGATATCCTGCGTGGCCACGCCGAACTTGGAGCGCAGGCTCTGGAGATTCCAGCGCTTCACGTTGATGCCGTCCAGCGTTATGCGGCCCTCCTTCACGTCGTAGAAGCGTTCGAGCAGATTGATGAGGGTGGTCTTGCCGCAGCCGGTCTCGCCCATTATCGCAACGGTCTGCCCCGGATCGATCTCGAAGCTGACGTGCTCGAGCACCGTCTCGCCCTTGAAGCGGAAGGTCACGTCCTCAAAGCGTATACGTCCTTCAAAGTCGTTGTCGAGGATGAGGCCGTCGTCCTTGTTCTGAATAGTCGGGCACTGGTAATAGACCTCCATGACCTTATCCACCGAGGCGAAGAAGCGTTGAAAGTCGTTTAGCAGCATACCCACCGTGCTAAGCGGACTGGAGAGCATCCACGTCATCATTGAGAACGCGGACAGCTCGCCTGCGGTCATCCAGCCCTTGATGAGGAAGATGCCTCCCGCAAGCAGCATGACGACGTTCATATACTGCCCTGCGAACTCGAAATAGGGATAAAATTTCAGCCATTCAAGGTTGGTCGCGAGGTTGACGTCATAGAACGCGCGGTTCTTCTCCTTGAACTTCTCGTTCTCAAACTTCTCGCTGGCAAACGCCTTTATCACGCGGTTGCCCTCGATATTCTCCTGCGCGCAGGTGTTCAGGTCGGAGAGGGTATCGCGGATGCGGGTGTAATAGGGGCGGATCTTTTTGAAATAGATGCTGGACAAAAGGAAGATGAACGGAGTGATGACGACAAGGCACAGCGCAAATTTCGGGTTGATTGTGAAGC
Organism: uncultured Oscillospiraceae bacterium; assembly: GCA_947522735.1. Lineage (GTDB taxonomy): Bacteria > Bacillota > Clostridia > Oscillospirales > Ruminococcaceae > SIG526. The sequence continues at coordinate 12,464 of CANNTZ010000012.1, read as the reverse complement.
TTGCGATGGTGCCGGAGAGAAACAGAAAGATACACACGAGCAACTGACGGAAGATGTACGATACGGCGTAGCGAACCATATCGAGGTCGCCGGTCAGCCGGGTCATGAGGTCGCCGGTGCGGTAGAGGTCGAAGAAGCTCATCTCCTGGTTCTGCATGTTTGCGTAAAGGCGCTTGCGCATGTTGTAGATGAAGCGCTGCGCCGCCGAATCGGAGAGCACGGCGCAGAAATAGGCTGCGGTCTCCCCCAAAAAGGTCACGCCGATCATTCCGAGCGCCACAGGGACGAGATACTGCATCTCGCGCACCGTTTCGCCAAGCTCGTTCACGTGGCCGACTATGACTTTATCGACAATGATGCTGGAGAGGAACGGGTTCACCACGCATATCAGCGCGTAGGTCACCGCCAGTATCAACCCGGCGACAAAGCGTCCGCGCACGCCCTTGAGGTTTTTCCATACCCATTTGAATTGTAGCATTGCATCACCTGCTTATCTGCTGATAATGTTTGATATTTACGGCTTTCTGCTGAGGAATATATCGGCGGCTATCGCCTCCCTCCGCATATTTTTGTTTTTCTCTTGAATGAGTATAGTGATAATAGCACGATATTTCAATTTTGTATAGATGTATTTTGACCATACATTTTCGAGTTTTTAAGGCATTTTTGCCACTATTCCCTACCGTCAGGCAACGGCGTGCGGCGTGCTCGGATGCTATGGATTGCGTCTGCGCAATGCGTGCCGGGCGGGGCTTATATTTGAGCCTGCAAGCTGCAAGGCAGGACGGGCAGACCAAGGGAGGGCAACTGCCTGTGCCGCTCATATATAATTTTACCGGTAAGAGGTTTATCGCGCCCCGATATGTCAATGCCAAAATTTTCAAGGATATATTCGCTCCTGATACCATAGCATGGAAAAGTCACCGCCTCTCGCCCGCGCGCATACCATGATAACGGATCCTGCGCCGGACGGCGCACACGACGGGAGGTCTGAAATGCATGTATACAGAATTTATCGATAATGCCGTATTCGCCGTCGTCGGCGGGGACCTGAGGCAGACGCGGCTCGCGAGTGCGCTCGCCGTCTCGGGCTATACCGTCTACGGCGTCTGCCTTGGCGATGGGGAGTATCTCTCTGACGCGGTGCTGCGGACGGACGATCTCGAACAGGCGCTGCACGAGTGCAACGTTATAATCCTGCCGCTTCCGGCGACGCTTGACGGCAGAACGGTGAACTCCGTGTTCGGCGCGCGCAGCATCCCGCTTGCCGACTGCGTCCGGTTTGCGCGCTCCGACGCGGTGATACTCGGCGGGATGCTGAGCGATGAGCTCATGTCGCTTGCCGGAAAATGCGGCGTGGCGGCGATAGACTACGCGCGCCGAGACGAATTTGCGGTGCTCAACGCTGTTCCGACCGCCGAGGGCGCCGTTGGGATAGCGATGGCGGAGCGCTCGAGCGTGATACGCGGGAGCCGCTGCCTCGTCGCGGGCTATGGGCGCGTCGGCAGGGCGCTGTCTGCGTTGCTGCACGCGATGGGCGCGTCGGTCAGCGTATCGGCGCGGAGGCCGCGCGACCTCGCTGCAATCGAGACCTCCGGGATGGAGCCGGTACATATCTCGGAGCTTGCCCGGCGCGCCGGGGAATATGAGGTCGTATTCAACACCGTCCCGGCGATGATCTTCGGCGAGGATATTCTTCGGGCGCTGCGGCGCGACTGTCTTGTGATCGATCTCGCGTCAAAGCCCGGCGGCGTGGATCTCGGAACGGCAAAGCGGCTGGGACTTCGCGCGATATGGGCGCTCTCGCTGCCCGGAAAGGTTGCGCCGATAACGGCCGGAGATATAATCAGGGACACTGTGCTCAACATTCTTCGCGAAAGGAGAACCTGACGATGGATTCCCGCAAACGCATCGGCGCGGCCATGACCGGCTCCTTCTGCACCTTTTCAAGGGTGCTGCCGGTCATCGAGGAGCTCTGCGCCGAATATGAGATATACCCGATCATGTCGGAGTTTGCCGCCGCGACCGACACCCGCTTCGGGCGTGCCGCAGACCATATTGCACGGCTCGAGCGCGCCTGTGGCCGCAGCGTGATACGCACCATAACGGAGGCGGAGCCTATCGGCCCCAAGCGGCTGCTGGACGCGCTGATGATAATCCCCTGCACCGGAAACACGCTCGGCAAGCTGGCCGGAGGCATAACGGACACCTGCGTGACTATGGCCGCAAAGGCGACGCTGCGCACCGGCGCGCCGGTGATTATCGGCGTTTCAAGCAACGACGCGCTCTCGGCGTCCGCCAAGAACATCGGCCTGCTGATGAATGTTAAAAACGTATTCTTCGTGCCCTTTGCTCAGGACGATCCGCTCAAAAAGCCCGCGTCGGCTGTATGCGATTTCTCCCGGACACGGGAGGCGCTCGAGGCCGCGATGCAGGGCAGACAGCTAACGCCTGTGATATGAGCGTTTACGCCGGCCTTGTCCCAATGCGGGCCAACGCACAAGCGCAAGAGGAAGAGGGAACGCCGTTTGGGCGTCTCCCCTCTCCCCTTGGATTCTCTCGCCGCTTTCACCGGCCGCAATTGTCTCCGGGCTCAAGCGGGAGCATTCAAGCGGCGACCCTCAAAGTGCCTCCGCAGGAGCGCTGTGAATGCCGCTGTGCCGGCATGAGCAGAGGTAAGGGGGATCGACGGAGCGTTCCGAATAGCTTATGCGGCTGTGTTTTGCGCATTTTCCCCGTTTTGCATATTGACATCGCGGCGCACATACTTTATAATATGTGTATTCTGTTTTGATGGAGGCTTGGCACCGCATGGACGGCGACGGCTCTGACACTGAATGTATCGGGCGCACCGGGCGTAATTGATAGACGACTGCATATCTGTTCCGCGCGACGGGACGGGTGTGCTTTTTTACGCTCGTTTTATCGTTTTGATTTCAATATTTTTCTATTTTAAAGGAGTTTATCCCGGATGACAGGCTATATACTGGCGCGAGCGCTGATATTGGCGGCGCTGATACTTATGTCGGCATATTTTTCCGCAACCGAGACCGCGTTTTCTTCGCTGAACCGGACGCGCGTCAAAACCCTTGCCGAGAAGGGAGACAGGCGCGCAGAGCTTGTTTGCAGGCTCACGGACAATTATGACAAGCTGCTCTCGACGATACTTATCGGCAACAACATCGTCAACCTCTCTGCGGCGTCGCTCGGCACGGTGCTGTTCGTCAAGCTCTACGGCAGCGTGGGCGCGACCATCTCGACCGTGGTTCTCACGGTTGTGGTGCTGATCTTTGGCGAAATCACCCCGAAGAGCGTCGCCAAGGATTCGCCGGAGAAATTTGCGAGCTTCTCCGCGCCGTTTATCAATCTGCTAATCATCATCTTCACCCCGATCAACTTTATCTTTTCGATGTGGAAAAAGCTGGTGGCAAAGCTGTTTCGCACCGAGGCCTCCTCAAAAATGTCTCAGGACGAGCTGCTGATGATGGTGGAGGAGGTCCAGCAGGACGGCAGCATCGACCACGACGAGGGCGAGCTGCTGCGCAACGCCATCGAATTTGACGAGCTGCGCGCCGAGGACATCCTGACCCACCGCGTCGATCTTGAGGCGGTGGATATAAACGACAGCAAGGAGGATATCGCAAGGGTGTTCACCGAGTCGAAGTTCTCGCGCCTGCTCGTGTATGAGGATACCATCGACCACATCACCGGCGTCATACACCTCAAGGATTTCTTCACCAAAAGCGGGATCACGCAAAAGCCGCTCTCCGAGATTGTCACTCCGGCGGTGTTTGTCCTGACGACCGACCGCATCGACAACATTCTGCGCCGTCTGCAAAAGGCGAAATCCCACATCGCCGTCGTCGTGGACGAATACGGAGGAACCTGCGGCATCGTCACAATGGAGGATATTCTTGAGGAGCTGGTGGGCGAGATATGGGACGAGCACGACGAGGAGGACGAGGAATTCTGCCAGCTTGACGCCGACACCTATCTCATCGACGGCTCGGCAAGCATGGACGATCTGTGCGGGCTGCTCGACATCGAGCCGGACACCGACGCGGTATCGGCGGGCGGCTGGGCGATGGAGCAGCTTGGACGCATTCCCGTCGAGGGCGACTCCTTCACCTTCGGGAACGTCGAGGTGCAGATTATGGAGATGGATCACCACCGCGTGTCGCTGATCAAGACAAGGCTGCTGCCAAAGCCCGGGGCCGAAAGCGGAGACAGGAGCCGGGGACTGTAAAAAAGCGCGTCGTCACGCCCTCTCAGGGAGCTGTGCTCCGGAGAGGGCGCGTTTTTGCGCCGCATGTTATTGAAATATAGACGCAGGATGTGCTATAATATAAACGCAACACACGTCAAATTTTATCAAAGAGGGTCTGTCTGCATGGATACTACCGAGCTTATCAAAAAAGAAATTCCAGCCCGCAATCTGACTATGCTCACCGATTTCTACGAGCTTACGATGTCGAACGGCTATCTTGAGCACGACGTTGGCGACAGGATTGCCGTGTTTGACATGTTCTTCCGCACCATTCCGGACGACGGCGGCTTTGCGCTGTTCGCGGGGCTCGAGCAGCTCATCGAGTACCTGAGGAATCTCAACTTCACCGAAAAGGATATCGAATATCTCCGCGGCAAGCACCAGTTCAGCGAGAGATTTCTGGATTATCTGGCAAGGTTCAGGTTTGAATGCGACGTCTGGTCGGTCGAGGAGGGCACGCCGGTGTTTCCGAACGAGCCCATCATCGTCGTGCGCGGGCCGGTAATTCAGGCGCAGCTCATCGAGACGATGGTGCTGCTGACCATCAACCACCAGTCGCTTGTCGCAACCAAAGCCAACCGCATCTGCCGCGCCGCGCAGAATCGCTCCGTATTCGAGTTTGGCTCCCGCCGCGCACAGAGCTACGACGCCGCCATACTCGGCGCGCGTGCGGCGTACATTGGCGGCTGCGACGCCACCGCCTGCACCATATCCGACCGCGACTACAGGATACCCGCCGTGGGCACGATGGCGCACAGTTGGGTGCAGATGTTCGACAGCGAATACGAGGCGTTCAGGAAATACGCCGAGGTCTATCCCGAAAACTGCACGCTGCTTGTGGACACCTACAACGTGCTCACCTCCGGCCTGCCGAACGCCATAAAGGTGTTCAACGAGGTGCTGCTCCCGAGGGGCTACAGGCCGCGCGGCGTGCGCATCGACAGCGGCGACCTTGCCTATCTCTCCAAAAAGGCGCGCAAAATGCTGGACGACGCGGGCTTCGACTATGTCAATATCGTCGCCTCCAACTCGCTTGACGAGATCATCATCCGCGACCTGCTGCTTCAGGGCGCGAGGATAGATCTCTTTGGCGTCGGTGAGAACCTGATCACCTCCAAGAGCTCACCGGTGTTCGGCGGCGTATACAAGCTTGCCGCAATCGTCGAGGACGGCGAATATATCCCGAAGATCAAGGTAAGCGAATCGATAGAGAAGATCACCAACCCCGATTTCAAGACCTTCTACCGCTTCTACAACAAGGACACCAACGAGGCCGTCGCCGATTACGTCACGCTTTTCGACGAGGAGCCGGACACCAGCAAGCCCGTCACCATCTACGACCCCGTCGCGACATGGAAGCGCAAGTCGCTGAGCAACGTATACGCCAAGCGCATGCTCGTGCCGATATTCGAGAAGGGGCGGTGCGTCTATCAGTCGCCGTCGCTCGGCGATATCAAGAGGTATTGCGCCGAGCAGGTGGATCGCCTGTGGGACGAGGTCAAGCGTTTTGAGCACCCGCACAGATACTATGTCGATCTCTCCGACAAGCTCTGGAGCATCAAGAGCCGGCTTCTTGCCGAGCTCTCCGCCAACGGCGCCGCGCGCTGACATTATCCCTTATAAAATGCCAAAATCGAAGCTGGACGCGCTGTCGCCGGAAGGATGAGCTCTTTCCGGCGACAGCTTTTGCTTCTTGAGACGTCAAAGGGCTGCGTTCGCTTTTACTCCAGCGTGTCGCGCAGCTTTTCCAGCGCCTTTTTCTCGATCCGCGACACGTACGACCGGGATATCCCAAGCAGTGCCGCAACCTCGCGCTGCGCCAGCGGAGCGCGCCCGGAAAGGCCGTAGCGCAGAATAACTATCTCGCGCTCGCGCGGGTCGAGCCGTTCGCCGATGGCGTCCCGCAGCCTTTCGCAGCGCAGCTTCAGCTCAATCGTGTCAAATATCGAGCTGTTGTCGGCGATGACGTCGATGAGCGTCAGACTGTTGCCGTTTCCGTCGGTGTCGATCGGGTCGGAGATATACACGTCCTGCGCCGTCTTTTTGCGCGCGCGGAAGTGCATCAGGATCTCATTCTCGATACATCTTGCCGCATAGGTGGCAAAGCGGGAGCCTTTGTCGCAGTCGAAGGTGGAGACGGCCTTGATGAGCCCGATGGTACCGATGGAGATCAGATCGTCCTGGTCGTCGGCGGAGGCGTAATATTTTTTGATCACGTGCGCGACAAGCCGGAGATTATGCTCCACCAGCGTGTTGCGCGCGTTCTCGTCGCCCCGCCTTATTCCGGCGAGACATTCCGCCTCCTCCTTTGCGCTGAGCGGCCGGGGAAAGGAATTTCCGGAAAGATGCAGCGCGAAAAAGATGAGCTTGGAGAGCATGAGAAGCAGCTCGGTCATTGCGACACCCCCTTCCCAGAAGTATATTCCGCGCGGGATCGTTTTATCTCGACGAACGCGATTTTTAGGCAAGCGGGAGCGTTTGTCTGAAATTCGGTTATTTACGGCCCGGTTGTCTGGTATTCAGTCAACCGGACTTTTTTTGTCCATTTTAAAACGCCGCGCCGCGTACTATACTCTTAAAAGAGATAATTTGAAAGGAACGAAGCAAAATGCGATTTGCAAAAGCGATTGTCAAAAATCGCGTGCTGATCCTGATCGTCGCCCTGCTGCTGATGATACCGTCGGTGCTCGGCATGATAGGGACCAGAATCAACTACGATATGCTCAACTATCTGCCGGACGATATGGACACCGTCATCGGACAGGAGCTGCTCAAGGAGGATTTTGGCAAGGGCGCGTTTTCCTTCATCATCGTGGAGGATATGCCGGTGAAGGACGTGGCGGCGCTCAAGGAGAAGATAGAGCAGGTCGGGCACGTCGAAACGGTGCTGTGGTATGACTCCATCGCCGATCTCTCGATACCGATGGAAATGCTCCCCGATGAGATCTACAACGCATTCAACACCGAAAACGCCACGATGATGGCTGTGTTCTTCGATTCGGCGACCTCCGAGGACGTGACGATGGACGCGATACGCGAGATACGCTCCATCGCCGGAAAGCAGTGCTTTGTCTCCGGAATGTCCGCCCTCGTCACCGATCTGAAGGATCTGTGTGAGGAGGAGGAGCCGGTCTACGTCGCGCTGGCGGTTGCCTGCGCCTGCCTTGCGATGATGATATTTCTTGACGGCTGGCTCGTGCCGTTCGTGTTTCTCGCAAGCATAGGCGTGTCAATAATGCTGAACATGGGAAGCAACATCTTCTTTGGCGAGATATCCTATATCACCAAGGCGCTCTCGGCTGTATTGCAGTTGGCGGTCACGATGGACTACTCCATCTTTCTCTGGCACAGCTATAACGAGCAGCTATCCAAAACCGGCGACCATCTTGAGGCGATGGCGAGCGCCATACACGAGACCTTTGCGTCGGTTATAGGCAGTGCGGTCACGACCATTGCCGGCTTTATCTCGCTGTGCTTCATGAGCTTCACGCTCGGGCGCGACCTTGGCATCGTCATGGCGAAGGGCGTGCTGCTTGGCGTCGTGGGCTGCGTCACCATCCTGCCCTCGCTGATATTGCTGCTTGACAAGCCGCTGCAAAAGACACGCCACCGCTCCATCATTCCGGATATGAAGGGCTTTGCAAAAAGCATCTGCAAGGCTTTTCCGGTGTTCCTAATCGTGTTTGCGCTGCTGATATTCCCGGGCTACTACGGCTACGCCAAAACGAACGACGAGGTCTACTACGACATGGGCAAGTGCCTGCCGGAGGATATAGAGTATGTCATCGCCAATTCCAAGCTCTCGGAGGATTTTGACATAGCCTCGACTCACATGCTGCTTGTCAGCACCGACGTTCCCACAAGCGACGTGAGAAGGATGGTGGACGAGATGAAGCAGGTGGACGGAGTAAAGTATGTGCTCGGTCTTGAAAGCATCGTCGGGCCGCTGGTGCCGGAGGATATCCTGCCGGATTCGGTCAGGACGGTGCTCAAGAGCGACAAATGGGAGCTGATGCTCATCAACTCCGAGTGCAAGGTCGCGAGCGACGCCGTCAGCGACCAGCTCGACGAGCTTAACGCGATACTCAAGAAATATGACGAAAAGGGTATGCTCATAGGCGAAGCGCCCTGCATGAAGGACATGATCGAGACGACCGGCCATGACTTCGAGGTGGTGAACGCGGTTTCGATTGTTGTGATATTCATCATAATCGCGCTGGTCGAGAAGAGCTTGTCGCTGCCCGTCATCCTCATTGCGGTCATTGAGCTCGCGGTGTTCATCAACCTTGGCATCCCGCATTATCTCGGCGAATCGCTGCCGTTCATCGCGCCGATATGCATCAGCACCATTCAGCTTGGCGCGACGGTGGACTACGCGATACTTATGACTACGCGCTATAAAGCCGAACGCATCGGCGGCATGGGCAAAAAGGACGCCGTCATGACCGCGCTGCGCGTGTCCGCTCCGTCGGTCATTGTCAGCGGCATGGGGCTTTTTGCGGCAACCTTCGGCGTCGCGGTATATTCCAACATCGACATAGTCAGCTCGATGTGTATGCTCATGGCGCGCGGCGCGCTGATAAGCGTGGTGATGGTGCTGCTGGCGCTGCCCGCGCTGCTGATACTCTGCGATGGGATCATCTGCAAAACGACGCTCGGTATGCGCCATATAAAGAAACCGGCAGATCAGGAGGTAACAGTATGAATATGAAAAAGAGCAGGATAATTTCCCTTGCGCTGGCGCTCGCCCTCGTTTGCGGCGCAACCGGAGCTACAGCGCTGGCAGTGACAGGGGACAGGAAGGACTCCCAAAACGAACAGTCGAGCGCGGCGGTCGATCCGGAGGCGCCCGTCGTCAAGGACGAGACGGTCTACGTCATAGCCGGGACTGACGGCGGCACAAAGAAGGTCATCGTCAGCGACAGAATCAAAAACGCTACACGCTCAGCCGCCGAGGAGGCCGTCGCCTCGCTCGAAAACGCTGAAAACGTCAGCGGCGACGACTGCTGGATGGGTTCCGTAGAGAAGGAGCTGCCCGTTGAGATGAAGATATCCTACCGGCTGGACGGCAAGGAGATATCCGCCGAGGAGCTTGCCGGAAAGAGCGGCAGGGTCACTATACGCTTCGACTTTGAGAACAGGCAGTACCGGATGATGGACATCGGCGGCAAAAAAGAGAAGATATACGTTCCGTTCACCGTGCTGACCGGCGCGCTGCTGGACAACGACTGCTTCCGGAACGTCGAGGTCACCAACGGCAAGGTGCTGACCGACGGCGGACGCACCGCTGTTATCGGTCTTGCGTTCCCCGGCCTGCAGGAGAGCCTGGCGCTGGATTCAGACAAGCTTGAGCTGCCAAGGGCCATTGAGATCACCGCCGACGTCACCGGCTTCAAGCTCGACACCACCCTCACCGTCGTCACCAACTCGCTGTTCAACAGTGCAAGCGAGAACGGGCTTGACGACAGGACGACCGACGGCGTGGCGAGCCTGACCGACGCGATAGGCAAGCTTGCCGACGGCACCTCTGAGCTTTACAACGGCATCTGCGCGCTGCTTGAGGGCGCGGAGAAGCTTTCCGACGGAGTGTATCAGCTCTCCGGCGGCTTGAACGAGCTTGCGGCTCACAACAACGAGCTGAACGCAGGCGCGCGGCAGGTGTTCGATTCGCTTCTCTCGGTTGCAAATTCGCAGCTTTCGGCCTCCGGGCTCGACGTGCCGAGCCTGACCGTAGAGAACTACGCCGAGGTGCTTGACGGCGTGCTCGAACAGCTTGGCGGGATAGAGAGCTACGCAAAGGACGCTGCGGCGGAAAAGGTTCGCGACGCCGTATATTCGCAGCGCGACTACGTCCGCTCGCAGGTTGAGCTTGCGGTGCGCGCAAGGGTCGAGCAGGAGGTGACTGCGGGCGTCCGCGAATACGTCTGGGCGCAGGTGCTTGCAGGCGCCGGAATGACGCAGGAGCAGTATGACGCGGCTCTCGCCGCGGGGATGATTACCGAATATCAGAGGCAGATGCTGGAGGCGGCGCTTGAAAGCGAGCTTGCAAAGGCGCAGGGCGTCATCGATGCGAAGGTTGCCGAGAGCATGGCGTCCGAAGCTGTCAGGGCGACGATAGAAAGCAAGACCTCCGAAAAGCTTCAGCAGCTCGTCAACGAAAACCTGAGCTCCGGCAACGTTCAGAGCCAGATCAGCAGCGCGGTGGCGCAGGCCACGGCGGGCGCGAACAGCATCCGGGCGCTCAAGGAGCAGCTTGACAGCTACAACAGCTTCTACACCGGCCTTAGAGGCTACACCGCGGGAGTTGCAAAGGCGAGCGAGGGAGCGAGTGAGCTGAACGAAAGGATGCCCGAATTTGTGGAGGGCGCAACAAGGCTGCGCGACGGAGCAATGCAGCTCAGCGACGGGCTGGGAGGCATGGAGAACGGCGACGAGAGCAAGCTTGCCGAGGCGCTGACCGGGGACAGCTCCATCGCGGAGCGCGTCGAGGCGCTCAAAAAGGTTTCGAGCGAATACCGCAGCTTCTCCGGGCTCACCGGTGACATGGACGGAGCGGTGAGGTTCGTATACCGCACCGAGGCCGTCAAGGCGGACTGAACGAAAAGGGACGCGCACGCGAAAGACGTGTATTGATAACAACAAAGGCTTTTGCCGGGAAGACGGGCTCCTTCCGGCAAGGGTCTTTTTTATTGCGAGGCGGTCCTGCGGATATCTGTTCTCTCGATATCCTCAATTTGAGCGCAGCGGAGAGCTGCACGGATTTAGATAAAAATCAGAGACGCTCCCGCCAAAATAATGGCGCAAATTGTGCCGAGCATATTGACTTCGGACGGCGTCTGTCATATAATAAGGTCGTATGGAGGTGGGGAAATGGCTTTCCTGATAGTCGGCCTGTTGCTTTCGCTTGTGGGGCTTTTGCTTCTCGTATCATTTGTTTTCAGCCGGATAAAATGCACCGTCGAGACGGAGGCGACCGTCAGCGATGTTATTTCAAAATCAACCTTCTGGCGCGGAAAGACGCTCTGGCAGTGTACTCCGGTCTTCACCTATTACGTTGACGGCAAGGAGTATTCCGGCAAAGCCGATTTTTCCGTGAGCGATCCGAAAAAATTCACCGTCGGGCAGAGCGTGCGCATTTTTGTGAACAAAAAAAGCCCGATCGAGTTTCGCTGCGGAAGCAACGCCGGGATTGTAATTTTGGGGATTCTTCTGCTTGCTGCGGGGCTTGTCCTGTGTATTTGCTTTTTTTTGTAGGCTGAGGATGAAGGCTGTTCGCGGAGCGGTTTGACGCGCTGATGAATATAGCCGAGGTTAAAGCAGCCTTTCCGGCAGATGCATCGATATGCCCGCTCTCCCGTTGGGCGGCTGTGCTTGTGTGCGGGAGCGCTTGCAGCGAAGCGCGGACATCTGCTTCAAGGCCGCAGAACGCCGCCTCGGTCGGCAATGTCGGAGCTTTCCCGCGAAAATACGCCTCGCAGCTCTATGAAAGCAAGGGGAAAAAGCCGCGGACGCCGATGTATTTTCCGAACGAAAGCATGGCGCGGCTCTGTGAGGACGCCGGCGCTATCATGACAAAGGCGGATCTGCCGGGCGCAGCATGGCTCAAGCCTGCGCGAAAAATGGAATATCATACTAAACGAGCGGCAGACGCAAAAAATGCGTCTGCCGTGTATTTATGAATACGGGGCCTTACATTCCTGAGCAGGCGATTTCTCAGGGCGTGCATGTTGGAGCGCAGGGCTGAAAAGGCAATCCAAACCCGAAATCCGACGTGGGCGGAGCGGCCTGCCTTGCCAAGGGGCAGACGGAGCGGGAACGAGGCGAAAGCACGCCGTGCCGCAGCCGCTTGAACCATCCGGTCTCGCCAGACCCGTTTAGCGCCCGTCTTTGCCGAGCATCGCGCGCGAAGCGGGCGGCGTGGGAAAAGGTATTTTTGATTATTGCCGCTGCAAGCCCTGTGTTGAGGCTTGATCTTCTGTAGATCAGCGTATAAGGGGCTGCTCGGCGGCAGGGGAACAGATAATGAGGCGGCACCGCTTTTGAAATAAGCTTGAAAGGGCTATCGGCAAATTTTTTTCAAAGCCGCTGTAAGATTTTTCGTTTTTCGCAGTCATATAGGTAAACGGGACAAGGAGGTGAGCAGGTGACGGACTTTGAACAGATATACAGGGACTATTTTCGGGATGTGTTCCTCTAT
>CANNTZ010000011.1 GCA_947522735.1 uncultured Oscillospiraceae bacterium | reverse complement strand
CTCAGGCTGCACACCGAGCTTGAGGCGGAGCTTGCCGATTTTATCGGCAAGGAGTTCGTAATGACGCTCTCCACCGGCTTCCAGACCAACCTTGGCATCATCAGCGCTATTGTCGGACGCAACGACTACGTGCTCTGCGACCGCGAGAACCACGCGAGCATCTACGACGCCTGCAAATTGAGCTACGGCACGATGGTGCGCTATAAGCACAACGACATGGCCGACCTTGAACGCCAGCTCCGGAAGCTGCCGCTCGAATCCGGCAAGCTCATCGTCACCGACGGCGTGTTCAGCATGAGCGGCGATATCTGCAAGCTGCCGGAGATAGTCGAGCTGGCGGAAAGCTACAATGCGGCGACCATGGTGGACGACGCGCACGGCTTCGGCGTGCTTGGAGACTGCGGCCGCGGCACCGCCGATTACTTCGGGCTGACCGATAAGGTCGATATCATCATGAGCACCTTCTCCAAGTCGCTCGCGAGCCTCGGCGGCTTCTGCGCCACCAGCGAGCGCGTCGGCGATTACATCAAGCACACCTCCCGCCCGTATATCTTCAGCGCGTCGATACCGCCCGCGAACTGCGCCACCGCTCTTGCGGCACTGCGCATCATAAAGCGCGAGCCGGAGCGCGTCAGGCGCCTGACCTATCTTGCGCAGTATCTGCGCGACGCCATCCGCGCTCAGGGCGTCGAGATAAAGGAGAGCAACTCGATGGTGCCGATTGTCCCGTTCTACACCTACGACGAGTTCAACACCCTCGCGGTCGCAAAGCGGCTCTATGACGAGGGCGTATATGTAAACCCGGTGCTGCCGCCTGCCTGCCCGCAGGGAAGCTGTATGCTCCGGTGCAGCCTTATGGCGACCCACACCGAGGCGCTGCTTGACGAGGCTGCCGGTATCATCGGCAGGGTCATGAGAGAAATGCCGGGTAAAGGGGAATGAAAGGCCGGGTCGCCGTTGTGACCGGCGCCTCCAGCGGCATTGGGCTTGCCACGGCGGAGCTGCTGCTCTCGCAGGGCTGGACGGTCTACAATCTCAGCCGCAGAAGGGCCGGGAGCGCGATACACATCCCGACCGACGTGACGGACGCGGGGGCGGTTAGGGCTGCCTTTGAGCGCGTCGAGTCCGAGGCGGGCGGGCTTTCGCTGCTGGTCAACTGCGCAGGCTTCGGCATCTCCGGCGCTGCCGAGATGACCGAGCTCTCCCAGGCCAAGCGCCAGTTCGACGTCAACCTCTTCGGCACGCTGCTCTGCTCGCAGCAGGCGGCGGGGATAATGCGCAGAAACGGCGGTGGGCGCATCATCAATGTCAGCTCCGCCGCGGCGATATTCTCGATACCCTTCCAGTCTTTTTATTCCGCGTCAAAGGCGGCGATAAACTCGCTGACGCTTGCGATGGACAACGAGCTGCGCGGCTTCGGCGTTCGCGTGACGGCGATCATGCCCGGCGACGTTAAGACCGGCTTCACCGACGCGCGCGAGAAAAACTCCGCGGACGGAGTTTACGGCGGCGCCGTCGCAAAGTCGGTGGCGGTGATGGAGCGCGACGAGCGCGGCGGCATGACGCCGGAGTCGATAGCGAAATACATCGTCAAAACGGCCTCGCGCCGCCACCCCAAGCCACTGTACGCCGTCGGCTTCCAATACAAGCTGTTCGCGCTGCTGTTCAAGCTGCTGCCAATCCGCACGGTGAACTATCTTGTCGGCAAGCTGTACATAAAATGACCCACAATTCAGAGGCTCCGCAGTCTGTCCCACGGACGGACTGGCGGAGCTTTCTCATTTTAAGCGCCCGCCCTGTCGGAGCGCTCGTGCGGCGGCCGATCCGTTTAAGGCGCACATTGGACTATAGGACTTTTTTTGCGCGGCGCAAAACAAAAAAGTGTTATTCCACACAAAAAAATCCTATGCGAAAGCTGTTGATAACCCCGGTGTATATGATGTATACTGGTGTCATACGGCAAAACACAATTTACTGTTTAAGGAGAGTCAGTCATGTCGAGAGTTTATCAGTTTTCGGTGGGCGAAGCGCCCAGCACCCTGTGCGTTTTGCATGTTGACGGGGTGGAAGCGCCGCTGCACACGGCCCGCGTATCCGCAGAGCCCATCAATCGCCGCTGGCCGGGACATCAGCGCTCGGTGGAGGAGACCGAATACGTCGGCTTTGCCCTCTTTGCAACCGACGGCCCTGCCGATATCACGATGAAGCCAAACAGGAGCTTCGAAAGGGCTGTTGTCAATCCGCGCTCAAAGGGCGTGACGCCCTTAGTGGAGGACGGAGTTATCCGCTTCACCATCCCCGGCCCCGGCTTTTACAGCGTCGAGCTTGACGGCTATCATAACGCGATTTATCTCTTTGCCGACGCCGAAAAGCAGTATGAGGCGGACATAAACGACCCGAACGTCATCTATTACGGCAAGGGCGTCCACAACGCGGGCTGTATCGAGCTGCACTCCAACCAGACGCTATTCATCGACGAGGGCGCGGTGGTGTTCGCACGCATATTCGCGAAGGACGCCGACAACATCCGTATAATCGGCCACGGCATCCTTGACAACAGCCGCAACACGGAGGACATCCTCTTCGAGTTCGGCGAAAAGGAGATAGAGCAGTTCAAAAAGGGCTTCGCCGTCACCAACGCCGCGCGCAAGCACACGGTTGAGCTGAACTACTGCGATAACGTGGAGATCGACGGCATAACCATCCGTGATTCGCTGGTCTACAACATCCGTCCGATAGGCTGCCGCGGGATTGACATACGCAACGTCAAGCTGATCGGCAACTGGCGCTACAACTCCGACGGCATCGATATGCACAACTGCGAGCACGTCCGCATAAGCGACTGCTTCATCCGCACCTACGACGACTCCATCTGCGTCAAGGGCTTCGATTACGCGCAGAACGAGGCGGATATGCTTCACGACGGCTATCTGCACGACACCTTCCACGACGTGCTCATCGAGCGCTGCGTCATCTGGAACGACTGGGGCCGCGCGCTGGAGTTCGGCGCGGAGACGCACGCCCGCGAGATATACGACGTCACCTTCCGCGACTGCGATATAATCCGCGTCGCCAACATCGCCTGCGACATCCAGAACGTAGATTACGCCGACATTCACGACGTGCTGTTCGACAATATCCGCGTCTGCTACGACGAGGTCACGCAGGAGCCGCGCCTCCAGAAATCCGACACCGACGTATTTGTAGAGGATCCAAGCAGCGCCTACATGCCGTTGCTGCTCGGCTCTTTCGTCACCTACATTCCGGAATATTCCAAGGGCGATACCAAGCGCGGCATAAACCGCGACATCACCTTCCGGAACATTCAGGTCTCCGCGCCCGCAATGCCGCCGTCCGTTTTCCGCGGCTTCGACGCCGAACACCAGAGCCGCGACATCACCGTAGACGGACTGTATCTCAACGGCAAGCGCGTCGAAGGGCTTGAGGACGCGAACATCACCATCGGAGACTTCACCTCCAACATAAGCTTCAAATGATATGAATTACGTGACAAGCCCGGTCAAAAACGTCATAAGCATATCCCGCCTCGTGACGCTGCACTATTTCGAGCTTGGCCCCGAATTCGGCTTCGAGGGGGAGCGGCACGACTTCTGGGAAATGGTCTACGCCGACAGCGGCTCAGCCAGGGTGACGGCGGAGGGGGAGGAGCTGTGCCTTTCGCAGGGACAGGTCGTCTTTCACCGCCCGAACGAGCTGCACACGCTGCGCGCCAACGGCAACCTGCGCGCGGCTGTGTTTGTCATAACCTTCGTCTCCCGCTCTCCTGCAATGAAGGCGTTTGAGCGCAGCATATTCACGCTGCCCTCAGAGCTGAAAAGCCTTATATCGGCGATGATCGAGGAGGGCCGGCGCGCTTTCGAGCTGCCCTTCTTCGACCCGTACCTCTCAGGGCTGACTCCGCGCGCACATGCCCCTGTCGGGGCGCAGCAGCTTCTGCGGATATATCTCGAGGGCTTTTTGATCATGCTTCTGCGCAGCGGGCTTCCCCCGCATAACGACGTGGGCGGTTTCCGGCTCGCCCAGCTCTGCGACGACCCCATGGTGACAAGGGCCGTCCGCTTTTTGGAGGAGAACCTCTGCCGCAGGATAACGGTGGGGGAGGTCTGCGCGGCGATGGGTTACGGCAAGATGTACGTTTCAAGGCGCTTCCGCGAGGCGACGGGCTGCGGCGTGACGGAGTATTTCACGCTGATGAAGCTTGCGGAGGCAAAGCGGCTTATACGCGAGAAGCGTCTGAACGTCAGCGAGATATCGGAGCTGCTTGCGTTTGATTCGCCGCAGTATTTTTCGCGGCGCTTCAAGGCGATGACAGGCGTATCGCCGACCGAATACGCCCGCATGACCTCAAGCTTTTGAGCCCCTCGTGCATCGGCGCGCAATCCAAGCCTTTTTTCCCGGCTGCCTCGGCTCCCGAGCATAACAAAACGCAGACGTCTGTGGCGTCTGCGTTTTCATTTTATTCCGGAAGCACGAGCGTCAGCTCCGCGCAGCCGTCTCCTCCTGCGAGCGATATCCTGTCGACGGCCTCGCGGCCTCCAAGGCTCGCGTGGGCGTCGTAACCTCCCAAAAAGCCGTTGAACCGAACGGCGCCGCCGGAATCCGCAACGCCCTCGAAGGAGGTGCGCCAGCGCTCGTTCACAAGGCGGTCAAGCGCCGTAAAGGCCGGCTTTTCGGAGAGATCGAAGCGCAGCAGCCCGCCGCGGTGGATGTTTTCTCCCGCGGACATATCGCCCGGCGCAGCGCCGTAGGCATAGCCGTCCGCCATGTTCCAGTAGATCGCGGCCTCCATTGCGGGATGACTGAACCAGACGCGATAGAGCAGCTCCAGCAGCTCCGCCTGCAGCTCCTCGCCGGCGTCTCCCTCGCCTATGCAGGGGACGGTGACCTCGGTTATCTGCACCGGCAGCCCGAAGGAGGCGTAGAGATCGAGCACACGGTAAATGCGCGCCGGATCAAGATAGTCGGATGCGCTCCGCGCCATCGCCTCCGCGTCGAAAAACATGTGATATTGCAGGCCGATCGAGTCTATTGCCGCGCCGGAGTCGAGCAGGCGGCGTATCTGCATGTAATACCAGCTTCTGTCGGCGACGTAGGTCAGCGCGACGTAGGGCGCCTCGTTGATAATCAGCCTGTTGTGCGGGAAATACTCCCTCGCAAGCGCCCAGCTCCACTCCACGGCGCCGGGATGCTCGTGAAACGGCGTGTGCAGCTCTGTTTTCGGCGCAAGCGTCTCGTTCGTGACCTCCCACGAGGGGATGCGCGAGGCAAAGCGTCCGGACAGCTCGGCAAAGCGCTTGCGGTAGAGCATCTTTATCCTCTCAACGTCGTGCGGAACCCATGCGGGCGTCTCGTTGTCGTACATCAGGCAGTGCGCTTTCGGCTCGATCCCGTTTTCGGCGCAGAAGCGCAGGCAAAGCTCGGGATTTGGACGGCGGTAGATGCGCACGGCGTCGATATCGTATCGCGTTTTGCCCTGCTCCGGCTCAAGGTCGCGCCAATAGAACGGCAGCGTAGCAAGATTGAAAAGGCGCGGAAATTTGCGGCGGTATTCGGCGTTTTTCTCCGGCGTGTCCAGCTCGTCAAGCAGGAAAAGATTCGCGCCGAAGCGGAAATTGTGCGTTCTCTGGAATAGCTTCACCCGCGCTCCCGGCACGGGCCTGCCATCGCGTCCGCGCACCGTCAGCACGGCGTCGCGCTTGCGATAGCGCTCTATGCCGCGCTCGGCCACGGTGTCCGCAAAGTCTCGAAGCCCGTCAACCGCCGCCCGGATGCGGGCCATATCGTCATTTTTCATGAAGGTGCCCTCCTGCCTCCAAAATGTATTCCCTGTTAAATTCAAGCGTCCTGCCGCCCGCGATGCGGTCGGAAAATTTTGCCGGCTCCGCCGAATTTGAGGCAAACATGTCATAGTGGTTCGGCACGTTTATCCCGGCGCCAAGCCTTTTGCAAACGGCAAGCGCCTCCTCGGTGTTCATGTTGCCAAGCCTGCCGTTGATGCAGATGAAAACGGCGTCCGGGCGATACGCCGCTACCTCAAGGAGCCGCTCGTCGAACAGCGTGTCGGAGCTGAAATAGAGTGTCAGCCCCTCGGCCCGGGCGATAAGCCCGAAGGTCTCGACGGTGTGGCGGGCAAACGCCGCCGTGAGCTCAAAATCTCCGATGGTGAGGCTGTCCCCGGTGGCAAGCGCGACGAAGTCGGTTCTGCCCAAGGCGCGCAGCCTGTCGCAGCCGCCGGGGGTCGAGACGAAGCGCAGCCCGCGCGGCATCAGCCGTATCGCGTCGGAGTCAAGGTGGTCGGCGTGGTCGTGCGTGCAGATCACCGCGTCCGCCGTCACCGCTGCGGGCTCGAGCGGCCTTGGCAGCAGCCGCGGACGTCCGGCAATGCGCTCGACGGCGTCGGAGAGATAGGGGTCGAGCAGCAGCCGCGTTTGCCCGCTCTCCAGCAGATAGCCGCTCTGACCGAGTGGTCTTATCATCATTTGACGCTTTTTCCTCCGTCCACATAGATGCTCTGGCCGGTGATGTAGCGCCCTTCCTCGGAGCAGAGCAGGCTCACGAGCGCCGCGCAGTCCTCCGGCTGGCCGTAGAAGCCTGCGGGGATGGTGTCCGTAACCCTTTTGGCGTACTCCGGGTCGGATAGCGCGTCAAGATTGCGGTCGGTATAGATAACGCCGGGCGCGACGTTGTTGACGGTGACGCCGCAGGGCGCAAGCTGCGCCGCCAGTGAGCGCATCATGTTGGTCTGCGCCGCCTTGGAGGCGGAATAGACCAGCATATCCGGGTGCGGCTTTGCCTCCTGCACCGATCCTATCGTCACTATCCTGCCCCAGCCCGCCTCTCTCATGTGCGGTGCGGCGGCCTGTATCAGCAGCAGCGACGAGACAAAATTGCAGTTGAGCTGCTCATAGCATTCGTCGAGCGTAATGCTTCCCCACGGGCGGCGGTATTGCAGCGACGCGTTGAGCACCAGCGCGTCGATATCGCCCATCTCGCGGCATAGACGCCCGGTCTCTCCGGTGTCCCGGAGATCGGCGGCGATAATGCTCGCACGGCCCCCGGCGGAGGTTATCAGCTCAACCGTCTCGTTTGCACGCGCGATGTTCCCGGCGCAGTGGACTGTCACCTCGTAGCCGTCCCGCGCCAGCCGCAGCGCCACCGCGCGTCCTATCCCTCTTGACGAGCCCGTCACGAGCGCACGTCTCTTGTCGTTTGCCATCAGTGCTCCTCCCATCACATTCTACAGCGCGGTCTGCGTATCGTTCGGATCGCCGTTTCGCGCAAGCTCATATTCCCTCGACCAGTCGAGCCCGCGGTATTCCTCGCCGCGCGGGTCGTTTTTTATCCACTCCAGCAGCAGATCGAGCATCTCCTCGGACCATGTCGCGCGGTCGATCTGCGCGGTGGTGAAGCGCCCGCAGCCTATCATCTCAAAGCCGAAATCGTCCTTGACATGCGTCTTTGCCGCCCCCTCGACCACCTGAGCCACAAGGTGGCTGGGGATGAACAGCACGCCGCCCCCGGCCCCGAACACGACGTCGCCGGGCAGACACACCGCGCCGCCGAAGCTCGTTATCCCGTTAAAGCCGGTCATGACGTACTCGCGTATCGGCGTCGGGTCGATGCCGCGGTAATAGACCTGCACATCCGGCACCCTTTTCATCTGCTCCACATCGCGAATGCCGCCCCAGACCACTGCGCCGCCGGTTTTGGTGCGCGTCCTTATCGCGGTGGTGAGATTGCCGCCGACAAAGGTGCCCTTGTAAATCTTGTCGTACATGTCTGCGACGACGACGTCGCGCTCCGTCAGCGAATCAATGACCCACTGGTTGTAGTTGCCGCGCCGTCCCTCCTGCGCTCCCTTGGCGAACATGACGTCGTGCAGATCGGGGCGCGTCGGGCAAAAGCTGCACGTCACGGCCCGGCCGATCAGCTTTCTGCCGTCGTCGTGCAGCGCGTGCATCGGGTTCTCGCCGCCGCCGACGAACTGGTTCTCGTAGCCCAGGACGAATATCGGCTTCCACACCTCCTCAAGCGTCATGCCGTAGAGCGCGTCGAGGTGCCTGTCCGGAACCTTAGGCCGTCCGTCGGGAAAACGCTCGCCGCGCCACAGCGGGGTCAGCTCGATTATCTCTTCTCTGTCGTTAAATTTCACTGCTCTTCACCATACCTTTCTCCTGCCGCTCAGCTCCAGAGGCGGTCGTTGGCAAACTCTCTGTCCCATTCCTCCGTCGGCTCGAAATAGCCGGGGATATCCGGGTTTATGTGCTCGCGGAGCACCTCCTCGTTGAGCCCGTCGAAGCCCAGCCCCGGCTTTTCCGGCACTCGGATGAAGCCGTCCTCGATGAACGGCCTTGCAATGCCGGTCACCATATCCGCCCACCACGGTACATCCGCAGAGTGATATTCCAGCGCGAGCACGTTGTGCATCGCCGCCGCCGCGTGAACCGCCGCCAGACACGCCACCGGGCTTTCCGCCATGTGGACGGCCACTGCCACGCCGTTGTCGTCGGCGATATCGGCTATCTTTTTAAGCTCCAGCGCGCCGCCGCAGGTCAGGATGTCCGGGTGGATTACCGAGACTCCGCCCGCCCTTATCAGCCGCTCGAACGGCTCCTTGAGGTAGATGTCCTCGCCGGTGCAAACGGGTATTGCAGTGCTGTTTTTGAGCCGGACGTACTGGTCGGTATACATCCACGGGATCATGTCCTCTATCCACGCAAGATTATACCGCTCCATACGGCGCGCAAAGCGGATGCAGTCCTCCACGCAGACGTGACCGAAGTGGTCTATCGCGAGCGGAACCTCGTAGCCGATCACCTCGCGCACCTCGCGGACATAGCTTTCGAGCAGATCAAGGCCCTTCTCGGTCAGATGTATGCCGGTGAAGGGATGGGCGGTGGTGGCAATGGAGAAGCTCTCCTGGCGGCGCAGCATGTCCGCCGTCACGCTGCCGCCCTGCACGTTCAGAATGTGCGGCGCGTAGCGCTTCATGTCGTCGATAAAGCCGAGCGGCGCACAGAGCGTCCCCGGCTCGTCGAGCAGCAGCCCTATGCCGAGATCCATCTTGAGGAAGGTGAAGCCCATCTCCATGCGGCGCCTGAGCGCAAGCCCCATGTCGCGTCCGGTGTGGCGGCCCTCCACGTCGGTGTCGCAGTAGACGCGCACGCGGTCGCGGTATTTTCCGCCGAGAAGCTGATACAGCGGCACGCCGTAGGCCTTGCCTGCGATATCCCACAGCGCAAGCTCGACGCCACTGACGCCGCCCGCCTGCCTTGACGGGCCGCCGAACTGCTTTATCCGCCTGAATATCCTGTCCACATTGCAGGGGTTTTCGCCGAGAATACGGCTCTTGAGCATCAGCGCATAGGTTTTGGAGGAGGCGTCGCGGATCTCTCCGTAGCCGCTTATGCCCTGATTGGTGTCTATCCTGAGCAGCGTGCAGCGCTTGGGCGCGCCGTCGATATCGACGAAGCGCATGTCGGTTATACGCAGCTCTGAGGGTGCGGAGCAATAATTCATAGTGACCTCCAGCCCGGCAATATTGTCGCCGGTATTGACTTTTTTACGCGGCCGTCGTAAAATCTGATTAGATGATAGCATAACCGCGCGGATATTTCGCCAATTATCTTATCGGATATGCAAACTATTTTACGATGCTTCAAAGAGGGAGGGGAAAGCCATGATAACGGAAAGCCATGAGCTGACGAGGCAGGGGCGCGCCGTGCTCAGGCTGTGGCGCGTCTGCGCCGGGCACGAGTATACGCCAAACATAAGCCACCGGCATATCAATTTCGAGATATCCACAGTGATATCCGGCTGCGGCGAATATAAGAGCGGCGAGGACAGCTATCCGATGGAGCCGGGGGACGTTTTCGTGTTTTCCAGCAGCGAGCCGCACTGCATAACCGCTGTGGGCGAAAGCGGGCTGGAGCTGCTTAACCTGCAATTCGAGCCGGGCTATCTTGCCGGACGCAGCCACGACGGCTTTTCGCGGGAGCACGCAAGCATCTGCTTTGTCCATTCTCCGGATTTTCGCAACCGCATCCCCGCCGCGCGCGCCGGATATATCTCCGAAAGGCTGTATGGCATACGGCGCGAGCTGATGGAGCAATGTGCAGAGTATAAGCTGGCGATAAGATCACAGACGGACGAGATAATGATAGCTCTTCTTCGGAAGCACGGCTATGCCGGGCGGGAGAGCGCCGCCGTCCGGCGGAGCTTTCCGGATATCTCCGGCGCGCTCGCGCTCATAGACAGCGGCTTCACCGAGCGCCTCACCCTTGCCGGGCTTGCGCGCGAGGCGGGACTCAGTCCAAACTATTTTTCGGCGCTGTTCGGCGAGATATACGGCATGACGCCGTGGGAGTACGTCGTCTCCAAGCGCGTGGAGCTTGCCGAAAAGCTTATCTGCGAGGAGGACGGCTGCAACATGCTGGACATAGCGCTGAAATGCGGCTTCAACAACACCGCCAACTTCAACCGGCAGTTCAAGCGCCGCACCGGCGTCACGCCCACCGAATACCGCCGGTATATGCGCGGCGCGCAGCTCTGGTGAGAACAAACGAAAGGGATCCGCATGTATGCCCTTCATGCGGATCCCCTTGATTTTCAGCCATGCCGGCTCAGAGCGTCGCGAGATTGTATACCGCCTGAGCCATTATGCGGGCGTGGCGCATGAGCTCGTCGATATTTACGTGCTCATCGATGCCGTGCTCGCCCTCGCCCGCGCCGCCGAAGCCGACGCAGGTGTTGCCGGAGTGACGGGAATAGGTGCCGCCGCCGATGGCGATGGTCTCCGCCTTTTCGCCGGTGATGGTCTCATACGCCTCTGCAAGCTTGCCAATCCACGGCGCGTCCGCCGGAACATACAGCGGCGCGGAGTCGTCGATATCCTCGACGCAAAGCCCGTTCTCCTCCGCCTCCTTTTTCAGCGCCGCAATGACGTCCCCGCCCCTGCATTCGACGGGGTAGCGGATGTTTATACCGAGCCTCAGCCTGCCGTCCGCGATGTGGAGAGCTCCCATATTCAGCGTCAGCTTGCCGGAGACGGCATCCTCAAAGGCGCAGCCGACGGACTGTCCGTTGTATTCCATGCCGATGTGCTGCTTGATAAAGCGCATGAAGCGGACGGCTCCGTCGTCGCCGGAAAGCGCGCCGAGCAGTAGCGACATAAGCCCTATGGCGTTGACGCCGCCCTGCGGATAGGCCGCGTGGGAATATTCGCCGGTGGCAACAACGGTTATCCTGTCGCCGTCTGTGGTCACGGAATATTTATCGCCCGCAGCGTCGAGCATCTTGCGCTCGTTTTCGGTGAGCTTTCTCGCGTCGAGCACGGCGGTGCAGTATTTGGGGACAATGTTGAGCGCAGAGCCGGACTCGACAGAGATTATCTTGCCGGGAGCTCCGGCGTCCTGCGTGAGCCAGAGCGAAAGAATGCCCTTTTCGGCGTTGACGATGGGATAGCCGGAATCTGGCGTAAAGCCGAAAACGGGATACGGCTCGTGCTTGAAGTAGTAGTCGATATCCTCCATGCCGGTCTCCTCGGCGCAGCCGAGCAGCAGGCGAACGCGGCGATTGGGCTTCACTCCCGCCTCGGCGAGCGTTTTCATCGCATAAAGCCCCACTATTGCCGCACACTTGTTGTCGCTGGCGCCGCGTCCGTAGATGCAGCCGTTATCGACGACGCCGCCGAACGGCGGATGACTCCAGCCCTCGCCCTCGGGCACGACGTCAAGGTGAGAGATAATCGCCATATAATCCCCGCCCTCTCCGTATTCGGCATAGCCCATGTAGCCGTCAAGATCGACCGCCTTAAAGCCGAGGCTGCGCGCAAGGTCGAGCGTGTAGTGCAGCGCCCTGTTCGGGCCCTCGCCAAACGGCATCCCGGGCCTTGCCTCTTCATTGACGCTCCGTATCCGCACGAGCTCGCACAGCTTTTCCACGATATCCGCCTTATGAGCGTCGATCCTTTCGCCAAAATTCATATTCGTTTCCTCCCTGTTTCCGCCGCCGCGGCGAAAAGCCCTGCCGAGCAGCGACGTGATTTTGCGATTGAATATTATTCCGAGTGCTCCGAGCGCGCCGGTCACTGCAAAGACTGTCAGCGCCTCGATAAAGTTTCCGCGGCTCATGCTCGCCCCTGCGTAAGTCGAGGTTATTATCGACGGGATCCGCGCAAAGGTCGCAAGGATAAAAAAGTGCGACGGCTTCACCGGTGTAAACGGCGCGATGTAGGTTATCAGATCCTTTGGCGTGCCGGGGATGAGATAGAGGATGAAATAGACAAGCTCCAGCTTTTCGGAATCGCGCAAAAAGGCGAGCGCCTTATAATTTTTGCCGCCAAGCTTTTCCTCCAGCCTTTGCCGCGCCTCGCCCGCATAGAGCTTTTTTGTGGAATAGTAGATGATGAGATAACCGAGGAGCAGCCCGGCCAGACACAGCGCCAGCCCGCCGAGCGAGCCGTACATCACGCCGAACATAATCTCCACCGGCTCGCCGGGCAGCACCGCGACAATCACCTGCAAAAGCTGTATCCCAAGCATTATCAGCACGCCCAAAGCGCCGAGGGAGTCGAGGTATTCCATCAGCTCCTCGCGCGCCGTGGCGTCCTTCAGTGAGATAAACCACGGCATCAGCCGCACAACCGCATATATGGCGGCGAGGGCGAGCAGCGCCGTTATAACGTGCTTTGCTGCGTGGACAGCCCGCCGCCGTCGCGGCCTTTGTGTATTTTCGTCCATGCTTCTATATCTTTTCGATGAGGCTGCGGTTTGATATGACGTAGTTTGCGCCGGAGACAACCGTCAGCGCCGCCATTATCCACATCAGCACCGTTGTCACTGTCCTCCACGGGAACACCGCCGGCATAATGCCGACCGCCTGCGCCTCCAGGCAGCAGAGCGTCCAGATTATCGTGAATATCTGGAACACCGTTTTCGCCTTGCCCCATATATCAGCCGCGATGACCCTGCCCTTCTCCACCGCTATCATACGCAGCGAGGTGACGAGAAATTCGCGGAAAATGACGATTATCACGACGATGCAGGGCGCGGCGTCCAGCTTTATCAGGCAGATGAGCGCCGAGGCGATAAGAACCTTGTCGGCGAGCGGATCCATCAGCTTGCCGAAGTCGGTGACGAGCCCGCGCCTGCGCGCTATCCTCCCGTCGAGCATATCGGTCAGCGACGCTATGACGAACACAAGCAGCGCAAACAGAAAGCCGTGCCTCACCACGTCGGTCAGCAGGAAAAATATCATCACCGGCACCAGCGCCACCCGCAGCAGCGTCAGTTTGTTTGGCAGATTCATCTCATAGCACCTCGATTTCGCCGATAAGGTCGTAGTCCATCCAGTCGGTTATCTTCACCCTTATGATGTCTCCGGCATTGACCGGCTCTCCGGTGGTGAAGAACACCTTTGGGTCGATGTCGGGCGAATCGTACCGGCTGCGCCCGAAGCAGCTCTGCGCATAGCGGTCGTAGCCCTCGACAAGCACGTCGAGCGTTTTGCCCACCATGCTCCTGCAAAAGCCCTCCGCAACCTCAAGCTGCTCGTCCATCAGCACCTCGCAGCGGCGCTGCTTTATGTCGTCGTCGAGCTGTCCGTCCATGACCGCCGCAGGGGTATCCTCCTCCGGCGAGAAGGCGAAGCAGCCCATCCGCTCGAAGCGGGTGTCGCGCACAAATTCGCAAAGCTGTGCAAAGTCCTCCTCCGTTTCTCCGGGAAAGCCCACGATGAAGGTTGTGCGCAGCGCTATGCCCGGCACGCGCTCGCGCAGCCTTGCGATTACCTCGCGTATCTCACTGCCGGAGCCGCGGCGGTTCATCGCTCGCAGAATGCGGTCGGAGATGTGCTGAAGCGGGAGGTCGAGATATTTTACTATCTTTGGCTGGTTCGCAATGCGGTCGATAAGCCCGTCGGTTATCTCGTCGGGATAGGCATAGAGCAGGCGTATCCACTCGATGCCGTCGATCTCGCACAGCTCGTCGAGCAGCTCGGGCAGACGGCGCTCGCCGTAGAGGTCGAGCCCGTAGCGGGTGATGTCCTGCGCAACGACGATTAGCTCCTTTACGCCGTTTTGCGCAAGCGTTTTCGCTTCCTCAACGATGCTTTCGATGGAGCGGCTCCGATAGTCTCCGCGGATGAGCGGGATGGCGCAGTAGGCGCAGCGGTTGTCGCAGCCGTCGGCTATCTTTAGATAGGCGAAGAAGGGCAGGTTGGAAACTATACGCTTGCCCTCAAGCGGCAGGTCTTTTTTGTCGCCGAAGGCGAGCACGCGCTCGCCGCCCAGCACCCGGTCGATGACGTCCGTGATGTTGCCGTTTTCGCCTATGCCGACGACGGCGTCCACCTCCGGCAGCTCGTCCGCCACCTGCTCGCGGTAACGCTCCGAGAGGCAGCCGGTGACGATTATCCTTTTGATGCGACCCTCTTTTTTAAGCGCCGCAAACTCGAGGATGTTGTCGATGGCCTCGGTCTTGGCGGATTCGATGAAGCCGCAGGTGTTGATAACGACCACGTCGCACAGCCCGGAATCGGTACACAGCTCGTAGCCGGCGTCGTTTATCCTGGAGAGCATCAGCTCGGCGTCCACCTGATTCTTGCAGCAGCCGAGGGATACCATACCAACCTTGACGGACATGTGAAAATTATCCTTCCTTACAATGTTATTCGTCTGTAAATTCGCGCAGCACACGCTTGATGTCGCCGTAATCGTAGCCGAGGCGGATGAGCGAATCGACGGTCCGGCGCTTCTGCCGCTCGTCGGACAGCTCCGGCGCGCGCCTCCGGATTATCCCGGCAATGCGCTCCTCCTCGCAGGGGATATCGTCCGCAAATTCCTCGTAAGCACGGTCTATGGCTTCCTCGGCCTCCTCGGAGGCTATGCCCTTGCGCCGCAGCTCCTGCGCCACGCGCGCATCGCCGTAATTCCTGAGGCGCAGCATGTCGGCGGCAAGCATAAGGGCAAGCCCCGCGTCGTCCAGCAGCCCTGCGTCCTCCATCAGCCGCGCCGTTTCCTCTGCTATATCCTCGTCGTAGCGCTCGCAAAGGCGCTCGACGAGCCTCTTTTTTGTGCAGGCCCGTGCCGAAAGCAGCCTCAACGCATACTCCCTTGCAAGGCAAAGCTCCGAGGAATGGAGCAGCTCGCAAAGGCGCTCCTCGTCAAGCTCGCTTCCGGGACGCAGCCCCGCCGCCATCGCCGTTTCAACATGCAGGCGAAAGGCTCGTCCGTCATCAAACGTCGCCGCGCAGCAGCCGCCGCGCACCTGCGATATCCGTCGGACTATCATTCCCTATCCTCGCCGCCGACGTCCTCGTCGTCCGCTTCAGCGTCAATGGAGACGGTCTGTGCCTTGCCGCGCACGGTCTTTTTCTTTTTGGAGACGGGCTGCAGGCGATGGGCGTTCTCTCGCACCAGCCTTTCGATCTCGTCGCAGAACTCGGGATGCTCGGTCATGTAGGTCTTGACGTTGTCGCGGCCCTGTCCCAGGCGGAGCTCGCCATAGTTGAACCACGCGCCGCTCTTGTTGATGATGTCGAGATCGACCGCAAGGTCAAGCAGCTCTCCGACGTGGGAGATGCCCTGTCCGTACATCATATCAAATTCGGCCTCCTTGAAGGGGGGCGCAACCTTGTTCTTGGAAATCTTCACCCTTGTGCGGTTGCCTACGATCTCGCTGCCGCTCTTGAGCTGCTCGCCGCGGCGCACCTCCATGCGCACCGAGGAATAGAACTTGAGCGCGCGGCCGCCCGGAGTGACCTCCGGGTTTCCGTAGGTCACTCCGACCTTTTCACGAAGCTGGTTGATGAAGATGGCGCAGCAGTTGGTCTTGGAGATGACTCCTGTCAGCTTGCGCAGACCCTGCGACATAAGCCTTGCCTGTAGACCGACGTGGGTGTCTCCCATCAGTCCCTCTATCTCTGCGCGCGGCACCATCGCTGCGACAGAGTCGATGACGATGACGTCAATTGCTCCGGAGCGAACGAGCGCCTCTGTTATCTCAAGCGCCTGCTCGCCGGTATCCGGCTGGGAGACGAGCAGCGAGTCGAGATCGACACCCAGCGCGCGGGAATATGTAGGATCGAGCGCGTGCTCCACGTCGATGAACGCGGCGGTGCCGCCAAGCTTCTGCGCCTGCGCGATTATGTGCAGCGCAACGGTGGTCTTGCCGGAGCTTTCCGGGCCGTATATCTCGACGATGCGTCCTCTCGGCACGCCTCCTATGCCCAGCGCGAGATCCAGCGAGACGGAGCCGGTGGGGATTGATTCAACGTTCAGCGTCTCTGTCTGTCCAAGCGTCATGACAGATCCCTTGCCAAACTGTTTTTCGATCTGGCTGATCGCGGTTTCAAGCGCCGTTTTTTTGTCCGCCATTTCCATAGCCTCCCAAATATAAAGTGCTTTGCTTGTGGATATACATATAAATTATATACCGCCTCGCGCACGAAATCAATACGATTTTATGTCCGGCGCGAAATTTTGCCGCCGGAGCGCGGCTTCAATAAGAACGCCGCCGCTCAAATAGCTCTGGCGCTTTGGGCGGCGGTGTGGTATAATATAATAAAATCAAAGCAGAGCAAAAGGAGAAATCAAGCGGATGGACTACCTTATAATAGCGCTGTGCGCGCTCTCGCTGATGCTCTCGGCGGTAACGCTGGCGGTCGTTTTGTCCGCGAAAAAGCGCGCCGAGGGCGACCGCAGCTCAGAATATCTCCAGCAGGCGATATCCGACCGGCTGGGCGCCGAGCTGCGCGAGCTGCGAGCGGAAATGTCCGGCGAGCTGCGGGAGAGCAGGCGGGAGAGCAGCGCCGCCGTCTCGTCCGGGCTGCGCGATTCGTCGGCGATGCAGAATGCGGCGCTCGTCAAGCTCTCGCAGGAGATGACCGTCTCTCTCGGCACGCTGCGGCGCTCCGTCGCGGAGATGTCCGGCGGGCTTGACACCCGCATGGAGGCGATACGCACGACGATGGAGACGCGGCTGACCGCAATGTCCCGCGCCACCGACGAAAAGCTGGACGCGGAGCGCGCGGCGATGGAGACGCGGCTGACCGAGATGTCCGGCAACAGCGACGCAAAGCTGGAGGCGGTGCGCACGACGATGGAGACGCGGCTGACCATCATGTCCGGCAGCACCGATGCAAAGCTGGAGGCGATACGCGGCACGATGGAGACACGGCTTGCGGCGATGCAGGCGGACAACCAGAGAAAGCTTGACGAGATACGCGGAACCGTTGACGAGCGGCTGCAAAAGACGCTCGAGGAGAAGGTCAGTCAGTCCTTCCGGCTGGTGAACGAGCGGCTCGAACAGGTCTACAAGGGGCTTGGCGAGATGCAGACGCTCGCGACCGGCGTGGGCGACCTCAAAAAGGTGCTCTCCAACGTCAAAACGCGCGGCATAATGGGCGAGCTGCAGCTTGGACGCATCCTTGAGCAGATACTGACGCCCTCACAGTATGACACCAACGTCGTGACAAAGCGCGGCTCGCGCGACCCGGTGGAGTTCGCAATCAGGCTGCCCGGACGCGGCGAGGAGGACGGCCCCGTCTACCTGCCCATCGATTCAAAGTTCCCCACCGAGGACTACAGCGCGCTGCTCGACGCCTATGAGACCTCCGACAAGGCGCAGATAGACGCCGCCGGAAGGGAGCTTGAGAGCACCATCAGAAGATGCGCGAGGGATATCTCAGACAAGTACATCGACCCGCCGCACACCACCGATTTCGCAGTGCTTTTTCTGCCGTTTGAGGGGCTTTACGCCGAGGTTGTGCGCCGCAACGGGCTGCTGGAGGCGCTACAGCGCGACTATCGCATCAACGTCGCCGGCCCCAGCACCCTCTCGGCGCTGCTCAACAGCCTTCAGCTCGGCTTCCGCACATTGGCCATCGAGAAGCGCTCCACCGAGGTGTGGAATCTGCTCGCCGCAGTCAAGACCGAGTTTGGCAACTTTAACAAGGTGCTGCTCTCCGCGCAGGACAGGATCACCCGCGCGAGCGCCGACATCGACACCCTCGTCGGCGTGAGGACGCGCAAGATTATGGGCAAGCTGAAAACGGTGGACGAGCTTCCGGCCGAGCAGGCGGCGCTTATGATCGGTGCGCCGGACTCAGGCAGCTCCGCCGGAGATAACGACGAGCACAGCGAAAGCTGAAAAAGGAGGGCGCACTGTGAGATCAAAGGAGGACATGCTGCGGCTGATAACCGAGGTCGCACGTCAGGACGGGCGCATAAAGGCGGCGGTGCTCAGCGGCTCGCGCGCCGACCCCGATGCAACAGAGGACATTTTTCAGGATTTCGACGTCGTCTATTACGTGGACGACGTTGCGCCGTTTTATGACAACATGGACTGGATAGAGGAGAGGTTCGGGCGCCCCGCGGTGTGTCAACGCCCGGAGAGCATGGAGCTGCCTGGGCTTGAGCCGGACGGCGACGGGCACTTCACCTGCCTCATGCTCTTCGACGACCACAACCGCATCGATCTTACTGTCGACAGCCGGGCATATATCCACGACGGCGAGCCGGCAGAGGTGCTGCTGGACAAGTGCGGCTGTCTGCCGGAGATAAGGCCGGATCCAGCCCACTGGCACGTCAGGCGCCCCGGCGAAAAGCAGTTTCGCGACTGCTGCAACGAGTTCTGGTGGTGCCTGAACAACGTCGGCAAGGGGATGGCGCGGGACGAGCGGCCATATGCGATGAAGATGTTCAACTGCCCCGTGCGCGACATGCTGGATCTGATGACGGGGTGGTACATCGGCGTGCTGACCGGCTTCTCCGTCTCTCCGGGCAAGCTTGGAAAATATTTTTCGCGCCACCTGCCAAAGAGCGTCTACGAAGAATACCTCTCCACCTATTCCGACGCCGACCCGGAGCGCTTCAATGCCGCCGTGGAGCGCGCCTGCGGGCTTTTCGGCAGACTTGCGCGCGAGACGGCTGAAGGGCTCGGCTTTGAATACGACCTGCGCGAGGAGGAGAACACGCGCGAATATCTGCGCTGGGCGCGGCAGGCTCGTGAATGAGAGGACACTTTTTACATCTCGCAAAGACAGTCCTCCACGACGTCCTGAAGGTGTATGGGGCTGACGCGGCAACGATTGAGCAGCCGGACGATATACTCCGCGCATTCACGGTCGCTGGTGACGTCCCGGACAGCGGCGCCGCCCGGCGCATACACGATGTCGTAGGCGGTATATTCGCAGTCTTCGTTGCAGGTTTTGCGCGGAACATACAGATACTCTCTCATCATCAAAGCCCTCTCCTGTTTTTTCGGCTCACGGCTCGGTCACGGCAGGAACAAGCGTGTGCTTATTGAGAATATTTTACCATAATTTTACTTATATGTAAATATTACGCCCAGTATATCTTTGTAAACAATTTAAAAACGATTTATTGCCATATTTTAACACGCCGCCGCTCAGGCGTATCCATACAACAATAAAAGGGCTTTCGCCGGAGGGGAACACCCCTTTCCGTCGAAAGCCCTTGTTATCCCTTCGGTTAACGCCACACGTCCCTTCCCGGACAAGCGCCGGACGCTCAGCCGGCGGGCCATTCAAACGCGATTCGCTCAGAGCCGTCGTTCGCGAGGAGAATCACTCCGCAATATTCAAAGCCGGTCTTGGCAAGCATCCGCTGCATTGCAAGGTTGTCGCGATGGGTGTCGATGCGTATGCTCGCGTAGCCCTCTCGGCGCGCCCGCGCCTTGACCTCGTCCACCATGGCCGGAGCGACGCCAGTCCCGCGAACCCTCTCGGCGACCGCCACACGGTGCATTGTGAGATAGCGCTCATTTTTACCGGTCAGCCACGCGCCGTCGTATATGCGCGCGTAAGACGGCTCGCCGTCGGCCAGGACGGTCGCGCAGGCGCAGACCCCTCCTCCGTCCTCCATCACATAGCAGTCTCCGGCTTCGATATCACCGGCCACAATCTTACGTGAAGGATATCCGTTCACCCACTGAACGACGCCGTTCTGCGCCATAAAGCGGCGCGCGTCCTCCATTATATTCATTATCGCGCCCGTATCGGCGCTTATAGCCCTGCGGAAAACCATCGTCTCACCCTTAATATCTGTTTTCGTGCTCCGTTACGGTGTAGCCGCGCTCGCGCAGCAGCCGCACTATGCCGCCGTCGTCCAGCATATGCGCCGAGCCGACCACGAGGAACACCGTCATGCCGCGTTTAAGATAGCTTTCGGCGGCGTCCGCCATGCGGATATTCCGCTCCGTGAGCATTTTGGTGTTGTACTCCTCGTAATATTTACGCTCCTCCGCCGGGATATCCCCGTCGTCCGATTCGCCGGAAAGCTCCTTAGCGTCGCCTCTTGCCCACGCCTCATAGAGCAGCCTCAGCGACTCCACCTGCCTGTCAAGCGCGCCGTCCTCAAGATAGCCCTCGAGTATCAGCTCCTGAAGCCGGTCGGAGAAGCCGCCGATCATAGCATACTGAAATTCGACCGATTCGATCTCGATGATCTCCTTGCCGCTCTGCTTTGCCCGCCTCATCAGGTAATCGTCCAGCCCGCGTTCGTAGTCCAGCCCCGCCTGATCCACGATGTAGGAATCCAGTATCGACGTCCAGAGCATCGGCTTGTAATAGTTGTACTGCTCGGCATAAAGCCCGTGATTGCGCAGCAGCTCCACCGCGCGGTAGTAGTTGTCCTCGCTCAGGTGGTCGTAGATGGTCGTGCCGTCGAGATATGCGATGGAGCGCAGCGCCGCCACCTGCTGATCCGTGTCGTCCTCAAAGGCGATGGTGTCACACTCCACTGCGAGCGCCTCGGCGCTCTCAAAGGCGCGGAGGATATGCTCCGGCAGAGGATAGGCGTCGTCCCGCGCGGCGTGAATAGACCCGAACAGATAGACCTTGCCGCTGTGCTTTGCCGACGTCAGCTCCCAGAAAAGCGGGTCGATGCCGCTTTGGGACGGTGCTCCGCTCTGCTCCGGGGACTGCTCCGATCCCGATTTGTCGGAGTTCTCCGCCGCGCTTCCGGTCTCTGTCTGCGAGCTCTCCTGCCTGCGCTGCTCGCTGATGGCCTGCGAGAGCGCGCTGCCTATCGCCGAGGTGAGGTCGGGATTTATCACCAGACAGCCCGAAAGCAGCGCCATGAGCTGGAACAGAACCAGCGCCGCCGCCGTCAGTCTCAATATCCCTCTTCCTGCTCCTGTTTTCTTCATGTATTCCCTCTCCGATCTCATTATTTCAAGTTTTTTATGCGGCCGTGTATAACTATATAGTAATACGTCCCGCGGGTTTTGTCAATGCTGCGCGCGGACACCGTGCGGCTGCAAAACAATAAACTGATTGAATCGGTCATATCTATTGACAAATTGAATGAAATGAGCTAAACTATAAAAAAGACACAAAACGCTGCCTTGCCGCGGAACGACAAACGCCGCTGCGGGCATGGAGGCTCCTGATGGAAAGATACCTGCTTGGAATAGATGTCGGCACGACCGGCACAAAGACGCTGCTGTTTTCCGAGAGCGGCAAGCTGCTCGGACATGCCTACCGGCAATATGAGCTGCGCGCGCCAAGGCCCGGACTGAGCGAGCAGGACGCCGGGGACTGGTGGACTGCGCTGACCCTGACGGTGCGCGAGGCGTGTGCCGGGATAGATCCCGCCGGGGTGGCGGCGATAGCGCTCTCGACTCAGGGCGGCACTCTCGTGCCGGTGAACCGGCGGCTTGAGCCGCTGCGTCCGGCGATAGTCTGGAACGACCATCGCTGCGCGGGCGAGCGCGCGCTGTTCGAGCGCGAATACAGCGCGGAATATATGTACGGAACCACCGGCTGGGAGCTGGCGGATTATCTTCCGGCACTCAACCTGCGCTGGCTGCGCGAAAACGAGCCGGAAACCTTTAAAGCCGCCGCCATGTTTCTCACCGTTCCGGATTATCTTGCGGCAAGGCTGACCGGACGCGCCGCGGTCGATATCTCCAACGCCGGGATAAATCAGCTTGCCGATATCCGCCGCGCGCGATATGACGGGAGCCTGACGGCGTTTTCCGGCGTCGATGAGAGCCGGCTGCCGGAGATAGTCCGCTCCGGCGAGGCGATAGGCAGGCTTACCGTGGAGGCCGCGGAGGCGCTGGGGCTTACGACTAAAACGCTGCTCGTTGCGGGCGCACACGACCAATATGCGGTCGCTCTCGGCGCGGGAGCCGTGAACAACGGCGATATTCTGATAGGCTCCGGCACCTGCTGGGTCGTCACCGCCATTTCGGACGCGCCGGACTTTGAATCCGGGCTGGCGCAGTCGGTCAGCGCCGTGCCCGGCAAATGGGGCTCGCTGCTCTCGCTTCAGGAGGGCGGCGTCTGTCTGGAATGGCTGAGGAAAAATGTGCTCGACGAAGAAAAGCTCTCCTTCGGGGCGCTCGACTCTGTGGTATCCACGCGCCGCGCCGCGGCAGACGGGCTGTTCTTTCATCAAGGCTCGGGCTGGTATGACAGGGGAAGGGCGCTGAGGCGAGGCGGCTTTTCCGGGCTGACGCTCGCGCACGACCGCTTTGATATGGCGCGCGCGATAATGGAGGGCGTCGTCTTTCAGGCGGCGTGGATGATGGAGGCGTTCAGAGCAAGGCCGTCGGACGCCGGGCTGATCCTGGCGGGCGGCGCCTCCAAAAGCGGGCCGTGGCGGCAAATAACGGCCGATATCCTCGGGCTTCCGGTGCGCGTGCCGCGCGTCGCCGAGCTCGCCTGCGTTGGCGCGGCTATACTTGCCGGAGTTGGAGGCGGCGTTTATAACGGCGTGCACGAGGGTCTTGAACGGCTTTCCGTCGGCGAGGAGACTATCCTGCCGGACGCCGCGAGCGCCGCAGAATATGCTGGATGCTTCAGTGAATATAAGCGCCGGGCAAGGCTGTTTGGCGAGATGTATGAGGGAGTGGATGGATAATGCCGCTTTTTGAAGTGACCGAAAACGACAGAAGGATATATGAGGAGGAGCTGCGGGACTTTTTGCCCGAAAGGCTGCTGGACGTACACGCGCATGTTTGGCGCAGCGAGATGAGGCTTGTGCGGCCGCCTGTGCCGGGCGAGCCCAAGCGCACCGTCAACTGGCCCGATCTCGTCGCGAAGGACGACCCGATAGAGGATCTTCAGGAGACCTACCGGCTGCTGTTTCCGGGCAAGCAGGTTCGTGCGCTGATATTCGCCGGGACAGAGTGCGTCGAGAGCGTCAACGACTACGTCTCCGACTGCGCAAGGCGCGCGGGCTTCCCGGCGCTCTATTTTTCCCACCCGTCGCAGCCTGCGGACGAGCTGCTCCGAGGGCTGCTCTCCGGCGGCTTCCTCGGGATAAAGTCCTATCTCGATCTCGCGCCGGACTACATACCGGAGGGCGAGATACGCATCTTCGACTTTTTCCCGAAGCGCCAGCTTGAGCTGATGAACGAGCTTGGCGCGATAGTTATGCTGCACATTCCGCGAAGGGGACGTCTGCGCGACCGCGTCAATCTTGCGCAGATAATGGAGATAAAGCGCGAATTTCCGGATATCCGGCTGATAATCGCGCACATTGGCCGCGCCTATGTCCGGGAGGATGTTGGCGATGCCTTCGCGACGCTGGACAAGGCCCCCTCGCTGATGTACGATTTCTGCGCAAACTGCTGTGAATATGCGATAACCGAGGCGCTGCGCCACGCCGGGCCAAAGCGACTGATGTTCGGCACGGACATGCCGATACTGCGTATGCGCACCCGCCGCATAGAGGAAAACGGGACCTACATCAATCTTGTCCCGCCGGGGCTCTACGGTGACCCGAAGCAGGATCCGCATCTGCGCGAGGTCTCCGCGGACGAGGCGGAGGGGATAACCTTCTTCGCCTATGAGGAGCTGCTCGCTTTCAAGCGCGCCGCCGAAAGGCTCGGGCTTTCCCGCGCGGACGTGGAGGACGTAATGTATAACAATGCCGCCGGACTGATCGAGGGCGCGCGCCGCTCCATCTACGGCGAATGAGGAGGACGACCGCATGAAAAAGATCAGAATAGGCTATCTGCCGCTCTACATCAAGCTCTACGACGACAGCGACCCGCATTGGCGCGACCCGATGGTGACATATATGGAGACGCTGATCGGTATGCTCGAGGGCTTTGGCGTTGAGGTTGTGCGTCCCGGCGACCTCTGCCGCGTAAAAGAGGAGTTCGACGCCGCCGCAAGGCTCTTTAACGGGGCGGACGTGGACGCCGTCGTCACGCAGCATCTGGCGTATTCGCCGTCGTTAGAGTCCATAGACGCGCTGCTGAGCATCAATGCCCCGCTCGTCGTCTTTGACACCACCCCGGACTACGGCCTCATCAGTGTTGCGGGCTACAAAAACTGCATCAACGACAACCACGGCATTCATGGCGTTCAGGATATGTGCAGCCTGCTCCGCCGCCACGGGCGCGATTACTATCTCTGCGTCGGACACGCGATGCACAGCGACGTCGTTGCGCAGGTCATCTCCGCGTGCCGCGCCGCCGCCGCGGCAAAAGCCTTTCGCCGCGAGCGCGTCGGCTCGGTCGGCGGCTCCTTCACCGGCATGGGAGACTTCCTGATCTCCGACGAGCGCTACAGGCGCGATATCGGCGCAGAGGTGCTCTATATGACACCGGAGGAGGTGCGCCGCCATCTCTCTGCCGTCACCGAGGAGCAGCTCGACGCGGAGCTTGCCGAAAATGAGGAGAAATACACCGTCGAGGTCAAGCGCGTCAACGAATACCGAGAGGCGGCACGCTCCGGGCTTGCCGTGCGCGGCTGGATGGAGAGCAACCACCTCGACGCCGTGACCGTCAATTTCCTGACGCTCGACGTCTGCGGGCTGCCAAAGATGCCGTTCGTCGAATGCTGCAAGGTTATGGAGCGCGGACAGGGCTATGCGGGGGAGGGCGACGTGCTGACCGCCGGGCTTGTCGGCGCGCTGATGAGCGTCTATCCCAACACCGCCTTCACCGAGATGTTCTGCCCGGACTGGGAGCGGGACGTCATCCTGCTCAGTCACATGGGCGAGAGCAACCCGAGGCTGGCGCAATGGAAGCCGCTTATCGCCGACATGAGCTTCAACTACAACTCCTGCGGCGACACCGTGGGAATGTACAACTGCTATCGCCCCGGCAAGGTGGTCTACGTCAACCTTGCGCCGATGGAGGATCGCTTTGTCCTCCTCCTCACCGAGGCGGAGCTGCTGCCCGCCGGACTTGAGCGCGGCGCCTACCGCTATTCCAACCAGGGCTGGCTCAGGCCCTGCAAGCCGCTGCCAGAATTTCTCAGGGAATATTCACTCGCGGGCGGCACCCACCATTCCGCGATGGTATACGACGGCGACCTCGACGAGCTCGCGGCCTTTGGCCGAATGATGGGCTTTGAGGTGACCGTTATAAAGTGATCGGAGGCGATATATTTTGAAGCAGGAACGTGAACAAAAGCTGATCTCCCGCCTTTCGGCGGTACAGGAGATGTCCCTTGGCGACGCTATGGCGCTGCTGGACATATCCGAATCCACTGCGCGCAGGATGTTCGCCAAGCTTGAGAGCGACGGCTACGCGATAAGGGTTCACGGCGGCATAAAGTGCCTGAGCCGCGCGATGACGCTCTACTCCTTTGAGCACGGCAGCCGGAAAAACATGGAGCAAAAAACGGCCATCGCACGGCGTGCGTGCGAGCTGCTTGAGGACGGCGACGTCATATACTGCGATTCCGGCACGACTATACAGTGCTTCTGCGCGGAGCTGAGCTACCACGTCAAGCAGCGCGGGCTCGGCGTCAGGATATACACAAACTCTCTTGCCAACCTTGAACGCCTTGCGCCGCACATGTCCGTCACTCTCATCGGCGGCGAATACCGCGAGAACCGCAAGGATTTCTGCGGCTATATTGCAGAGCAGGCGCTGAGCGGTCTTTATTTCACCAAATGCTTTGTCGGCGCGGACGGCTGCGCACGAGGGCGCGAGTTCACCACCACCGATTTTGAGTGCGCGCGCATGAATGAGCTTGCGATACGCAACTCCGAAAAGTCGGTCATGCTGGTGGATTCCTCCAAGTTCGGCGTGTTTTCGCACGTCTCATATGTCTCGCTCGAAAGCCTGAGCACCGTCATAACCGACACCGGCGCGCCGGAGAGCGTTCTGGAGGAGATGCGCCGCAGCGCCGAGGTCATAGCCGTAGCTCCGCAGCCCGACGGAAACGAACGGCGCTGAAGCAAAAATAATTTTTTCAGGGGGAAATATAAAATGGAATTTAAGGTTTATCAGAAGGAGCTTGAGCTTCAGTCCCGCGGCTGGATACCCACCTTTCACGATATCACAAGGGAGATCCTTGAAATCGTCGCGGCGTCCGGCGTCAAAAACGGCACCGTGAGCATCGTATCTCACCACACCACCTGTAGCGTCATGGTTCAGGAGTGCTCGCACGATATCGACTCCTTCGACCTCGAATATCTCCAGCACGACCTGCTCGACGTCATGCGCGGCCTCGTTCCCGACTTCCGCGAGGAGCATCAGTACCGCCATCCCGGCCCCATCCACGCCCAGTACGGCCGCTACGTCAACGAGCCGGGCGACTTCACCTCGATGAACACCGACGGCCACCTGCGCTCCTGCTTTTTTGGCCGCAGCGAGACCATCACCATCAAGGACGGCGTTGTGGACTGCGGAGAGTTTGCCCATGTCTACTTCATCGATTGGGATCAGGTTCGTGCGCGTCGCCGTCAGGTAAACGTCACCGTCATGGGCACCACCGGAGAGGTAGGCGACCGCAAATGGAACGGCGGCGAGATAATCAACACCCTGCACAAGTTCACCGACGAAGAAAAGCAGTACGACGAGCACTTCGATCACTATCTCAGGCGCTGAGCCTGACAAGAGAGGAAAGACCGGCCGATGAAACCCCAGATAAGAACGCCGTACTTCGAGATCGGCACCAAAAACTATATCTACGGCGACAAGGTGCTTGAATACGCCCTTGCCGCAGACCGCGCCGCGGAGAAATACGATATCGACGTGCTTTTCATCACGTCGCCCATAGAGATACGCCGCGTCGTCGAGAACACCGGACGCCTCATCGTCCTTGCGCCATATATGGACACGCTGCGCCCCGGACGCGGCATGGCGGACATCCTGCCCGAGGGACTGAAAGCCGCCGGAGCGCAGGGCGTCGTCATCAACCACTGCGAAAGGCCGATGAGCCTGCCGCAGATGAAGGCGACCATCGACCGCGCACGCGAGCTTGATTTTCTCGTCTTTGCCTGCGCGGACACGCTTGCGGAGGCAAAGGCGATAGCGCAGCTCCACCCGGACATAATCAACCCGGAGCCGTCCGAGCTTATCGGCGGGAGCGGCGCGGGCGTCAGCCCGATGAGCTACGTCCGCGACTCCATCCGCGTGATAAAGGAGATATATCCCGATATCCTCGTCGAGCAGGCCGCAGGCATCACCAACGGACAGCAGGTCTACGACTTCATCATGGCCGGCTCCGAGGCGGCGGGAGCGGCCTCCGGCATCATGAACGCCGCCGACCCAATTGCAATGATCGACGAGATGATAGCCGCGGTGCGCCGCGCCGCCGACGACCTTAAATAGACGGAGGAACATCCTATGGTATACAAGCAGAGCTTTCAGCTCCGGTCGCGCGACCGCGCGGTCAGCTTCCACGACGTGACCGGGCTCGTCAGGGAAACCGCCGCCGCGTCCGGCATAAAGGACGGCCTCGTCGTCGTCTATTCCCGCCACACCACCTGCTCGGTCATAACTCAGGAGGCGGCCTTCGATATGTCGATGACCGGCCTCGAAACGCTTCAACAGGATCTCGTCAACGTGTTCGAGAAGCTCATCCCGACCTGCCGCTGCGAGGGCATGTATCTGCACCCCGGCCGGAAGGCGCTGGATTTTGCGGAAGAGCACGGCGAGGACTGCTTTGGCTGCCACAACACCGACGCGCATCTGCGCTCCTCCATCATCGGGCGCAGCGTGACCATCGTCATATCCGACGGCGCCGTCGATCTCGGCGACTTCGGCCACGTCCACTTCATTGACTGGGACCAGACCCGCGCACGCACCCGCACCGTCAGCATCATGGTAATCGGAGAATAAGAGCGCGTCATACGCTTGCATGACAAACAAAGGCATTCGCCGGAAGGGGTTTTCCGGTGAATGCCTTTGTTATCTGT
This sequence comes from uncultured Oscillospiraceae bacterium, assembly GCA_947522735.1. Lineage (GTDB taxonomy): Bacteria > Bacillota > Clostridia > Oscillospirales > Ruminococcaceae > SIG526. Next base: position 22,885 of record CANNTZ010000011.1, on the reverse strand, counting down.
AAGGCTGCTTTGTCTGCGCAGCCCCTGCCGTATTGGTGGGCGCGGCGCGTTCAGTGGCTTTGCACGCCTCCGCCGGCGACGCGCTGGAGCCCGCCGAAGATTGCCTTGTCAATGACTACGCTGATGACGACGATGACGAGCATCACGGCGGTGACCTCGTTGATGCCGCCGATCTCGCGCGCCTGCGAGAGCATCAACCCGATGCCCTTGGAGGACATCATCATCTCGCCGGTCATAAGTGCACGCCACGCAAACGACCATCCCTGGCGCAGCGCGCCGATAAGCGCGGGGATGCTTGCAGGCAGAATGACGCGGGTATACAGCTCCGCTCCTCTTGCGCCCATCGTGCGCCCCGCCCGGATATACAGCGGGTTCACCCCGCGGATGCCGGCCTCAACGGCGATACAGATACTGAACGCGGAGCCTATCACGACGATGAAGATTGTCGCGCTCTCGGCAAGACCGTACCAGAGTATCGCGAACGGCACCCAGCAGACCGACGGCAGAGTCTGGATGCCGAGCACCACCGGGCGTATCAGCCTTGATACGGCGTCGAACCGCGCGAGCAGCATGCCGAACAGCAGCCCTGTCAGCACGGAGATGCCGTAGCCTATCAGGATGCGCCTCATGCTCTGGCCGATGCCGACAAACAGCGTGCCGTTGGAGATGAGCTTGCCATAGGAGCGCAGCACCCCGAGCGGGGAGGGGAAAACATAGGGCTTCCAGAGCCCAAGCTTATCGACCGCCACGAAATACACCAGCTCCCAAACGAGCACAGCCGCCGCAACGACGCCGACGGTTCTGAGTATCCTCAGCAGGATGCGGAGTGCCTTGCTTTTTTCAGTTGTTTTCAAAGCGTTCCACCTCCACTCTCAGGTCGGCAAGGATATTGTGGCGCAGCTCGACAAATTCCGGCGCGTCGATCTGCCGCGGCCTCGGGAAATCCACATGGAAAACGCTGCGCACCGTGCCCGGGTTCGCGCTCATCATCACCACGCGGTCGCCGAAGAATAGCGCCTCCTCGACGCTGTGCGTGACGTAGACGACCGTCTTGCGTTCGGTCAGCCAAATACGCTCCAGCTCGTCTCGCAGCAGGTTCTTGGTCTGCTTGTCGAGCGCGGCGAACGGCTCGTCCATCAGCAGCGCCCGTGAGTTCATCGCGAGCGCGCGCGCTATGGCGACGCGCTGCTTCATGCCCCCGGATAGCTGGCTGGGGCGATAGTTGCGGCAGGAGGCGAGGTTGACCATCGCGAGATACTTCATCGCATGGGCGTCGCGCTCCTCCTTAGGTATCCCCGCCGCCTTCATGCCGAACTTTACGTTGTCAACGACCGACAGCCACGGAAACAGCGCCGCCTCCTGAAAAATCATTATCCTCTCCGGGCCCGGCTCCGTTACGGGCCTTCCGCCGAAGAGGATCTCGCCGGAATCCGGCTTGTCCAGCCCGGCGATGAGATTGAGCAGCGTCGATTTGCCGCAGCCGGACGGCCCAAGCAGACAGACGAACTCGCCCTCGCCGATCTTCAGCTCGATGTTGCGGAGCACCTCCTTGCCTGTGGAGGCAAAGCTCTTGCAGACGTTTTTAATCTCGATATCCATAGCAGTCGCCTTTCGTGCGGTGTTATCTGGTGCGGAAAAGCCCGCCGAGGTCGTCCACCGGGTCGATGAAGCCCTCGTCAAGCGCTATCTTCGCGAAGCCCTCCACCGATTCGCGCGCAGGATCGGTGGTGAATACGATGCGTCCGAACGCCTCGCTGAGTATATCGTCCTCAAGCGCCGCGCCGGTCAGCTCGCTTATCTTGTCGTTGGCGGTTTTCATCGCCGCCTCCGGGTTTTCGTTGATATACTCGGTCAGCTCTGCATGGGCCTCCAGGAAGCTTTCGACAAGCTCCGGGTTTTTTTCAAGAAACTCCCGCCGCGCAATGACGCAGGCGACGGAATAGTTGCCGCCCAGCCACAGCTCGTCATAGTCGAGCACCAGCTCGGCGTCCAGCTCGTGTATCAGCCGCGTTCCCCACGGCTCCGGCACGAGAGCCGCGTCTATCTCTCCGTTCGCCATCAGCGATTTTATCTCGGAATTCGCAACGGCATAGACGTCCACGTCGCCGCCGGCGTTGGTGGTTTTGAGGCCGTTGTCGCTCAGCAGCTTGAGCAGCGAGAGGTGCTGGGTGTTGCCAAGCTGCGGTATTGCGACGCGTTTTCCCGCAAGGTCTCCCGCGCTCTCAATGCCGGAGCCCCTCGCCGCGACGAGCACCGCGCCACCGTTTGCGCAGCCGGAGATCATCACTACGTCGCCGCCTGAGCGCGCATAGCCGCTGAGCGCCGGAACCGGGCCTATGTAGCCGATATCCACCTCTCCCGCGAACACCGCTTCGATCTCGGCGGGCCCGGCGTTGAAGGTGTAGTATTCGACGTCGCAGCCCTCAAGCTTCTGCTCAAAGATTCCGTTGGAGCTGCCTATCAGCGCCTGTGAATGGGTGATATTCGGGAAATATGCGATGCGCACCTTCTGTTTGCCGCTGTCTCCGCCGTTGCAGCCCGCAAGGGCAAGCAGCGATGCGGCGAAGAGAACGGCACAGAGAAAAATGCGCATAAGCTTACCGGTGTATCTCATAATCCTTCACTCTCTTCCGTGTGGAATATCGCGGCCAAAAAAGGCTGCATGCTATAATTTTACCATTCATCCCGCCAAAAAGCAACCGCCCGGACAAATATTGATTCCGTCCTCGCAAAAAAATACCGCCAAACGTCAATTTTGCGTCGCGGCGGCAAAAATAGCGATAATTTTTTCAGGCCCCTCACGCTTCTCCAAGGGCACGCGCTGCGGAATAAACGCCTATCCTCCGGTCAAAAATACCTCCCGAACGGCTTTGGATAACAAGCCCGAAAAGCAAAAGGAGAGAAAATTATGGCTATACGGACCGACCTCGCGTGCGAGGCGTATGAGATGCACAGGAGCACGCTTCCCGACGGGATACGTCAGGAGGAAAAGCTTTGCGGCGGCATACGGGTGGTGACGGTGACGGTGGAGACCGGCGAGGCGGGCGCGGCGATAGGCAAGCCTGCGGGAAAATACGTCACGGTGGAAACTCCTCCGTTCGCCGGGGGAACGGACTGCTCCGGAGAGGCGATAGAGATAATCGCGCGGCAGATATCCGGAATGCTGCCGGAGAAGGAGCGGCGCGGGACGGTGCTGGTCGCGGGAATCGGCAACCGGGAAATCACTCCGGATGCGCTGGGGCCGCTGGCGGTGGGGCAGATAATATCGACGCGCCACATCGACGGAGAAGCCAAAAAGCGGATGGGGCTTGAAAATTTCAACAGCGTCGCGGCAATATCCCCCGGCGTTCTCGCGCAGACCGGCATCGAGACCGGTGAGCTTATCGGCGCGGTGGCAGCGCGGCTGGAGCCGTCTGCGGTGATAGTTATCGACGCGCTCGCGGCCATGGAGCTGTCCCGGCTCGGGCGGACGGTACAGATATCCGACAGCGGGATATCTCCCGGCTCCGGCGTTTGCAACAGCCGCAGGCGCATCGACGAGGAGCTGCTGGGCGCAAGGGTGATATCGGTCGGCGTGCCGACGGTGGTTGACGCGGCGACGCTTGCCGAGGAGCTGACGGGAGTGGAGGAGCTTCGTCAAAACGACCCTCAGAGCCGCACAATGATGATAACCCCTCGCGAAATCGACGTGATAATCCAACGCGCTGCCGGGATGATAGCAATGGGCGTCAACCGCGCGCTACACCCGGAGGTGTCCTTGGAGGATCTCCGATATCTTGCGGGCTGAGAGAGAGCCCGGCCGTCCGCTCACGCCTCCCGGCCCTGTCCCGCCTGTATTGTCACATCCTTTATCCATTTGAAGCGATTGACCTTGACGGCGGCGACAAAGCACTTTAGTATCTGATCGCTCTTGAGGCAGCAGAAAGTTACGACCGGCGGGAACCTGAACACAAACGCCGACAGCAGCGACGACGGTATGACCACCAGCCAGATGAATATCGTATCGTTTTTGAACACGAAGCTCGTGTCGCCGCCGCCGCGCACTATCCCGCCGAGCACCGGTACCTGATACGACGTGCCGACGAGCGTCACCGCAAGCACCGTCAGGAACACCCGCGACAGCTCGAGCGACTCCGGAGTCGTCCTGTAAAGCCCGATGACCGCATCCTTGATGAGGAATATCAGCGCGCCGGAAGCAACGCCGATGAAGAGATAGAGCAATTGAAGAGTCTTTGCGTAGGCGATGACACGCGGGCGATCCCCCTCGCCGACCGCCTTGCCGATAATGACGCCCGACGCGTTTCCGCTGGCGTAGGTGGCAACCGAAACCACGCCGAACAGCGCCGTGGCAATGCTGTTCGCCGCGATTACCGCCTCGTCAAGGCGGCCAAGTATCGCCGTCTGCACCGACGTGCCGATGCCCCACAGCACGCCCGACGCCACAACCGGCAGACCGATCCTGACAAAGTTGCCGATATATTCGCGCACGGTGAATGCGTATTCACCTGCCGGAGCGCGGTCGATAATGCGGTAACGCACCTTTTTGTCGATGCAAAAGACATATATGACAGCGATAATCAGCTCGACGACGCGGGCGGTCAGCGTGGCTATCGCGGCGCCCACCGCCCCAAGCTCCGGCGCGCCGAAATGCCCGAAGATGAGGATATAGTTGAGCGCAATGTTGACGACGAGCGCCGAAAGCGACACCACAAAGCCTACCCTTACCGATTCGACGCTGCGCATTGTGCCCAGCAGCACCGTCGAGAGCGCAAAGACTGGGTAGGACAGGCAGACTATGCGGACGTATCTCGCGCCCTCGTCGATGACGTGTCGCTTGTCGGTCAGCAGCCCTATCGCCTGCGCAGGGAAGAAGAATACGGCGGCCGTCACAAGCAGCGAGCAGAAAAAGCCCGCGGCAAGCCCTATCGTCGTTATACGCCGTATCGACCGGACGTCCCGCTTGCCCCAATACTGCGCCGAGAGCACCACAACCGCCTCGGAGACGCCCCAGACCATCATCTGTAGCAGGTACTGTATCTGATTCGCAAGCGCTATGCCGGACATTGCGGTCTCGGAATAGCTGCCTATCATGACGTTGTCGGCAAGGTTGACGCTGTAAACTATAAGATTTTGCAGCGCAAGCGTCAGCGTGAGGTTTGCAAAACTCCTGTAAAAGCCCTTGTCTTTGACGAAAGCGGACAAGAATATCCCTCCATATTTGTTTTCCGTATTAATAATATATCATTACTCCGCGCAAAAGGCAAGCGCGGTTTTTGTGTTTTGCGCTAATAATCCGGCCCCGCGCGGACAGAATAATCCAGACGGAGCGTAACCGTGATCTTTAAACAGGCCGGGAGGGCAAGCGGCGATGGAAAAACTGATTGATACAAATATTTTTTTCTCAGCCTCCGGGGGCGGACGCCGGTGAGCCGCGCGTTGACGCTCGTCAGAAAATATTCCGGTGAGCTCAAGCTGTCGGCGGCAACGGTGCTGTCACAGCTCCTGCCGCTGATTACGCTGCCGCTTATCGGCAAGCTGACGCCTCCGGAGGGCTACGGGAGCTACGGGCTGTTCCTGTCCATCGTCGGCATGGTCTCGCCGCTCATCTGCCTTAAATACGACGCCGCCGTTGTGACGATACGCGACGACAAGCGCGCCGCGATGCTGACGGTAAGCTGCCTCGGACTGTGCGCCGCCGCCGGAGCGCTGGCGCTGCTGCTCGCCTGTGCGGCGACGTTGCTCAGCTCGCCTCCTCTCTGGCGCTGGCTTTTGCCGTCTGCGCTTTTCTTTTCCGGCGGCTATTACGGCGCGGGCGGCGTCTGTCTGCGCGATGGACGTTACTCTCGCATCGCCGCGGCGCAGGCGCTGCGCAGCGGCGTCCTGGGGCTGTCGCAGCTGCTTTTCTGCCGGATATGCGCCGCCCTTTCGGCGCTTGGCGGCGCGGAGCATTTTGCGGCGGCGCTCGCGCTCGGGCTGACGCTCTCCTATATCGCCGGCTGTCTGCCGCTGCTGCCGCCTGCGACGGCGCTCGTGAAAAGGTATCGCTACACCCGCGAGCTTTGCAGCGGCGACTACATCTGCCTGAAAAACGTGCGCCGCGTCATGCGGGAATATCTGCCCTTTGTGCGTTTCACCTTCCCGGCGGCGGGCGCCGCGTCGGTCGCGTCAAACATCCTCTCGCCGGTGATAGCCCTCGCCTACGGTCAGGCGGCGCTCGGCTGCTACACCGTGGCGGCGCGCGCTCTCGCCGCGCCAATCACTGTAATCTCGACGCCTGTTTCGCAGGTGTATTTCCGCGACGTCTCCAAAAAGCTGACGCGAGAGCGAATGGTCTCGGCGCTGCGGCTGCTGGTGCTGCTCGCCCTTCCGGTCTATCTGCTGCTGTTCCTGCTTGCTGGGCCGGTGCTGCCGCTGCTGCTCGGCGGCGGCTGGGCGGACGCAGCGTGGCTGATACGGCTGCTCTGCCCGCTCTACGCGGTGCGCTTTGTAACGGTTCCGTTCTTTTCCACCGCCATTGTCGCCGGGCGTCAACGGGAGGCACTGCGCTGGCAAAGACGGCTGCTGCGCTGGACGCTCGTCTCGCTCACGACGGCGTTTCTGCCGTCCGCGCCCTTTGCGCTGCTCATGACGGGCTATTCCTTTGCGCTGGGGCTGTGCAGCGCCGCCTTTTGCCGCTATAATTTCCGCATTGCCGCACAGACGGAGAGCAGGACGGACGCTTCGGCGCTCCCCGGCAATTTTTCCGGCGGAGGTGACGGAGCAGATGTCTGAAGCACGCGCCCGGCGCTCCAAAGCAATATTTGCGGCGGCCGTGTATCTCCAAGTCTTCGCGCTGCTGTTCGAGCTTGCCTGCCCGCGTTCGCTGCTGCCGGAGCTGAGCTCTGTGCTGCTGCTGGGCGCGCTTGCGCTGCGGCTCGCCTGCGGAGGCGCGGCGCGGCTGCGGTGGCTTGTCCGGACGCCCACACTGCTGCTGGCGGCGTATACGGCGCTTGATCTGCTCTCCTTTATGCGGAGCGAGCCGCAGCTTTTCCGGATGAAGTACCGCGTTGTCGCGGTGTGCGCATTCACCGCGTTTTGTCTGGCGCTCGCTCTCACGGACGGCGGCGTCACACTCAGCGGAATATACCTGACGAGCTGTTCCGCCGGGATGAGCGCCGCGTTCGCCGCCCTCCTCGATCGCTTCCTGCTGCATTTTTCCGATACTCAATATACAGAGCGGATAACTCTCAGAAACGATTACAACATGTATGCTACCGTGCTGCTCTGCGCGGCGATTGGAGGGCTGGGAGCGCTGCTTGCAAGGCCCCCCACAGCATGGCGGTACGCCGCGTTTTTTGCATCGGCGGCGTTTCTCGGCGGCATGGCATATCTCTCCGGGTCGCGACGCATCTTCATGGCGCAGCTTCCGGCAGGGCTGCTGTTCGTGCTCGCGGCGGTGCGCTCCTGCATATTGCGCGTGCCGCAGAAAGCCGGAAAGACGGACGGCACAGCCCCCCGGAGGGCCCGCGCGGCGGTAAGCCTCGGTGCGGCGGCTGTGTCGGCGATAATATTCACAGCGGCGGCGGCAGCCGTTGCGGCGAGGCTCCCGGCGCTGCTGGAGACGAAAAAGCCGCCCCTGCAGGAGGGCAGCGCTGCGGCGACCGGCGAAACCACCCTTCTCGAACGCTACGAAAGTCTTGATGGCGGCGGCGCGTTTGAGACGCGGCGGGCGCTGTGGGGCGCGGCACTCGGAGAGCTGCGCCGCATGTCCGCACACCCGGCGGCGTTACTGTTTGGGCGCGGCGGCGGCTACGACATAGCGCTCTACGACCGACTGCTCGAAAGCGGCGCCGACGAGCGGCTGAGCAAGACCTTCGGCGACGCGGAAAAATACCGAGGCAAGCTTTCGGCGCACAATTTTCTGCTCAGCGATATGCTCTGCGGCGGCGCGGTCAAGCTTGCCTTAGCTCTCGCTCTGTGTGCGGCTCTCGCCGTCAGCGCGCTGCGGGCGGCTTTGAGCTCCTTTCGCGAGGGCCTGCCCTGTGCGATGCTGCTGGCGACGGCGCTTGTCAACAGCTTCATCTCAAACCGGTTTGGCCTTCTCTATGACCGGTATTTCTGGATTGGCGCGATGCTGCTCGTGTTCATCACGGCAAAAACGCATGAAGGAGGCGATTGGCGACATGAAAAGATCGGACAGGGCTGTTGAAGCCTCCGGCGGGAACAGGCGGTACGATGTCTGCATAATGACGTCGGTACATCCGCGCGGAGACTCGCGGATATATTGCCGTCAGGCCCGGACGCTTGCGCGGCGGTATCGCGTGCTGCTGCTGGCGCATGACGGCGCGGAGGGCCTTGCCGGAACGGGAGAGCACAGCGGTACAACGGCGCTTGACCGGTACGGGATAGGGCATATGCGGATAAAGACTCCGCGGAGCAGGCTTTGGCGCATCGCGGCAGGCTGGGCAGGCTATTTTCTGGCAGCGCTTCAAAGCGGCGCGCGCATCTGCATCCTCCACGACCCGGAGCTTATCCCGGCGGGGCTGCTGCTGCGCCGGCTCGGACGGCGCACGGTGCTCGACATCCACGAGCAGCTCGGACGCCAGACGCTCACCAAGGACTGGATACCGGCGGCTCTGCGCCCGGCGGCAGCCGCTCTGGCGGACGCTCTAATACGCGCGGCGGCAAAGCGCTTTGACGCAGTGCTCTGCGCTTCTCCGGCAATAAAGCGGGAGCTCGGAGGGCGCGGAACGGTGGTGCGAAACTACCCGCTCACGGAGGAATATCCGGCGCTGCGGCCTGGCCCCCGGCGCGGCGGCGCGTGCTATATCGGAACGATATCGGTGCGGCGAGGCATGGACGTGATGGCGCGCGCGGCGAGCACGTCCGGGATAACGCTGCACGTCGCCGGAGATATCGAGGACGCGCGCTCAAGGGAGCTCATACGCGCCGGACGCCGCAGCGGCTGCATCCGCTATTACGGCAGACTTGGGCGCAAGGACGTTGCGCGGCTGCTGGGACGCTGCACAACGGGGCTGTGCCTGCTGCGTCCGGAGGGCGGCTATCCGCTGGCGATACCTGTCAAGCTGTTTGAATATCTTGCGGCGGGGCTGAGAGTTGTCGCGAGCGATTTTCCGTATTGGCGTCGGCTCACGGCAGGGCTTGACTGCGTGGATTTCATCTCTCCGGAGGACGCCGGACGCGCGGCCGAGCTGCTGCGCCAAAACGCCTCCGGCAAAAACGCCGTCACTGAACCGGAGCGCCGGGAGCTGCTCGTCCGGTTCTGCTGGGAAAAAGAGAGCAAAAGGCTGATGGAGGCGATGGAGAAACTGTGAACATATTTATCATCGACCACTACGCGGGCAGCCGCTCGCTTGGGATGGAGTTCAGGCCGTATTATCTCGCGCGGCAGTGGCAGCAAATGGGGCACATCGTGACAATCGCCGCCGCGGACTATTCCCATCTGCGGCAGGTCAACGCGGCGGCGGCAGGGCCCGCGCAGGCGCGGCGGGTGGACGGCGTGGATTTCATCTTCATCAGGACGCCGGAATACACCGGCAACGGCCTTTTGCGCGCGCGCAACCTTCTGGCCTTTCTGCGCGGGCTGCGGCGCATTTCGCGCAGGATAGCGCTGGGGTTCCGCCCGGATATCGTGATTGCCTCCTCGACCTATCCGATGGATATTTACCCGGCGCGGCGCATCGCGAAAATGTGCGGCGCGCGTCTGGTGTGGGAGATACACGACGTCTATCCGGACAGCCTGAGCCTACAGGATCTGCCATGGATAGCTGAAAAATGCGCGACGCTCGTGATGAACGCCGCAGTGGACTGTGCCTGCAAAAGCAGCGACACCATCGTATCGCTGCTCTCGCACGCGGACGTATTCCTGCGCGGTAGGCGCTGCGGCGGCGAGGCAATAAAAAAGCTCGTATATGTTCCGAACGGCGTGGAGCCGGAGGATATCGCAGGACACCGCGAGCCCTCGGCATACTGCCGCTCGTTGATAAGCGCCGTTGAAAAGCTGAAAAGCAGTGGAAAGTTTGTCGTGATGTATCTCGGCGGCTTTGCGGCTGCGAACGCGCTGGACGAGTTTATCTGGGCGGCACGGCTTGTTAAAAACGCGGCGTTTGTGCTTGTAGGCAACGGTCTTGACCGTGCGCGGCTGAAAAAGCTGGCCGAGCAGGAGGGACTGACGCGCGAGGGAAAGGTGTTCTTCTTCGACGCAGTGGAGAAGGACGGCGTTCAGGAGCTGCTGAGTCATGCCGGATGTCTCTACGCAGGGCTGCGGCGCAGCGAGCTTTACCGCTACGGCGTGGGAATGAACAAGCTCTATGACTATATGCTCGCGGCGCGTCCGGTGATCTGCGGGATGGAAGCGCCGTTCAACGTGGTGGAGGAGAGCGGGTGCGGCGTGACGGTTCCGCCGGAGGACTCCGCCGCCATAGCGCGGGCTGCTGCGGCGCTTGCGGAGCTTCCGGAGGAGACGCTGACGCGGCTTGGGGAGCGCGGGCGCGAATATGTGCTCGCGCACAACACCTGGGCGGCGCTTGCCCGCAGGCTGCTCGACGCGGCTGTTCCGCCGGACTGATATGCGGTGCGGCGGTAATACTTAACGCGGCCTGCCGCGCATATGCTTTTAGCAGGACAGCATATCCAACGGCTTTGAAGGGAGCGGATAGTATGATGACCTGGGTCATTATCGCAATGCTTGCCGCCGCGATTATCCTCGGCGCGGCGGGCGGGCGCATGGACGAGGTATCGGCGGCGGCGCTTGGCGGCTGCTCTCAGGCGGTGAAGCTGTGCTTTGAGCTTGCCGGAGCGGTGTGCCTGTGGAGCGGAGTGATGAAGGTTGCCGACAGGGCGGGGATCACCGAAAAGCTCAGCGGAGCGGTATACAGGCTGATCGGGCCGCTGTTCAGGAATGTCGGGCGCGAAAGCGCGGCGATGAGAGCGATATCTCTGAACGTGACCTCCAATCTGCTGGGGCTTGGCAACGCGGCGACGCCGTTCGGCCTGCGGGCTATGGAGGAGCTTGACCGCCTGAACGGCTGTTCAAAGCGCGCCAGCGACCAGATGATACTCTTTGCGGTGATAAATTCCGCGGCGCTTCAGCTTGTGCCGCCTGCGTCCGTTTCGGCTATACGCCTTGCGGCGGGCTCGGCGGCGCCGTTGGATATACTACCCGCCGTTTGGCTGACCTCGGCGGCGTCGCTTGCGTCGGGCATCGCAATGGCGCTGCTGCTCGCCGGGATATCCCGCGAACGCGGGAAAAGGCTGGCGCAAAGCCCCCGCGGAAGGGCGGCGTGAGCGATGAGCGGCTGGAGCGGATACATAATCCCGGCGCTCATCCTCGTCGTATTTGTCTGCGCCGCGATAAAGCGGGCGGACGTATTCTCCGCGTTTGTCGAGGGCGCGGCGGAGGGCCTTGGCGTAGTTGCTCGGATGATACCGCCGCTGATAATACTCATGACGGCCATTGCCATGCTGCGGGCCTCCGGCGCATTGGAGCTGCTGACCGGGCTTCTGGCGCCGGTGCTCGAGGCGGTCGGAATACCTCGGGAGGTCGCGCCGCTCGCGCTGCTGCGTCCGGTCTCGGGCAGCGGAGCCGTTGCGATACTGAGTGACATCGTAGCCGAAAACGGCGCGGACAGCTTTGCCGGGCGCGTCGCCGCCGTCATGACCGGCTCGACCGAGACGACCTTCTACACCCTCGCGCTCTACTTCGGCTCCACCCACGCCGGGAACACCCGCTACGCCCTCGGCGCGTCGCTCTTCGCCGACGCCGTCAGCTTTGTCATGAGCGCGCTTGCGGTGCGGCTGTTTCTTGGCGGATAAAAAACGCATCGCCCCACCGCGGCTCTGTCAGTCTGCGGCGGGGCGATGCTGCTCGTCCGGTAAATATTCGATTATCTCCTCCGCGCGGCAGTCCAATATGCGGCAGAAAGCGTCTATCTTTATCGCGCTTATCCCGCCGCCCTTTTTGATGCGGTCTATTGTGGCGCTGCTGATATTGTGCCGGTTTATCAGCGCACATGTCGTCACGCTCCTGCTTTTCGGCGTGTTCCAAAACGGAGAATAGCTTTCCCCTGTCCTTTTATTTTAATGATAAAATGTAATCACATGCTTGGACAATCGTCATAATTATGACTATAACAGTTTCATGAAGCGTTCGTTTTATATTCCGTTATCCCTGTCGGGGCTTTTGTTGGGCTTGGCTCTCTATCTGACTCTGCGGAGCGGGACGTACCTCCACCTGATATTGGGAATATTCGGCGGACAGGCGTTGCTTTACGCGGATATGGACTGCGCGTTCTTCAATCTTCCGGATTTATTTTGGGCGTTCAGCCTTTGCTGCGCGCTGCATGCGGTTCTGCTCCCCTCAATTCCCCTGTCCGTGTTTACGGCGCTCACAGGCTGCGGCCGGGAGCTTTTTCAGCTTGCAGGGTGGCAGGAGGGGCCCTTGAATCCGTTGATTGTCTGATGTGCTTCGTTGCGGCTTTTGCCGTGACCGGAATAAAAATAATAAAAGAGAGCAGGGAAAAGCAACGGAAAAATCGTTATAACAGCGCTGCGTCCGGCTTTGGCCGCAGTATTTGTGGTGCTTGCCGCAGCCTCCGGCTCCTCCGGCCCGTCGAGCTCGTCCGCCCCGGACGCACAGGGCTCGTCCGGATCCGAAAAATCCCGGTCCTCAAAGCAGGGCGAAAAAGCTCTCGGCAAATATTCCGTCGTAATCGACAACTGCCGTCTTGCCGAGGATTGCGAGTGAAAGCCGGCCGTCATCGTGAAATACAGCTTCACCGACAACGACGACCCCACGACCGATATCACCGTCGAGGTATCCGAACGGATCAGCTTCAACGACAAGCGGCTCATCCGCACCTTCAGCATTGCGCCGTGACGCCGCGCGAGCGATGAGCCTAAAAAAATAAGCGTCCCGCGGGACGCGATTTCTCATGCCGAAAGCCTGATGACGCAACGCGGACGGCTCTGCCTGTATCAACGATGACGCAGACCGGGCCGTCCGTTTTTAATTTGTTTTTTCGCGATTTGCTCCTCTCAGCCGTCGAGCCGCTCCAGCGTATAGCCGCCGCAGCCCTCCAGCGTCTGAGCGATGCGCCGGATGTCCTCGGCCAGTGTCTCGTGCATGGCGCGCTGCTCCTCGCTCATCCTCTCCGCACAATCGTCAAGCCCCTCGAAGGCTCGCAGACAGAGATAACGGTCGTTTTTGCCCTCGGCGCGAAGAACGCCTATCGCGAGCGCGCCGCCGCCGGGCTGCTCGATGCCGTCATCGATGATGAGATAAGGCAGGGCGCGGCCGTCCAAGTCGCTCTGAAAGACGATGTGCGATACCGAATAGAATATCCGCATCCTGCCGGCCCACGACTCCGGCAGCCTGCAGCGAAAGCCCCTGCCCTCAAAGACGGTATCGGAGACGGTTCCATATGCAAGCAGCTCTGTCAGCGCGCGCCTGAAGGCGCCGTAATTTCCGGGCCTCGCGTTGGAGCCCCTTGCGCTGATGCTGCTCCCGTCCGCCAGGACGCAGTCGAAAAAAAAGCCGCCGCCGTCGAGCGCAAGGCGGTTGACGCCCTTGTATCCGTCCCATCGCTTCACCCTGCATTTGCCGAGCAGCGCGGAGAGCGAGCGATAGGTCTCCTCGCCGCCGTCAATGGCGTTGCAGACGTATTTTTCCCCTCCGTTGTATCCGCTCGTGTCAAAGCAGTATTCCAAATGCACGCCGCCGTCCGTTCTTTTCGCCTCATAGACGGTGGAGCCGGCTGCGGCGCCGTATTCCACAAGTGCAAACGCTTCAAACTCCAGCGGCTCGGCTCTGCCCGCAAACAGTGCCCGGACTGTCTTTGTCAATCTTCTCCTCATCGTTTCCCTCCCGTTTGCGTTTTACTGCCGCCGTCTCTTAACGCCGCCCCGCCCGGACGATAAGTCAGCGCCGCCCGGCAAATACTTTATTCCGGAAGCCCGCGGGTTATCAGCTCCGCGCCGATTGCCGCGGCGTTTTCGGCAAGCCCGTCGTCTATTGCGGCCGCACCGCCAAGCAGCTCCCGCAGCGCCGAGCGGAAGGGGTCGCTTCCGGCGACGACGATATGGCCGCCAGTCGAAAGTATCGAGCGCACGTCATCGCGCAGCACCGCGCCCATAAGAAAGGCGTAGAGCTGCTCCGGCGACGCGGCGCGGACAAAATTGGCCTGTATGCGCACCTTGAACAGCGCCTCGTTGACGCCGTGCTCGCAAGCGTAGTCAAAGCCGCGGCGCAGATATTCCCCGTCGGCGACGCGCGGAAAGACCTCCCCGAGAGACTGGCGCAATATGGTGTTCTCCGCCGCCGCGCGGGAAAGCTCGCCCGAAAGCGAGGTGCGAAAGGCGCAGATACGGCCCCTCTCGTCGATATCGACTATCTTGAGGTGCGAGCCGGGCATGACCGCCGTGACACGCCGTCCCGTGCCGAACCGCGAGAGTATCCCGGCAAGCTCCGTCTCCTCTCCGCGCATGACGTCCATCGCTTCGAGCGGCGCATTGGCCGGATCCGAGAAGGTTTTTACGCCGGGGATAAACGCGAACGGGAGCGGCGATATCTCCGGCATCCGCCGGACTGAAACCGCGGCGCGCAGCTCCTCCGTCCCGGCGGGGGCGACGATGTGCGGCACGCAGGCAAGCCCCGTCTCGCTGCCGATCATGCCGGAGAGTGCTATGAGGCGCACATCCCCTTCGGTGACGCCGCAGCTGCCGAGCAGCTCGTCAATCCCGCTCTTGACGGCCTCTGCAAGAGCCGCGTTACCGCCGTTGCCGCCGTCCCGCGCGCCCGCGCGGCGCTTCACGCGTCCAATGACGCGGCCGGAGGCGATAAGCGTGAGGCGGGTGTTGGTGGTTCCGCCGTCAATGGCAATTATCATGCTCTCACCTCACGCCCTGCAGGCGTCCGCGAAGCTGCGGGCGTTTGCGCGGATGATATCCAGCCTGCCCTCCTCGCAGAGCCTGCGGTTGACTATGGCGCCGCCGACACCGAAGCCGGCGCAGCCCGCGGCAAGATATTCCGGTATCGCGTCCACGCCGACGCCCGAGACCGCCAGCAGCCTTGCGCCCTTCAGCGGCGAAAGCACGCTCCTTACAAAGCCGGGGCCAAGGACGCCGGCCGGAAACAGCTTGACGTAGTCGGCTCCCGCCTCCGTCGCGGCCACGATCTCCGACACTGTCATCGCGCCGGGTATCGAAGCGAGCCCAAGCTCCCTTGCTCGCCGTATCAGCGCCGCGTCGGTGTTCGGCGAGATGACAAAGCTGCCGCCTGCAAAGCGCGTCAGCTCAAGCTGGCTCTCCCGCGTCACCGTTCCCGCGCCAATCAGCATACGCCCCTCTGTATGCCGTGCCGCTCGCGCTATCATATCGGCGGTCGTCCCGTCCGGCATTTCTCCGGAAAAATCGTAGGTTATCTCGGCAAGCCGGATTCCGCCCTCCCAAAGCGCGTCGAGCACGCCGCACAGCAGCTTCTCCGGCACGCCGCGCAATATCGCTATCAGCCGCCGCTCCGCCATAATTTCCTGTAAGCTCTGCATCGTCTTCTCCTCTTTCGCTTTTCAATCTGTTTTTATTGATAGAGCGCCGCTCCACGATAGCCTAACCGCCGCGATATCGCGAGCGCCGCCGCAATTATTTTTTCCGTCGCGCGCGCCTGCATCTCCGGCGTGAACGACGCCTCGAGCATGGACACGCTGACGGCGGCGCAGATATTCCCCGCCGCGTCCCGCACCGGTGCCGCAACGCAGCGCACAAATTCGTTGTCCTCTCCCATGTCGTAGGCGCAGCCGCGCCTGCGTATCTCCGCAAGCTCACGCAGCAGCGCGTCCACACGGGTTATCGTTTTCCCGGTGCGTCTTTCCATGCCCGCCGCCGCTATCTCCCGGACGCGCTCCTCGTCCATTCCGGCAAGCATCGCCTTGCCCAGCCCCGTCAGATACATCGGCCTGCGCTCGCCGATGTTGCAGATGGCGCGCACCGGCTGCGAGGATTCGAGCTTGTCGAGATAGACCACCCGGCCGCCGTCGCAAACCGCAAGATAGCAGGTCTCGCCCAGCTCGTCGCGCACGCCCGCAAGCACAGGCCGCGCCGCCGAATGGAGGTCGGCGCCGGAGAGATAGGCCATTCCGGTGAAATACGCCCTCGGCCCGACGGTATAGGTCTTGGCGCGCTCGTCCACGCGGCGCAGAAAGCCGCGTCCGGCAAGTATCGAGACGATATCGAATACGCTCGTCTTTGGATATCCGAGCCGCTTTGCCGCCTCGCTGACGGTCAGCGGCTCCGCCGCACCCGCAAAAAGCTCGAGTATGTCGAGCACCCGCACAGCAGAATTGTTCATGCGCATCCTCCGTTTTTGAGAGCTGCGTTCGTATATGCGAACTGTATTCCATATTATAACACAACGCGCAGGAGAAGTCAACCGCAAAACGGCCCTTTGTCGCCGTACAGTCCGGTCAGCGCATATGTCTTCACAAAAGCGCCCGTCGCAGCCCTTCCCCGGCACGTTACGCGAGGGCGGGGCGTTTCTCCTGATTAAAGGCGCTTTTGCGACGAATCGGCTTTTTCGGCGCGATATTTCCGTCAAACCGCCGCCTTGCCACACCAAAACACGTCCCAAATGGGAAAATGCCTAAATTTACTCGCGTCAATTTGTTGGTATTGCGTATTGTATTTTCGTAGAAAAAAGAGTAATATTATCGTGTAAACAGAAGCATTTGAATAAATTCGCGGCGTTACCGTCTGTATAATTTGGCACAAAGCCCGTTCGCAGCACAAGACGTGCGCCGCGCTTCGCACGGTTTTTGGCGCAATCCGGAGCTCACCGCCCTGCGAGCTCATATTTTCAGTTAATTATTGACGCGAGTTAATTTGCGTTGATGATAAAAAATACAAGGAGGAAATAAAATGAACAGAAGAATTATCGCCCTGCTTCTCACAATCGCGCTGGCTGTGTCCGTTTTGGCCGTGTGCAGCGGGTGCAGCACGAAGGGCCCCGAATCCAGCGCGGAGCAGACATCTGAAAGCGCCCCCGAAAGCAGCAAGCCGGAGGACGCCTCCGAGCCGGACGACGGAATTGTGTTCCCGCTGGCCGAGACATATGAGGTCAGCGCCTTCGCCTTTGCAAACACCGGCGAGGAGCTTGACAAGACCCTGACCATGACGGTCATGGAGGAGCGCACGAACGTACACTGGAACATCACCTCCGCCAGCGAAGCCGAGCTTGTGGAAAAGCGCGGCCTAAGCTTCAACAGCGGCGACTACTACGATGTCTACATCAAGAGCGGCATCAGCGCCACCGAGGCCTTCACCTATGGCTCGCAGGGAATCATCATCCCCCTCAACGACCTTATTAACGAGCACATGCCCAACCTCAAGGCCATTTTGGACGAGCAGAACCTCTGGGCGCAGATAACCTCGGCTGACGGCAACATCTATGCGCTGCCGCAGCTCAACGGCCCGGAGCTGGCCGCTCCCGCCGTCTACATCAACCAGAAGTGGATCGACACCCTCGGAATGCAGCTTCCCACCACGCAGGACGAGTTCATGGACGTGCTGCGCGCCTTTGTCAACGACGACCCCAACGGCGACGGCGAAGCCAACGAGTACGGCATCTATTGCCCGGCGGGAGCCGTGGAATACACCTTCCCGCTGTTCGGTATCGCCATGGATTACGGAACCTACAGCACCTATGACGGCGACAATATGACCTTTGTCCCGACCTCTCAGGTCTATCGCGACTTCCTTGCCTTCTGGGCGCAGGCCTATAAGGAAAAGCTCATCAATCAGGATTGCTTCACCGCAAGCTGGGACGACCTGAACGCCATCGGCGCAACGAGCGACACTCTCGGCACAATCCCGACCTACGGCGCCTATCAGCATGTCGGCACCGAGCGCGACGAGGAGTATGTCGGCCTTGTCCCGTTTGGCGGCAAGCACACCATGCCCTCCGGCAACGGCGTTGCCTACGGCGCACTGTGCATCACCGACAAGTGCTCCGATCCTGCCATCATCTGCGAATGGGCCGACTACTTCTACTCCGAGGAAGGCGCAATCCTTGGCCGTATGGGCGTTGAGGGCGAAACCTATTCGGTCGATGAGAACGGCATGTATTCCTGGATCACCGACGGCAAATGGGGCGGCGACATTACCTCCGTCCGCAACAAGGCCTGCATGTTCGGCTGGAAGCCCGCTCCGCTTGTCAAGGCCACATTCTTTGACGAGGGCAACACCAACCCCGAAGAGCTCTTCCTCTATGAGCAGCGCCAGGCGCTTCTGAAGTATGCGGCGGAGCCGTATCCCACGCTCAGCTGGACCGAGGACGAGCTGACCGAGCGCGCCGACCTCATAACCACCATCACCAGCTACTACTATGAGTATATGGCGCAGATCATCACCGGGCAGGCCGATCTGGACGCGACCTGGGACGCCTATCTTGCCAACATGGACGGCATGGGCTGCTCGCGTCTGAACGAGATCGATAAGGCCGCCTACGACCGCTATCTTGCGGAGACAAAATAAACTCTGCTTAAACGGCAAGGCATAAACCCATTAAACCTCCTGGGCGCGCCATGGAGCGGGCGTTCTGCGGGACGTCCGCTCCGGAGGCGTATCCGGCAACAATCAAATCAGAAAAGGCAGGTGTACGGAAATGCGCAGAGGCGAATCCGTTTGCCGCGCGCCCGCGGACGGTCAGACGGCCGCGCCGGGCTTCGGGCGGCGGCTCAGGGGCTTTGGACAGAGGCTTAAAAAGGATCTGAAAAAAAACTGGATCCTGTATCTCATGGTTATCCCGGTGGTCGCGTACTACATTCTGTTCTCATATGTCCCGATGGCAGGCGTGCAGCTTGCGTTCAAAAAATACATCATCAAGGACGGCATCTGGGGAAGCCCCTTTATCGGCTTTAAAAACTTTATCCGCTTTTTCCAGGGCTATAACTTCTGGACAATTATCTGGAACACGCTGTCAATCAGCCTTTACTGCCTGGTGGCCGGCACGCTTGTGCCCATCCTGTTCTCCCTGCTCATCAACTATGTGGTTCAAAAGCACTGGAAGCGGACACTACAGATGGTGACCTATCTGCCGTATTTCATCTCCAACGTGGTTCTGGTGGGCATGTTGAGCATCTTTCTTGGCGACAGCGGACTTGTTAACGCTCTTCTGGAGCTTGTGGGCGCGGAAGCTATTCCGTTTCTGTCCTCCGGCAGGCTGTTCCGCAGCGTGTATACCTGGAGCGGCGTCTGGCAGGGGCTGGGCTACAGCTCTGTCGTTTATATCGCCGCCCTGTCCGGCGTCGATACGCAAATTCACGAGGCGGCTATTGTGGACGGCGCCTCCATATGGCTCAGGATCTGGCACATAGATCTCGCCGAGCTTCGCCCGACTATACTTGTTCTGTTTATCATGAGCCTCGGCGGCATAATCAACGTCGGCTACGAAAAGGTGCTCCTGATGCAGAACTCTCTCAACATCTCGACATCCGAGGTCCTTTCGACCTATGTATATAAAATCGGCCTGATAAACAGCGACTACGGCTTCTCCACGGCCGTGGGACTGTTTAACTCTCTGGTCAGCATGATCCTGCTGATTTCGTCGAACAGGGTCGCCAAGAAGCTGGCCGGATACAGCCTGTGGTAAGGGGGAGGACATAATGAAAAAGCTTCTTTCCCGCCGGCGCCGCGGCATCCGCAATTCGCATGCCGACCGGGTTTTTTACGGCGTGAATACCGTTGTGATGCTGCTGGTGTTTGTTATTTACGCATGGCCGCTCTGGTTTGTGCTGATCGCTTCGTTCTCCGATCCCAACCTTGTGCAGGCCGGAAAGGAGCTGCTGCTGCCTAGGGGCGTCCATCTGGGCGGCTATAAGCTGATACTGGAATACAAGGACATCCTGCGAGGCTATCTCAATTCCATCTTCTACACCGTCGCCGGAACGGTGCTCAACCTTGTCATGACCATTTTTGCGGCCTATCCGCTCTCCAAGCAGGACTTCATGCCGCGGCGGCTTCTCACGGTGCTGTTCATCTTCACCATGTATTTCAGCGGCGGCCTGATTCCCCTTTATTTGCAGGTGCGCGACCTTGGCCTGTATAATTCGCCGCTCGCCATGATACTCCCGAGCGCCGTGTCCATCTATAACGTGCTCATCCTGCGCAGCTTTTTCCTCTATGGCGTGCCGAAAAGTCTGGAGGAGGCGGCGCTGCTTGACGGCGCAAACACCGCACAACTGCTCTGGAACGTGTCTCTGCCTCTTGTCAAGCCCACGCTGGCCGTGCTTGTCCTTTATTACGCAATCGGCCACTGGAACGATTACTTCAGCGCTTTAATTTTCCTCAAGGACAAGGAGCTCATGCCGCTGCAAACCATCCTGCGCGACGTGCTCATAACCGGCAAGATCGACATGTCCTCGAGCGGCATGGAGATGCAGGCCGTCATCGAGAAGCTAAAAACGGCGCAAACACTCAAATATTCCGTGATCGTCGTCTCCACTCTTCCGCTGATGCTGGTCTATCCGTTTATCCAGAAGTATTTTGTCAAGGGCATCATGATCGGCGCGGTCAAGGGCTGAGCAGCCGAAGAGAAGGGAGAAACCTGTATGAAACCTTATCATATCCGTATAGAATACGGCAAAACCACGCAGACGCGCATATGCGTCACCGAGAGCGCCGCGCCCATGTTCGGCTGGGCCTGCGCCGCAGCAGGGCAGGAGAGACAGGAGGCGTTCAGCCTTCGCGTCACGCACGGCGGCGTGCCTGTCTGGCAGACAGGCTGGGTCGTATCGCAGCAGCAGCAGTGCCGCTACACGGGGCCTGCGCTTGAGCCGGGCGAGGCTTACGAGCTGGAGGTGACGGTGCGCGGGACGGACGGCGTAAGCAGCGCTCCCGAGACGCGGCGCTTCTGTCCCGGCGCCCTCGAGCGCTGGGACGCGGACTGGCTCTGCGCCAACGAGCTGCCCTCGGACGCGGTTGTCGATTTCATCGCCGATTTTACCTGTAAAGACGCGGTCGAGAGCGCGTGTCTGTTTGTCTGCGGCCTTGGCTATCACAAGGTTCTGCTCAACGGCGCGCCGGTCTTTGACGACCCGATGAACCCGGCCTACAGTCAATACGACAGACGCTCCTATTATACCGTCGTGCCCGAGCTTCAGCCGCAGCTCCGTCGGGGCGAAAACCGCATTGCCGTCCGCGTTGCTGCCGGTTGGAGACGACCGGACAGCATCTGCTACGAGCTCGTGCAGCGCATTGCGTCCTATACCGGCAAGACCCAGCTTAGCGCCATGCTACGCCTGCGCTATCGGAACGGCGATGTGGAATGGATAAAAACAGACAAAAGCTGGCGCTTTATTCCCGACGTCGTCGCCGCCAGTGATATTTTCCAGGGAGAGCGGCGCGAGCAGAGCCGGCTTATCGCCGGTTTGAGCCTGCCCGGAACGCCGCTTGCGGCGGCGCAGCCCGTGTCTATGACACAGCCCCCCTGCGACAGGCTTCAGCCACAGACGCTGGCGCCGGTTGCGCAGCAGGAGATCTATCCCGCGCGCACCTGTGCGCAGCCTGCTCCGGGCGTGTGGAGCGTGGATTTCGGCCAGAATATGGCCGGTGTGTGCCGGCTGCGAATCCCCAAGGATATCCCGGCCGGGACGGTCATAACGCTGCGCCACATGGAATTTTTGGACGAGGACGGCAGGCTTTATCTGCCGCAGTTGCGCAACGCGTCAAGCATCGACACCTATGTGGCCGCCGGAAACGGAAACGATCCCGAATGGTGGCAGCCGGAATTTACCTATCACGGCTTCCGTTATGCCGAGGTTTCCGACTATCCGCAGCCGCTTCTGCGGGAGGATATCGAGGCGGTCAGCCTCTATACCGGCGTTTTTACGGACGGCTTTTTCACCTGCGGCGAGCCGGTGCTGAACGCTATCTACAAATGCAGCCTGCAAACGGAAAAGGCGAACATTCACAGCCTTCTGACAGACTGTCCGCAGCGCGACGAGCGCATGGGCTGGTTAAACGACGCGACGGCCCGCTTTGAGGCGACACCCTATATTGCGGACATAGGCCGTCTGTTTCCAAAGGTTGTGCGCGACTGCATGGATGTGCAGGACGCGGACGGCAGCATAACCTGTACCGCGCCGTTCGCCTTCGGATGCAGACCGGCGGATCCTGTGTGCTCGTCGTTTCTTGTGGCAGGCTGGCAGGCGTGGCTGCACACGGGCAACATGGATATCCTGCGCGAGGGCTTTGACGGCTTTGCCGCCTGGACGGCCTTCCTGCGCAGCCACAGCAAGGACGGCATCGTCGATTACAGCTACTACGGCGACTGGGCCGCGCCGTCCTACGCATGCCGGAGCGAGGAGCTCGCCGTTTCGGCCGTTACTCCCGGTGTTCTCATGTCTACGGGGTATTACTATTACAACTGCGTCCTGCTCGCAAAGATGGCTGAGCTTCTCGGCAAAGCCGAGCGTGCGGAGGAGCTCCGGCGGGAGGCGGCCGGAATCCGGACAGGCTTCCTCAACGCCTGGTGGGACGCCGAAACAGGCCGGGTGGCGACCGGCTCTCAGGGCTGTCAGTCCTTTGCTCTCTGGCTGGACATCCTCCCGCCCGAGGGGCGGCAAAAGGCGGCGGACGTGCTGCATCGCGACCTTGTCGAGAGGGAATATCGCTTCACGACGGGCAACCTCTGCACACGCTATATGCTGGAGATGCTGACGAGATACGGATATACCGAGGACGCGTGGAGGCTGCTTATGCGCGAGGAATATCCCTCCATCGGCTATATGCTCCAGAATGAAGCGACTACGGTGTGGGAGCGCTTTGAGCTGAAGAAAAACCCCCTCATGAACTCCCACAATCATCCGATGCACGGCTCGGTCAGCCGGTGGCTGTT
>CANNTZ010000010.1 GCA_947522735.1 uncultured Oscillospiraceae bacterium | reverse complement strand
TACGGTACCACTCTGACTGGATTTGGTGGCTGATCTTGTTTACGGTGTCGGTACCAACGTTTCGGTGGATCGTGTTCGTGCTGATGTCGAACACATCGACTGTGATCGTGATCTTCTCTGCCGCAAACGCTGCCACTGCTAATGCCGAGAACAGCATAATGGCAGCGACCAGCATCGCAATTACCTTTTTCATATTGTTACCTCCCTGAATCTATGCCTTGGCGCGGCCCGACCGCACCCGACACGATAATATCTCCATGTTATTATTTTACCACCATTTCGTTCAATTGTAAACAACAATAAATAACAAATTACTTTGCGCTTTTTTATTAATTATAGTGCAACTATTATCCGTATCTTCGTCAGCTTATTCCCTCACTACATATAATAGTATATCACCCATCACAATAATATACCATCAGGATATTCTGCGCGCCAGCGCGATGGCTGCGTGAAACCGCAATCAAAATGCCGGATCAGGCCGCCCGTGAAAGAGGCCTTTGCGTATTGCAAGAGGCTTGAAAGAGCTTTATGCAAAAAAGGCCGGAGGTGCACGAGGGTCTGTTACAGCCGCACCGCAATATCAAAAAATATGGCGTCGCGATTCAATATTCATGCTTTTATGCTTTAACGCTGCGTTTCATTACTCTAAATATATTGTCATCCCGTCCTGTTTTTGATATAATATAGTTATCTATGCGGACATGCGCCGCAAGGACTACGAAGGGAGCCAGGTAAGGATGCCAACAGTAAGATTGCTGTCATATACCCCGGAGCCGGAAAAGCTGGTCGCCGCTGCCGCAAAGCTATGCTATTCTCCGTCGGACGCTCTGACGCTGATGGAAGGGCTGACCCCGCAAAAAACCGAGGAATTCATCAACATGCTCGCCGATATCGGGCACGAAAGCCCAATCGAGCATGCAAGCTTCACCTTTGCAATAGAGGGCGTCTCGCGCTCGCTGCTCGCGCAGATCACGCGCCACCGCATCGCGTCCTACAGCGTGCAGAGCCAGCGCTACGTGAAAAAGGACGACTTTGAATATATCGTACCGCCCGCCATCGCGGAAAATGAGGAGGCGCGCAGGATATTTGACGATACGATGAAAGCGCTTGACGAGAGCTACCGCCGCCTCACAGCGCTGCTGGTGGAGCAGAAGCTGTCCGGCGTCGCCGAGCCAAGCCCAGCGCAGCGCAGAGCCGCCGAAAAGTCGGCGATTGAGGACGCGCGCTTTGTGCTGCCGAACGCCTGCGATACGCGCATGGTGGTGACGATGAACGCGCGCAGCCTGCTGCACTTTTTCCGCCTGCGCTGCTGCAATCGCGCGCAGTGGGAGATACGCGAGGTTGCGCGGCAGATGCTGCTGCTCGCGCGCGGGGCGGCGCCGCATATTTTTGCCAAGGCCGGGCCTCCCTGCCTGAACGGGCCGTGCCCCGAGGGCGCAAAGTCCTGCGGAAGGATGCAGGAGATGCGCGAGCTTTACAAATAACAACCGGCGTTTTCCGCCTTGCGGAGCGCCTTTACGGAAGGATCTTTATGGGCCGACTATTTGTGCTCGAGGGCACCGACGGAAGCGGCAAAACCACGCAATGGAACCTGCTTTTCAACCGGCTGAGCGCCGAAAACGCCTTTGGCGGCGTGCGCGCGCTGACCTATCCGGACTACGAAAAGCCGTCGTCCACGCTTGTGAGGATGTACCTTGGCGGCGAATTCGGCGACAGCCCGGACGACGTCAACGCCTACGCCGCGTCCAGCTTTTACGCTGTGGACCGCTGCGCCGGGTGGCTGCTGGACTGGCGGCGGGACTATCTTGCAGGCAGGGCCTTTATCGCCGCGCGCTACACCACCTCCAACATTATCCACCAGATGCCAAAGCTCCCGCGCGGAGAGTGGGACGGCTTCATCAAATGGCTGTACGACTATGAATATTCCCGTCTCGGATTGCCGGAGCCGGACATGGTAATGCTGCTGGATATGCCTCCGGAGACGACGAAAAAGCTGCTCTCGCGCCGCTGCGCCAAGGACGGCGTGCGCCGGGATATCCATGAGCGCGACGAAAAATATGCCGCGCAATGCTATGACGCGGCGCTCTATGCCGCGGAAAAGCTGGGCTGGACGCGCATTTCCTGCACAAGGGACGGCGAGCCGCGCCCCGTTGAAGCCATTGCGGAGGATATTTACGGCGCAGTGATGCGTCAGGACACAAAAACAAGTACGAAAGGCACGGTTTTATGCTGAAATTTAAGGCAGTCGAGCTGAGCGACAAGCTCTGGGCGGATCCGCTGCTGCGGGAATCCGGAATGCTTGGCAACGACTACACCTTCCCGAACATATACAACTGGCGCTGCACCTACAACACGCAGATTTCCCGCTTCGGCGGCTGGCTGGTCGTGCGCCATGGCCTGCGGGAGCCTTATTACCTCTTTCCGGCAGGCAGCGGCGACGTGAAAGAGGTCGTTGAAGAGATGATCGCCGACGCTAAGGCGCGCGGCTGCAAATTTCTGATGCGCGGCGTCGAGAACGCGCCGCGCGAGCTGCTGGAGTCACTGTTTCCGGGCCGTTTCGCCTTTTCAGCCGACCGCAACGGCTTCGACTATATCTACACACGCGAAAAGCTGGCGGGACTTTCCGGCAAAAAGCTGCATCAGAAGCGCAACTTCATCAACCGCTTTCTTGCGGAGTGCGAAAGCTGGTCCTACGAGCCGCTGTCCGCACAGAATATCGTCGAGTGCGCGGCGATGAACGACGAGTGGTGCCGTCTCAACCACTGCCCCGCCGACGATATCGCACTGGAGCAAGCGGCCGACGGAAAAGAGCCGGACAACGGCCTTGGACCGGAGAACTGCGCTGTGCGCAGCGCGCTGAACCACTTTTTTGAGCTGAACATGACCGGCGGCGTGCTGCGGGTGGACGGCAGGGTCGTCGCCTTCACCGCCGGCGAGATATACCACGGCAACTGCGTCATGGTCAACATCGAAAAGGCTTTCCTCGAGCCGGACGGCTGCTACGCGATGATAAACAACCAGTTTGCGCGCAGCCTGCCGGAGAGCATCGTCTACCTGAACCGCGAAGACGACGCCGGCAACGAGGGCCTTCGCCGCGCAAAGCTCTCATACAACCCGGACATCATGGTGGAAAAATACGACGTCACCCTTGCGGAATAACGGAGGTTAGGATGCTTCGTCTCGCTCAGAAGAGGGATATCCCGGCGCTTGCCGCGCTTTGGCAGGAGGCGTTTGGGGACGGGAGAGAATACATCGACCGCTTTCTGGATATGAATTTTCATGAGGGCGGCGCAGCCGTGTGCGAGCGCGACGGCAGAGTGTGCGCTATGGCTCATCTTGTGCCTGCGGCGCTCAGCCTTGGAGGAAACGCTGCCCCGGCAAGATATATCTACGCCGTCGCCGTCAGCCGCGAGCTGCGCGGACAGGGCCTCGGCGGCGCGCTGATGCGCTTCACCGTCGACTGGCTGAGACAAAACGGACTTGGCGGATTTCTCGTCCCGGCGGGAGAACGGCTTTATGAATTTTACCGCCGCTTCGGCTTTGTCGAGGCGTTCGGCGCACACGAGCGCACGCTGTATGCGTCCGGCAGCGTCGGCTGCCGCGTTTCGTCCGCCGGAGAGGACGAGGTGCTCGCCCTGCGCGAGCGTTTTTTCGCCGGAACCCCTCACGAGGTGTGGCCGGAGAAGCAGTTCGGCTTCATAAAAAGCGATATTGAACGCTCCGGCGGGCAATTCTTAAAAGTTTGCTCACAAAACGCGCAAGGTTATGTGTTATGCTATAAGGTGGATGATAGGCTGGTGATTCGGGAGCACACGCTGGACGAGAGAACGCTGTCGGGCGCGCTGCACGCGCTCGGCGCAGCCTCGGCGCAGGTGCTGGAGCCGGCCGGAGAGTTTCAAAATTGCCGCGTCACGGGCATGGCGCTCCTGCGCCCGGACGTCCCGGCGTGGCTCGGATACGACATGCAGTGACAGCCCGGCGCTTTGCCGGAGCGAGCCGGCTTTTAAAGGAAAGGATGCTTGAGAATGATATATGTTTTTCTCGCCGATGGCTTTGAGGAGATTGAGGCGCTGACCCCGATCGATCTGCTGCGCCGCGCGGGCAGGGAGGTCGTCACCGTGGGCGTGGGCGGCCACAGAATAACCGGCGCGCACGGCGTCGAGGTCACGGCCGACGTCTGCGAGCGGGATATCGCCGCAATTCCGGACGGGCTTGAGATGGTCGTGCTGCCCGGAGGCATGCCGGGAGCCGCGAATCTTGCCGCGTCCGGGACGGTAAACCGCGCGATAGAGTTTGCGCACGCAAATTCACGCGTCGTCGCCGCAATCTGTGCCGCGCCCGCAGTCGTGCTCGGCAAATACCCCTTCACCCACGGCAGGCGGATGACCTGCTATCCCGGCTTCGAGGAGCTGCTGAAAAGCTCCGTAGTCACCGGGAACGGCGTCGAGGAGGACGGAGACCTCATCACCGCAAGGGGCCCCGGCATGGCGATGAGCTTTGCGCTCGCGCTGGTGCGCCGCCTCGAGGGCGCCGACGCCGCAGAAAAGCTGAAAGGATCCCTCCAGTGCTGAAAAATCAACAACATGCCTCCAACCCCAACTACGACATCCGGGAATACAAGCGCTCGCTGAGGGAAAAATACAAGAGGATACGCGCCGCCATCCCGGAGGACGAGCGCGCCGCCAGAAACGCCGCGCTGACAGAGCGCTTCCTGCGGCTGCACCAGTATAAGAGCTGCCGGACGCTGCTGATATATGTATCCATAGGCGCCGAGGCGGACACGTTCGAGATCATCCGCGCGGCGCTTGCCGACGGAAAATGCGTCGCCGTGCCGAAATCCTATCCCGAAACGCGGCAGATGCGCTTTTTTGCGATAAGCTCCGTAGACGAGCTTGTTCCCGGAACCTACGGAGTGCCGGAGCCGGACGAGTCGCGCTGCAAGCAGATTACCCGCTTTGACAGCTGCCTATGCGTCGTTCCTGCTCTGACCTACGATATGCAGGGCTACCGCATGGGCTATGGCAAGGGCTATTACGACCGCTTTCTCAAAAATTACACCGGATACACGGTCGGAATTGTTTTCAACGAGTGTTTGAGCCGCTATCTTCCGCGCGGACGCTTCGACGCGGCGGTCGATCTCATTGTGACCGACAAGCGTATAATCCGTCCGCAGGGAGCAAAATAAATTCATCTCCGAGGAAATTTTATGAGCGACAACAAGAGAAATATAGACGACGAATACGAGAGCTTTATGGCGTATCTGCGCGGAGAAGCGCCGGCGCCTGAAAACGGGACGGAGGCCTCGCCGGATACGGCGGCGCGCTCCGATGCGGACAGCGCCGGAGAGGCGCTCGGCCTTGACGACGAGGACGACGCTTTCAACGTCATTGACGCCGTCAAGGAATTTGAAAGCTCCCGCGCGCGCCGTCAGGCCCGTCAGCAGCCGCAGGCAGCGGCGTCCGGCGGGATGTTTGCGGACATTAATGCACAGGAGGCCGCGCCCCAAAGGCCGGAAACGCCGAAAAGCTCCGCAAGAGCCGACAGCGTCGACATGCCCGCGCGCAGGGGCGAGGGCTCCGAGAGCGCCGCAGGGCCGGTCGAATCCGGTCTTTTCGCAGGGCTGGACGAGTTTGAGTCTCGGCAGGCACAGGCAGCCGAGCCCGCAAAAAAGCAGCAGCACCGCCAGCCGCGCTACGCCGCAGAGCGGTACGGCGCCGTAGCTTCCACAGGCCATGACGAGGCGTATCTTCAGGCGTGGCGTAGCATTCCGGAGGAGAACACGCCCCTCTCCGGCCGCCGCGCGGCCCCCGTCCCCGTCTATGCGGAGGAGGGCAACTTCATCTCGCGGCGCAAGAGTCGCCGCAGACGCGGCCGCTTCAAGCTGCTCAAATCGCTTGCCTGGCTCACCGCCTGCCTGATGGCGGCGGTCGCGCTCTCGATATTCTTCATCCAGAGCTGCGGCGATGTGTTCGGCTACGATTCCGGCGGCGAGGATATGCAGTTCACCGTCCGGGCCTCGGACGATCTTGACAGCATCTCCGAGCGTCTTTCGTCGAGCGGACTCATCGACCAGAAGCTGACCTTCCGCTTTTACGCCAAATTCAAAAAGGCGACCGACGGCTTCACGCCCGGCGTCTACACGCTCAATCCCGACATGAGCTATGACGAGATACTGGCGCTGACCCGCCACACCATGAGCGAGGAGAAGAAGGTCGTCAAGATAACCTTCCGCGAGGGCCTGAGCGTCTATGAGATAGCCGACCTGCTCGCCGAGAACGGCGTCTGCGACAAGGCCGAATTTCTCGACACGCTGCAAAACGAGGATCTGGGCTTCGACTTCATCGATCAGATCCCTAAGGATCCGCTGCGCCTCAGCCGCCTCGAGGGGTATATGTTCCCCGACACCTACGAGTTTTACGTCGGCGAAAAGACTGCCTCCGTCGCCAAAAAGTTCCTGAACAACTTCAACAACAAGATCACCGCCTCGATGTACAAAAAGATGGAGGAAAGGGGCGTGACGCTCGATCAGCTCGTCATCCTTGCCTCGATTGTCCAGAAGGAGGCGGGCCGGGCAAAGGAGATGTACCGCGTATCGTCGGTGTTCCACAACCGTCTTGACTCCAACGGCGCGTTCCCTCTGCTACAGTCCGACACCACCACCAACTACATCAACGACTACATCATTCCCAACAGGGGCAACAATCAGGAGATGATCGACGCCTACGACACCTATACGACCGCCGGCCTCCCCGCGGGACCGATCTGCTGCCCGGGCATCAACGCACTGCGCGCCGCGCTCGACCCTGCCGAGACACCCTACTATTTCTTCCTCAGCGACGAGAAGGGCACCTATTATTACGCCGAGACGTTTGCCGGCCACCAGAACAACGCGGCCAAGGCGGCGAGAGTCGGCGAGGGCTCGGTTCACGGTATCGGCATGGACGGCCGTAACGGCTAATATTTCTCCGCACGCAACGCTTTTGTCTGCATCAGCCGGTGCAGACAAAAGCTGTCTTTTTGAAAAAACACCTCACACCTCATTGAAAGGGACGCCTGTATGACTGATTTTTCTCTTCCCGAGCTGCTCGCGCCGGCCGGAGACATGTCGCGACTGCGCGCCGCGGTGCATTTCGGCGCGGACGCGGTATATCTCGGCGGCAAGACGATGGGTATGCGCTGCGCGCCAGACAACTTCTCACCGGAAGAGCTCGCCGCTGCCGTGGAATACTGCCACGCGCGCGGCGTAAAGGCGTATCTCACCTGCAACACGCTGCCAAGCTGCGACGATGTGGATTCTCTCGGCGAATTTTTTGAGGCCGCGGGAGCGGCAAAGGTGGACGCGCTGATAATCGCGGATATCGGCGTATTTTTTGCGGCCAGGCGCGCGCTGCCGGACACCTGTATACACATCTCCACCCAGGCGGGCATTGTCAACCAGCTTGCGGCGCGGGAATTTTACAACCTCGGCGCCAGACGCGTCGTGCTCGCACGCGAGCTTTCACTCGAAGAGATAAAACGGATACGCGACGAGACGCCGCCGGAGCTTGAGATAGAGACCTTTGTCCACGGCGCGATGTGCGTCTCATTCTCCGGCCGCTGCCTGCTCTCCTCCTATATTGCCGGGCGCGGACGGGAATCCAACCGCGGCGGCTGCGCCCAGCCCTGCCGCTGGAGCTACACCCTCACCGAGGTCAAGCGCCCGGACGAGCACTACCCCATAGTCGAGGAGGAGCGCGGCACCTACATCCTCAACGCGAAGGATCTGTGCATGATCGAGCACCTCGACAAGCTGGCGCGCGCCGGGATATGCAGCTTCAAGATAGAGGGACGCGCCAAATCCGAATACTACACCGCAGTTGTGACAAATGCCTACCGTGCCGCGCTCGACCGGCTGCAAGAGGCTCCGGACAACTACGTGCCGGAGCGGTGGATGCTCGACGAGACGCTGAGAATCAGCCACCGCGAATACTGCACCGGCTTTTACTTCGGCCATCCGGACAATATCCAGCGCGCGGGCGGTTACATCCGGGAATATGACGTCGTAGCGCGCGTCGATTCCAAGGAGGGCGGGCTTGTGCGCTGCACAGAGCTGAACCGCTTTTCAAGAGGCGACGAGGTCGAGGCCGTCCGACGCGGCAAGCCGCCGGTCAGGTTCACGGTTGGCGAAATGTTTGACGGCGAGATGCAGCCCATAGACGTCGCGCGTCACCCGGAGATGACCGTGTTCCTCCGGACGGACGCGGACTTTGAGCCTGGCGCCATGATAAGGACAAGGGTGAAATAGCATGACGGCAAAAGACAGCCGCCCGCGAGAGGAATTCTCGCAGGCGGCTGTCTTTTATGGAGAAATGGGAGGCTATCTCAATCAACCCGCTTCTCTCCCCAGAAGAAGATCGAAACGGTGCCGGGGCCGGTGTGGCTGCCGATGGTGGTGCCGATATCGTTTATAAGCACGCGGCCGTCGAGCCTCGGGAACCGCGCCTCTATCATTTTGGCGACGTTTTGCGCGTCCTCGAGGCAGTCGGAATGGCAGATGTAGCACTTTCCGCTATAATTGCAGCCGCCGTCGGCAAGCTGCTCCATCCGGTGCACCTGCTCGTTCATGACGCGGCGCTTGCCCGGCACCTTGGCGCGCGGAATAAGCCGTCCGAGGTGATCCATATTAAGCAGCGGGCAGATTCCAAGGATGCCGCCGATGGCTCCGGCGACGCGGCTGACGCGGCCGCCCTTGATATAGAACGAGAGATCCGTGGAGAAGAACCAGTGATGAACGTGCAGGCAGTTTTCCATCGCCCAGTCGCGCAGCTCCTCAAGCGTCATGCCGCCGTCGCGCAGCGTCGCAAGCCTGTCAATGAGCAGCCCGTAGCCGGACGATGCACACAGTGAATCCACGACGTATATCCTGCGCTCCGGATAGCGCTCCAGCGCGATTGCCGCCGCGTTGCGCGCGGAATTGACGCCGCCGGAAAGTCCCGACGAAAATCCGACGTGCAGGATATCCCTGCCGCTCTCAAGTATCGGCGTGAACAGCTCGAGAAAATCGGAGGAATTTGCCTGAGCCGTCGCGGTATCCGCACCGTGGCGCAGCTCGTCGTAAAACTCCTTGTAGGTGCGCGTCTGCCCAAGGTCGTCGGCATATTCGACGCCGTTCAGGATATAGTAATACTTCGCGTAGCTCACGTCCAGACGCTCAAGGTGCTCCGGCGAGAGATCGACGGTGGAATCGCAGGTGAGTGCGTAATCGTTCATTTATAAAGCTCCTTTGGCTGCAATAATGTTATGTAACAATCATATACCTTCTCCGCCGCAAACTCAACCTATTGCCGCGCGCGCCGTCTCTACAAATGCAAAACCGCCCGGTAGAACCGCGCTTTTCACGATTCTACCGGGCGTGTCGTCACCGTAGAGAGCTCTCTACTCCCCTTTTGTGGCTCTATTCGACAGCCTAAAGCCCTTGCGGATGCGGAAGCTGAAATAAACCACCAGCTCCGCGGGAATCAGCACCAGCAGGAGCTGCCACGGATTGTGCTTGAAAAAG
The DNA here is from genome assembly GCA_947522735.1 of uncultured Oscillospiraceae bacterium. Classification (GTDB taxonomy): domain Bacteria; phylum Bacillota; class Clostridia; order Oscillospirales; family Ruminococcaceae; genus SIG526. The sequence goes on along the minus strand of CANNTZ010000010.1, from coordinate 44,806 downwards.
ATGAAGTAGACCAGCAGGAAGATGCTCAGTGTGAGCCCCTGCACGATTATCATGTTGTATTTGCGGTCGCGGCTCCAGATCGAGTTGAGCACCAGCAGCGTTATAAGCGTCGCCGGCACTGCTGATAGAAATATCACCGGCAGCACATGCCCCAGCAGCCAGAACACCACGAACACGAACAGCGCCGCCGTCCAGATGCCGAGCACCGCGACCAGCGTCACGACGCCGGGGCTGAACCGTCGTTCGCCGTGCTTGCCGTGGGTATCCTCCGGCTGCTCCCAGCCCTCGTGCGAGCAGAGCATGTAGTCCACCGTCACGCCGAACAGCTCCGCCATCGACTTGACGACGCTGACGTCGGGCAGCGCCTCGGCGCGCTCCCACTTGGAGACGGATTTGTCGGAATAGTTTATCTTTTCCGCAAGCTCCGCCTGCGTCATCCCGGCACGGGTGCGGAGATTTATAAGATTACCGGCAAAAACAACCTTCAGATCTTCCATGAGCTTCCCTCTCATTCACAGCAAACTGTATGTTATGACATTAATCATAGCATATTTTTGTTAACTGTGAAAGAGAATTCTGTAACCAAAAATTTTTTCCGACTCTATTCCCGGTGGAGCGCCTCATAAATATCTTATCAGGCCGCGCGCCCTCTCGCGCGTCGTGAGTCCGGCGGATATCGACGCATAGAGCGCCGCGCCGTAGGCGGGCTCCTCGGTGTGGCGCGGCAGCAGCAGTCCGTCGCCGTCCAGAGCGCCGGAGAATATCTCCTCACAACTGCGCCTCAGCGCCGGACAGCGCCTCAGCGTGTTGCCGGAGGCCGCCATAGCGTAACGCCTGCCCGGCTGCGCCATTGCAAGAAACATGGTGTGCAGCTCCTCGGCAATGCCGCGCAGTACGCCGGCCGAAAGATGTCGCATGTCAAAATTTTCAAGGCTGATGCCGGAGATATGGCCGCGCAGCGACGGCTCCTCGCGGGTTCCGCAGAAGCGTGTCGAAACGGCAAGCGGGGCGTCGTCCGGCTCGTCTGCAAGGCGGTTGAGATATTCGTATACGCAGTGCTTTTCGGGGCGCGGCGCAAAGGCGGCTACGACGTCCGCCACCAGCTCCGCCAGAGCCGCATAGGCACGCCCGCCGCACAGCCCCGAGCCCGAGAGCAGCCGCTTCCCGTCGAAATACGGCCGCACCTCACAGCCGGGTAGGGGCTCTGCGCCGTCAGTGACAATGCTGACCTGGCTGCTTGTGCCCACGCTGAGCAGCAGCATGCCGTCGTGGGCAAGCGAGCCGAACACTCCAAGCTGATTGTCTCCGCACGCCTCCGCGACCGGAATGCTTCGCCCTCCGCAGCAAAATTCTCCGATAACACGGTAGCCGTCGCGAATCTCCGGCAGCCTGACATCCCCGGCGATCCTGTAGGCCGAGGGGCAAAAAACGCCTTTTTCGATATCGTACAGCCCAAGCGACGACGCCATCGTCGGATGGAGCACGGGAGCCTCAAGCCCGCACAGCCGCGACGCGGCGAGATCCGCTATCGTGGCTATCTGCGCCGTGCCCTCCGGCAGAAGCCCCAAACGGCCAAGCGCATAGAGCGTGACTATTCCGTAGCCGGTGGGAACGCTCTCTCCGGTCAGCTCCCGAAGGCTCTCGCATAGCGTTTTGCCGTCGTACACGCGTTCTCCGAAGGCGTTCTGCCAGGTATACAGCGGCGACAGCGTCCGCAGCCTGCCGTCGCAGCAGACGACGCCGTGCATCTGTCCGCTCAGACCGATTGCCGCTATCTCCGGGTAGTCGGCTAAGGCCCTTTCCGCAATAGCGCGCGCCGTCTCAACAAGCCTGTCCGCGTCGGCGGCGAAGGCGTCGGGATATCCGTCCAGCATCACCTCCGCCTCGTGGTCGAAGCCGTAGGTATGCAGCGCGTCTCCCGTTTCGAGCGATACCGTCTGCGCCGCAATGCTCGTCGTGCCGATATCAATGCCAAGGACCGCCTCTCCGTTCATTCACTCCATCTCCATTTGCACAGTATTATATTATAATAAACCTCACGGCGGCAGCCGGGTCAATAACGCATGTACAGATTTAACAATATGTTTACAATAGAAGTCCCCTCCCGAGTCGGGAACAGCATCTTCGTCCGTCAATGCTCACCACCGGCTGCCAATATGACAGCGCCGCGACGAAAGCCACCCTCGGAACGCCGAACACACAGCGTCTGCGGCGAACGAACCCACCGCGACGTTTCCCCACTCCCGCACGGCCGTCAAGCTTTTCTCCGTCATTTTTCCGCGGATAAATCGGTTTTCGCGGACGACGCGCTTGCTTTGTGAGACCGTCTTTTTTATCTGCCTGAGGCGGAAAAACGGCCATAAAAAAGCCGAGCCGGGCAGCCGGTGCTTTTCTCAAAGGCGCTTTTACCCGAAAAAAGCCTGCGCGCATAATTTTTTGGACAATCATATTTTATTTTTGTTATTGACTTTTGTGCGCTGATGTTGTAATATCAGGATGAAAGAAACAGAACACCTGCGCCACGGCGCTGATATTATTTTAACGGAGGACATCCACATGCACAGATTTGGATTTATCGGTTACGGCGGAATGGCCGGATATCATCATGAAAACAGCAAAAAGATGGAGGGCTTCGAGTACGTCGCCGCCTACGATATTGAGCCGGAGCGCCGCAAGGTGGCGCGAGAGAACGGCCTTATCGCCTACGACACCCTTGAGGAGCTGCTCGGCGACAAGACGATCGACACTGTCCTTGTCGCAACTCCGAACAACTTTCATCACGATCTCGCCATTGCCGCAATGCGCGCGGGCAAAAACGTTATCAGCGAGAAGCCGGTCTCGATGAACGCAGCCGAGCTTGAGGACATGATAGCCGTCTCCAAGGAGACCGGGCGCCTTTTCACCGTACATCAGAACCGCCGCTGGGACAAGGATTTTCGCATAGTCAAGAACGTATACGAGAACGGTCTGCTCGGCGACGCGTATACCTTTGAGTCCCGCGTCCACGGCGCAAACGAGGCCATCTTCGGCTGGCGCGGCTTCAAGGTTGCGGGCGGCGGGATGCTGCTCGACTGGGGAGTACATCTCATAGACCAGATTATGTTCATGTTTGGCGACGAAAAGGTCGTCGAGGTCTATGCGCAGCTCAAGGGCGTCACCGTCAAGGAGGTGGACGATTACTGCAAGGTGCTGCTCAAGTTCGAGTCCGGCAAGTCCGCCACCGTTGAGGTCGGCACCACCTGCTTCCAGCGTCTGCCGCGTTGGTTCGTCAGCGGAAGCAAGGGCACCCTCGTCATCGAGGACTGGGAGTGCCACGGCAAGATAGTGCGCTCCAAAAAGAGCGAGCTGCGCTGGGAGCCGATCATCATCCACACCGCCGCAGGCCCCACCAGAACGATGGCCCCGCGCCCGAAGGAGACCCTTGAGGAGATCCCCCTGCCCGAGGAAAATCCGCAGTGGTCCGATTATTACCGCAACATAGTCGCGGCGCTCGACGGCAAGGAGGAGCTTATCGTCAAGCCCGAGCAGGCGCTGCGCGTGATGAAGGTCATCGACGCCGCCTTCGCCTCCGCAGAGGGCAGCGGCAAGGTCTCGGTCAACATCTGAATATTCACACTGTTCTCGATACCGGATACCGTTCAGGACGGCGTCCGGTATCTTTTTTTTTGAGAGGAAGCAGTTTTTAGCTTGACCTTGGTCGTATTTGGTAGTAAAATATATATAGAGAATGAAATGTTCCGGCGATTTTTTGCGATTGCCGGATTATTTTATGAATTTTTGGGCGGAGAGCGCCGAGCGGCTTTTCTGCTTTTATCGATACGGAGGATGGGTAATGACGGGGATAGGATTTGATAACGACAGATATATCAGGATGCAATCGGAGCACATAAAGGAGCGCATCGCAAAGTTCGGCGGCAAGCTGTATCTCGAATTTGGCGGCAAGCTGTTCGACGATTATCACGCGTCGCGCGTGCTTCCGGGCTTCAAGCCGGACAGCAAGGTCCGAATGCTGCTCACGCTCAGGGATCAGGCGGAGATAATCGTAGTTATCAACGCTGCCGACATTGAAAAGAGCAAGCGCCGCGGGGATCTGGGCATCACCTACGATACCGACGCGCTGCGGCTCATCGACGCGTTTCGCGGCATAGGGCTGTACGTCGGCAGCGTCGTTATCACGCAGTACCACTCCCAGCCGGCGGCGGAGGCGTTTATCAAGCGCCTGAACAGCCTCGGCGTCAGGGCCTACAGGCACTATCCCATTGCGGGCTACCCCTCCAACGTCGAGCTCATCGTCAGTGACGAGGGCTACGGCAAGAACGACTACATCGAGACGTCGCGTTCGCTCGTCATCGTGACCGCGCCCGGCCCCGGCAGCGGCAAAATGGCGACCTGCCTCTCTCAGCTCTATCATGAGTACAAGCGCGGGATCCGGGCGGGCTACGCCAAGTTCGAGACCTTCCCCATCTGGAATCTGCCGCTCAAGCACCCCGTCAACCTCGCCTATGAGGCAGCCACCGCCGACCTCAACGACGTCAACATGATAGATCCGTTTCATCTCGACGCCTACGGCGTCACCACCGTCAACTACAACCGCGACGTTGAGGTGTTCCCGGTGCTCAACGCGATATTCACCCACATTGCCGGCGAATCGCCCTATCATTCGCCGACAGATATGGGCGTCAACATGGCCGGCTACTGCATCACGGACGACGCCGTCGTGCAGGCAGCGGCAAAGCAGGAGATCATCCGCCGCTATTATGCCGGGCTGTGCCAGAGGCGTCAGGGACTTGCCGACGATGCGATGGTGTACAAGCTTGAGCTGCTTATGAAGCAGTGCGGCGTCAGCTCCGCCGACCGCCCCGTCGTTGCGGCGGCGCTCGACCGTGCGGAGCAGACCGGCGCACCCGCCGCCGCAATACAGCTCCACGACGGGCGCCTCCTCACCGGCAAGACCTCGTCCCTGCTCGGCTCCACCTCCGCCGTGCTGCTCAACGCGCTCAAGGCGCTCGGCGGCATTCCGAAGGATGTCCACCTCATCTCGCCCATCGTCATAGAGCCGATACAGGATCTCAAGGTAAACCACCTCGGCAACCACAATCCCCGGCTGCACACCGACGAAATACTCATCGCGCTGACCATCTCGGCGGCGACCAACCCGACGGCGGAGCTTGCGATGCAGCAGCTCCAGAAGCTGCGCGGCTGCGAGCTTCATTCCACCGTCATCCTCTCGCAGGTGGATGATTCCACCCTCAAAAAGCTCGGCGTCAACGTGACCTGCGAGCCTAAATACCAGACCAAAAAGCTATATCATAAATGACCATAACGCAAAATATTGGGAGACCGTCATGCCTGAGATCGAAAAAGAATACCTACAGCTCAGAAAAAATATACTCGACGCGGAGTTTTCCCGCCTGAATCCGGTGCAGCGCAAGGCAGTGTATCACACCGAGGGGCCGCTGCTGATACTTGCGGGCGCCGGGAGCGGCAAGACCACCGTGATCGTCAGCCGCATTGCGAACCTTGTGCGCTTCGGCAACGCCTATAACAGCCCGTGCGTGCCGGCGGGGATCGACGCGGACGCTCTGGAATTTCTGCGCGGCTATTCCGCAAAGGACGCGGATGAGGATTCGATGCGGCACATGGAGCGCCTTGTCGCAGACCGTCCGGTGAATCCGTGGAGCATCCTTGCGATAACCTTTACCAACAAGGCGGCGGGAGAGCTGCGCGAGCGCCTTGCCTCACTGCTCGGCGACAGTGGCCGCGACGTCTGCGCCGCGACCTTTCACTCCGCCTGCGTGCGCATTTTGCGCCGCGAGATAGAGGCGCTCGGCTACGCCTCCTCCTTCACCATCTACGACACCGACGATTCGCTCAAGGTGATAAAGGACTGCATGAAGAGACTCAACGTGGATGACAGGACGCTTGCTCCGCGCGCCGTGCTCTCGGCCATCTCACGCGCCAAGGACGCGCTGCGCACGCCGGACGACCTTGCACGCGACGGCGAAAAGGACTTCCGCGTCGGACAGATAGCCAAGCTCTACGGCATGTATCAGGACGCGCTGCGCTCCTCCAACGCCGTCGATTTCGACGACATCATATTGCTCACAGTCCGGCTTTTCCGGGAGTACCCCGAGGTGCTGGAGAAATACCGTAACCGCTACCGCTACATCATGGTGGACGAGTATCAGGACACCAACCACGCGCAGTATCTGCTGGTGAGCCTGCTTGCGGGCGGACACCATAACCTCTGCGTCGTCGGCGACGACGACCAGAGCATATACAAATTTCGCGGCGCAACCATCGAGAATATCCTGAGCTTTGAAAAGCAGTTTGAGGACGCGGCGGTCATACGCCTTGAACAAAACTACCGCAGCACCGGCACAATTCTCGACGCCGCAAACGCCGTCATCGCCAACAACACCGAGCGAAAGGGCAAAAATCTCTGGACCAGCAACGAGAAGGGCGGCAAGATCAAGGTTTTCTGCGCCGAGGACGAGGCCGGCGAGGCGGAATTTATCTCCAAAACCATACGCCGCAACGTCATGGGCGGCGCGCAGTACCGCGACCACGCGGTGCTCTACCGCATGAACGCACAGTCTGCAAACCTTGAGCGCAGCTTCATCAAGCACTCGATACCCCATCGCATTGTCAAGGGCCAGAGCTTCTTCGAGCGCAAGGAGATACGCGACGTCGTGGCGTATCTGAGCGTCGTGAACAACCCGAGCGACGCGCTGCGCATGGAGCGCATAATAAACGAGCCCAAGCGCGGCATCGGCCCAACCACCATCGCCGCCGCGCAGGAGATAGCGGCAACCCTTGGACAGAGCCTGTTCGAGGTCGTCTCGCACAGCGACGAATACACGGCGCTGGAGAAGAAAAGCGGCGTGCTGAAGAGCTTTGCTGGGATGATATCCGAGCTTGCCGAGATGGCGGAGGATTCGCCGGTGTCGGAGGTCTACGATGCGGTGCTCGAACGCAGCGGCTATATCGCGGCGCTCGAAAAGGAGGGCCCGGAGGGCATCGACCGCATCGAGAACGTGGCGGAGCTGAAATCCTTCATTCTTAAATATGAGGAGAGCGCTGAGGAGCCTTCGCTCTCCGGCTTCCTCGAGGAAACCGCGCTGTTCTCCGATCTCGACCGGCTTGACGAGGACAACTCGGTGCTGCTGATGACGCTGCATTCGGCGAAGGGCCTTGAATTTCCGTTCGTGTTCATCGCAGGCGCGGAGGAGGGCATCTTTCCGGGCATGTCGGCGGTATACAGTCAGCCGGAGATGGAGGAGGAGCGCCGCCTTGCCTATGTCGGCATAACGCGCGCGAAGAAAAAGCTCTATCTCACCCACGCTAACTCCCGCATGCTCTTTGGCCGCACCACCCGCAACCACCGCTCCCGCTTCATAGACGAGATACCCGAGGAGCTTTTGGAGCTGGACGACACCTTCCACCGCCGCCTGCGCTCCGAGCCGCGTCCCAAGCGCCGCGAGCGCGTCGTCACCGGACGGGATATCGGCATCTCCCATGCGCCGCAGCCGCCTGCCGCGAAAACCGGAGCACGTCCGGCAGCACAGCCCTCCGCTGCAAGGCCGTCCTACGCGCCGGGCGACGCCGTTAGACACAGGGTTTTCGGCAGCGGCATGATAATCTCGTCGGTCAGCGTCGGCAACGACTCGCTGCTCGAAATAAGCTTTGACAGCGTCGGCACCAAGAAGATTATGGCAAACTTTGCAAAGCTGGAAAAGCTTGACTGATGACAAAAACGGATCGCAAGCTGCGTCGCGATCCCAACGGCGTCCGTGGCCACAGGGCCGCGGACGCTTTCATCTGCACGCGGAAAACATAAATAAGCTGTGCCGGAAACCGCCGCGACGCTTCACAAAAAACGAATATCCTCATAAGATGTAATGAAGTGAAAGCTTTACACTCATCAGATTAGGAGGGTTACTATGGCAGAATCAAGAACCGATGCGGCGGCGTCCTCCTGCTTCAAGGAAGCGGTTTGCGTGGATGTGCAGCGCGTGTATGATTCCTGCAGCGATAAAGACTGCCTGAGCGATATGCGCGTGCATTTCACCGAGAGCGACCAGGCGCTGATCAACGGCGCAGCCGGCGTGCGCGGCAAAAGCGTCGAGCTGCTGGATATGTTCGTCGAGGTAGAGCCGGTACCGTTCAACCGCGGCTTTTATTCGGTGGATATGACCTGCTTCTTTCTTGCTAAGCTCGCCGTATACGCGAACCAGCTCTCGCCCCCGGCGACCGTCGAGGGTATAGCCGTTTCAAACAAAAAGGTCATCCTCTACGGCAGCGAGGGCGGCGTCAGGATATATTCCTCAAGCCGGCGCCGCGGGCCCGGCCCGAGCGTGCCGCAGACCAATCTCCCCGTGGCAAAAGTGCAGATTGTGGATCCTATACTGCTCTCGGCAAAGCTTGTGGACGCCTGCTGCTGCCAGTGCGAAACGCCGTCGGTGCTTCCGGAGTGCGTCTCATGCCGTCTGAACGGCGCCATTGCGCAGGCACAGCCGGAAAAGCTTGTGCTTATCACCGTTGGCGCGTTCAGCGTCGTGCAGCTCGAACGCTCGGTGCAGATGCTCATCCCGGCCTATGACTTCTGCATCCCCAGCAAGGAGTGCGTCTCCAGCTCCGACGACCCCTGCGAGCTGTTCAAGAAGATAAGCTTCCCCACAAGCGATTTTTTCCCGCCAAAGCTCACCGATCTCGATAAAAGCTGCGGCTGCGGGCGCGGCGACGGCTGACGCGTTTGCAGACAAAGGTCCGCGGCGCAGAGAGACGAACTCTCCGCGCCGCGGACCTTATGTGATATTAAAAAGGAGGGAGCCTTGCTGAAACGGCGCGCCGTCAGGCTGCGCTCTTGCTGGTGTCAAAGTTTTCGGGAACCTTCTCGATAAGTGTGACGTTGACAGTCTCGGTTCCCTTCTCGCCGTAGCGCTGAACCTCGATGCTCAGCACGTCGCCGACGGCGTGTCTCGCCAGAAGCTGCTTCATCGTGGCGAAGGTGGTGATCTCCTCGCCGTCGATGGAGACGATGCAGTCGCCTACTCGGAGACCGTCGTTATATGCCTGCGAGCCGTTCTCCACCTTGCCGACATACAGTCCCTGACGGCTGACGCCGTAGCGCATGGCGGTCATGGAGTTGTTAATCTCGACAACCTCAATTCCCAGCTGCGGACGTCCGGTGACATAGCCGTATTCGATAAGGTCGGATACGACGGTGCTGACGTCGTTGATGGGGATTGCGAAGCCGAGGCCCTCGACGTTGGTGCCGCCGGATTTCGCAACGATGATGCCGATAAGCTCGCCCCTGTCGTTGAACATTCCGCCGCCGGAGTTGCCGGGATTGACGGCTGCGTCGGTCTGCATGAGCATCATGGTATCGTCGTCGATGGTAATCTCCCTGTCAAGGCCGCTTATGACTCCGGAGGTGACGCTGTTGCCGAATTTGCCGAGCGGGTTGCCGATGACGACTGAGGTCTCGCCGAGCTTAACGTTGTCGGAGGAGCCGAAGGTCGCCGGGGTGAGGCCGGTCGCCTCTATCTTGAGCACCGCGATATCGATAACGTCGTCGCTGCCCACGACGGTCGCAGGATACTGTGTGCCGTCGCGCATGATAACGGTCGGATCCTTGCCGTTCTCGATGACGTGGTTGTTGGTGACGATATAGCCGTCCTCAGAGATGACAACGCCGGAGCCGCTGCTCACGCCCTCATATTCCTGAGTGTAGCCGAAGCCCTCGACGGTCTTGGTTACGTTGATGTTGATGGCGACTACCGAGTCCTTGCATCTTGCGGCGACCTCGCTAACGCTCATGCCGCTGCCCGTGTGAACCGTCTCGGAGGTGCTGCCGGTCGAGGTCTTTTCGCCCGTCGCGGAGGAGAGCCGGTCAAGCGCCGTTTTCTGCTCGCTGCGCATTTCCTCGAGGGCTGCGGATTGCTCCGCAATGGCGTTTTTCGTATACCTTGATGATACCAGCGCGCCGCCGGCTGCGCCGAGCAGCAGCGAAATCACGCAGCAGATGCAGGCTGCGATGATAATGCCCTTGTTGCCGGAGCCGCCGCGCTTCTTTGCGGGCTGCGGAGCCTGATAGGTCGAGCGATATTGCATATCCGACTCAAAGCCGGTCTGGGTGTTGTTTTTTCCGGTGTCGTAGCTCGCGACGTCGGAATAAATTTTGGAATCGTGCGGAGCGTTTTCATTGCCGCCGGTGCTGCCGGAGTTGTCCGCAGCGCCGGAATCGCCGGCCTGTCCGCCGTTCCAGTCCTGATTATAATCGTCATAGTTGTTATACATAGTGATTCTCCTTTCAACGGGATCGTCTGTGGCTTCGCGCCGTCAATTTCTGTTGACAGCTATATTATCCCGCGAAAATGTGAATTTGCAATGGTAAATTTATTATTTATCCTGTTTTTTTCTTTAGATAAATGTCAAATGTTTTTTGACGCAGGTATTATTAAGCTTGCTTTAAGATTATGAACCGGGCTAAAAACGCAGCCGCCGGAAAACGCGCCCGAATATGCAAAAGGCCGGGGATCTCGCCGCCTTGAAGCTCCCCGGCCAATATTTTGTATGTATCGCACAGTTGACAAAAACGCACAAAATGTGGTAAAATTGAAATATACTATCAGACATTGAAGCGGAAAAGCGTGACGTCCCCGTCGCACATGACGTAGTCCTTGCCCTCGAGACGCAGAAGTCCCTTTTCCTTTGCCGCAGCCATGCTACCGCAGGCGATAAGGTCGTCGTAGGCGACAATCTCGGCGCGAATGAAGCCCTTTTCAAAGTCGGTGTGTATCTTTCCGGCGGCCTGCGGCGCGCGGGTGCCCTTTTTGATGGTCCATGCGCGAACCTCCTGCTTGCCCGCAGTCAGGAACGAGATCAGGCCGAGCAGCGAGTAGCACTCCTGTATCAGACGGTCCAGCCCGGAGCGCTCGAGGCCAAGCTCCGCAAGGAACATCGCCTTGTCCTCGACGGACATGTCGGCAATCTCCTCCTCAAGCTGCGCGCAGATCGGCAGAACTCCGGCGCCCTCCGCCCCGGCAAGCCCCTTGACCGCATTGAACGCCGCGTTGCCGTCAAGCCCGGCGCCAAAATCATCTTCGCTGAGATTGGCGGCGTAGATCACCGGCTTGTCCGTCAGCAGCGAGAGCGCGGAGATGAACTCGTCGTCCTCGGCGCTGCGGACGAAGGAGCGGGCGGGCTTGTTCTCATATAGATGCGCCCGGAGCCTTTCCAGCGCCTCCACCTCCACTGCGTACTTTTTATCGCCCTTGGCGGATTTGGCGGCACGGTCGATGCGGCGCTCGACCACCTCTATGTCCGAGAGTATCAGCTCGAGGTTGATGGTGTCGATATCGCGCAGCGGGTCTATGCTGCCGTCGACGTGGATGATCTCGCCGTTTTCAAAGCAGCGCACAACGTGTACTATGGCGTCCACCTCGCGGATATGCGAGAGAAAGCGGTTGCCCAGCCCCTCCCCCTTCGAGGCGCCGCGGACAAGCCCGGCGATATCTACAAACTCGATGGTGGCGGGGGTGTACTTGTCCGGATCATACATTTTGGCGAGCACGTCAAGGCGCTCGTCCGGCACGGGAACGGTGCCGACGTTCGGCTCTATGGTGCAGAACGGATAGTTCGCAGCCTGAGCCCCGGCGTTGGTTATGGCGTTGAACAGAGTGCTCTTGCCGACATTCGGCAGTCCGACGATTCCAAGCTTCATGGTTTTGATATTCCCTCCGAGCGTTGATTATAATAAATATACCTTACGTCTATCGTATAATTATAAACCACTCCGGGCGCGCTGGCAATAGGTTTTCCGCTTTTTTAAGGAATTATCTTGCCTCAGCCCGGCGCGCCGATGGCAAATTTACGCAAACGAATGAAAAGCTTCAAAAATTATTAACCAATAAAGGAATCAATATTGTATAATTAATACAAAGGCTGACTATCCGTCCCTTTTGCCTTCGGTGATGGATTTTATATATGAAAAAATGAAAAAGAGCATATTGAGGAGGAAAAAACATGTCCATCGGAAAAGTTCTTGTAGCGGATGACGACAAGAATATATGCGAGCTGCTGCGTCTCTATCTTGAAAAGGAGGGCTACACCGTAGTTATCGCCAACGACGGCGAGGAGGCGGTCACCCGGTTTGCGCTGGAGAGCCCGGATATCGTGCTGCTCGACGTCATGATGCCCAAGCTTGACGGCTGGCAGGTCTGCCGCGAGCTGAGAAAGCGCTCCGACTGCCCAATCATCATGATAACCGCCAAGGGCGAGACCTTCGACAAGGTTCTCGGCCTCGAGCTCGGCTCCGACGACTACGTGGTAAAGCCGTTTGACACCAAGGAGATCATCGCGAGGATCAAGGCGGTTCTGCGCCGCACCGGCAAATCCTCGTCCGAGAGCGACCCGAAGGAGGTCTCTTACGACAAGCTGGTCGTCAACATGACAAAATATGAGCTGAAGGTCGACGGCCGCATAGTCGATACGCCTCCCAAGGAGCTGGAGCTGCTGTTCCATCTTGCCAGCAACCCGAACCGCGTCTATACCCGCGACCAGCTTCTCGACGAGGTCTGGGGCTTCGAGTATTACGGCGATTCCCGCACCGTCGATGTCCACATCAAGCGCCTGCGCGAAAAGCTTGAGGGTGTTTCCGACAAATGGACCCTCAAGACGGTCTGGGGCGTGGGTTATAAATTTGAGGTCAGGGACTGACCGGTAAACGATAAAGCAAAACGGCTGATGATTGGCTTGCGCGCCGCGTGAGCCGATCATCGTTGTGTTGTATGCGTTCAGAACGGGAGAGACGGAAAAACATGCGCCGAAGCCTGTTGTTCAAATATTTTACGATATTTTCAGCGATAATACTGTCCTGCGTGATATTTCTCGGCGTGGTGTTCATGCTGTTCGCCTCGCAGTATTTCCGTGCGGACAAGCAGCAGCTGCTCTACCGCAACGCTCAGTATGCGATAAGCATGACGCAGAGCAACCTTGCCTCCAACGATTACGAGGCGGTGGATGAGTGGGTGCTCAAATCCGGCTACTCGATACTGGCAGATTCCAGCAGCATGATGGTGTTCCTTGTCAACACCTCCGGAGAGACGCTGGTCTGCTCCGATTCAAGCGGCTGCGTACATAAGAGCTCCGATGTGCCGGACAGCGTCATGGCGCTGCTGCTCGCGCAGGGGCGATATTCCGAAATAGGCAGGCTCGGCGGGATGTACGGCGGGTCCTATTACACCGTCGGGCTGCCGCTGACCGACCAGTCCGACAATGCGCTGGGCGCGGTGTTTGTCTCCTCCTCGGCGCGCATGCTGCTGGATTTCCTGTTCGAGATGACCGGGATGTTCCTCATAAGCGCCGCAGCGGTGCTGTTGCTCGCTTTCATATGTATATACTTCCTGACCAGCCGCATGGTAAAGCCGCTGCGCAACATGGTTGCGGCGACAAATGCCTTCTCCAAGGGCGATTTTTCGGTGCGCGTCCCGGTCGAAAGCGACGACGAGATCGGCAGGCTTTCCGCGTCAATCAACAACATGGCGTCCTCGCTGGCAGATCTCGAAATGTCCAGCCGCAGCTTCACCGCAAACGTCTCGCACGAGCTGAAAACTCCGATGACGACGATCGGCGGCTTCATCGACGGCATCCTTGACGGCACAATTCCGGAGGAAAAGCACAGGCAATATCTCCGCATCGTCTCGGATGAGGTCAAGCGCCTTTCGCGGCTGGTGCGCGCAATGCTCGGCATCGCGCAGATAGAGGCGGGCGAGAGGCAGATAATCGCAAAGCAGTTCGACATACATGAGACGGTGCTGCAAACGCTGTTTGCCTTCGAGCAGCGCATTGAGGCGAAAAACCTCGAAATACGCGGGCTCGACGTGGATAAGATAATCGTTGAGGCGGACGAGGATCTGATACATCAGGTGATCTACAACCTTGTTGACAACGCGGTGAAGTTTGTCAATCAGGACGGCTATATCGAGTTCCGCTTCAACGGCGACGGCAGGATGGTCTACGTCGCGGTGCGCAACTCCGGCGACGGGATCCCAGAAAACGAGCTCAACCGCCTGTTCGACCGCTTCTACAAGACCGACCGCTCACGCAGCCTTGATAAGAGCGGCGTCGGGCTGGGGCTGTACATAGTGCGCACCGTTATAGGGCTGCACGGAGGAGAGATACACGCGAGCAGTGAGGTCGGCAAATATACCGAATTTGAGTTTTCCATCCCGGCGAGCCGCCAGATTGCAGAGAGCGTTCACGGCAAATCCTGAGACTGCGGCAAAAAAACGGAAGCATTATCATAAGCTGATAGCAGGCTGAAGGCCGAAGCATCAAAGAGGGGTGCGGTTGAATATATGACAGACGAAAACAGAGATTACGAACAGAACGGCTCGGAGCAGGAGCGGCATACGCCGCCAAAGGAGGATTGCAATTCTCCCTCGGCGAACGGCTGGACCGGCGCCTCCGGGGACGAGGGCTACCGCTATACCGGCGGACAGCCTGACGGAGGGCAAAGCAGCTCCAAAGGCTGGCAGCCCGGCAAAAACGACTGGAGCTTCAACAGCTACGACGGCTTTGAAGGGAACACCGGAAATACCGGCGGGAGCCGTCCGCCGGAAAATGGCGGCCCCTCCGGCGGATGGGGCGGCGGATATCCGCCGAAAAGGCCGAGAAGAAGCAGCGGCGCAAAGGTGTTTGCGGGGATTCTCTGCGGCATAATCGCGCTTGCCCTTGTCTGCTTTGCGGGCTACGGCGTCTGGACGATGCTCGGCAGCGACTATATCCTGCCGGAGACGAGCGGACAGTCGCAGAGCGAATCGCAGCCGGAAAGCAGCCAGCCGGAGCAGTCCGCAGGCGAGAACCCGCAGCAGTCCGCAGCCGAGGAAAACATCCCGATAGACAGGTCGCACGCGGGCATCACGATAGAGGATCGTCCGTCCGGCGACGAAACGGGCAATATCGAGCTGCCGTGGACCGTCGAGGTCTCAAAGAAGGTTGGCCCGACAGTGGTCGGCATCGAAATATTTGCCTCCGATTACGAGCTCTCCAACGACACCAGTGTCGAGCCGTCGCCCGAAAGCTCCGGCTCCGGAATAATCATTTCTCCGGACGGCTATATCGTCACAAACGCGCACGTCGTGGCGGGCGCGTATAAGATACGCGTAACCCTTTCGAATGGCCGAACCTATCCCGCAGCGCTGGTCGGCTCGGACAGGATAACCGATCTTGCCGTCATACGCATTCACGCGAGCGGCCTTCCCCATGCCGAGTTCGGCAACTCCGACCAGATGCGCGTCGGCGAATTTGTGCTCGCGATAGGCAATCCCGGCGGGCTGTCGCTCCAGGGCAGCGTCACCTACGGCATGGTCTCGGCGGTCAACCGCGAGATACGCACCTCGAACAGCACCCTCGTCTGCATCCAAACCGACGCCGCGATAAACCCCGGAAACTCCGGCGGCGCGCTGGTCAACCAGTATGGGCAGATAATCGGGATAAACTCTGCGAAGATAGCGCTTGAGGGCTACGAGGGTATTGGCTTTGCCATTGCCTCCAACCATGCCCAGCCGGTCATAGACGAGCTGATAAAGTACGGACGCGTCACCGGACGCATCCAGCTTGGCATCACCGCAAAGCTTATCAACCGCACCGCAGCCATGCAGAACGGCCTGCGCGCGGGGATGTACGTCGTCGATATCAAGAATCAGGATCTCATCGACGCCGGTGTTCAGGCGGGCGACATCATCACGCATATCGACGGCGTGGAGGTCGAATCCTTTAACGGCGTCTCGGAGCAGCTTGCCAAATTCAAGGCGGGAGACAGGGTCACGCTGACCATCTACCGCCCGGCGACCGAGCACTCCATGGTCAAAACCTTCGACGTCGAGATACGTCTGGTGCAGGACACCGTGGACTGAGGCCAAAACACAACCGCAGCACAAAAAGAACAGGGCTCAGGAGCTTCAAAAGGCTCCTGAGCCCTGCTTCAGCTTTACGGCTAAACGTTCATGCTTAAAGCTCGACCTCGCGGTGCTGCTCCGCCGAATCGTAGATAGCCTGCATCAGTTGTGAGGTGATGACGGCGTTGTCAATGTGCGAGGGCAGCTTCTCGCCGGTCCGGATGCACTCCACAAACGCGTCGATCTCGTTCTGGAACATATCATTGCCCTCGCGAAGCTCCGGAGTATAGCTGACGAGAGCGCCGTTTTCCGCCGCATAAAGGGTGAAATCCCTGCCGTATTGCAGACGGATGCCCGCCTTGGTTCCGACAAAGTCGATATACATCTCGCCCACGCCGATGTTCTGCGCCCATGCGCCGTTGATCGTAATCACAGGCCCGCTCGTGCGCACAATGCCCGCCACGGCCTCCTCGACGTCGCAGGTGCCGTCCGGCTTCGGGGGGCCGGCCCACATGTCCTTGTACACATATTCGCTGATCGGGTTGCCAAGCTTGGAGAACGTCTCGCCGCTCGCGGTGAGCGGGGACGGATCTCCGCAGCAGAACATCACAATATCGAGAAAATGCACGCCCCAGTCGATCAGCGCGCCGCCGCCGGCCACAGCCCTTGTCGTGAACTGCCCTCCGATGCCCGGAATGGATCTGTGCGCGCGGAAGCTGACGTATACGTGATATACCTCGCCCAATCTGCCGGAGTCGATGTACCTCTTTATCAGTCGGACGTTGTCGTTGAAGCGGTTGACGACGCCGATATTGAGCACCTTACCGGTCTCGTGCTGTGCTTTCTGCATCTCAAGCGCCTCGGGATAGGTGCGCGCGGCGGGCTTTTCGCAGAGCACGTTCTTGCCCGCGCGCAGGCACTCGATGGATATGGGCGCGTGCATGTTGTTCGGTGTGCATACTGAAACCGCCTCCACCGATTTGTCCTTTAAAATATCATGGAAATCCACGACCGCCTTGCCGCAGCCATATTTCCTCACGCACTCCTGCGCGCGCTCCGGGACGATATCGCAGAAATAGGCGATCTCAACATCCGGGTTTTTCATGTAGTTTGGAATGTGCGCAGCGTTGGCAATGCTTCCGCAGCCGATAACGGCAACCTTCATTTTTCACTTTCTCCTTTGCTGTTATTATTTTGCCTGTACTCCTTCGGGGTAATCCCGACATGCTTTGTGAACGCCCGTGAAAATGCGTGGACAGACTGGAAGCCCGTCAGCTCCGCGACCTTAGTCACGCTCAGCCCGCGGCTCAGCTCCGCGCACGCTTTTTCAAAGCGCCTTCGCGTGTGATAGGCCTTCAGGCTCTCGTCCATCGTGGAGGAAAAAAGCTGCGATATGTGCGTGTAGCTGTAGCCGAACTTCCCGGAAAGCTCGCGCAGTCGCGGCGTCTCACACGCGTGCGTGTCAAGATAGGCGGCGATATCCCGCACCAGCTTGGCGTTTGCCGCAGCCGAATCCGCCGCAAAATAGCCGCCCTTTCCGGTACTGCGGAAAAGCCGCGCCGTTGTGCAGACAAGCTGCGTCAGCAGGCTTTGCAGCATCAGGTCCGATAAGCCGTCCGGCCTTGCGAGCTCTTCAAGAAACGCGACGAAGCAATCGAACACGGCATTGCTGCTAATCCGCTTTATTCCCGGCTCCCGGAAAGGCGCGGCAAGCTGCGGATACGGCTCCTTATCCGGACTGCGAAACGTGAAGCCGACATAGAAAAAACGCAGCGGGTCGGTCATCGACGCGCAGATATTGTGCCGCTCGCCGCAGGAGCTGAGCACAATATCGCCCTTGTGCACGGTGAAATCCTCGCCGTTGACGCTGAACACTCCCTCGCCCGAAACGACGTAGGATATCTCGTCCACGACCTGATCGTGCTCCTCGACGCTGTAGCCCGCCTCGCAGGCGAGATCGCCCGCCTGATAGAGCAGAAAATCGCCTATCGGCAGCTCGTCGTCCTCGAACAGATTGTCAAAATGCAGCTTCGCCCGTTTCAGCGGCATCCCGCTTCCTCCTTTATCATTATAGTACTCACGTCACGCTAAGTATTTGATATTTTTATCACGGTGTGTGTCTGTTCCGATACAATTTGTCAAGCCTATGATACCAGAGAATGCGCGGAATAGCAATACACAATTTCAACTTTTGCCGTTAGAGGTCAGCATTTTCAGGCGCGACGGAAAACAGTCTCCGCAATACGGCGGGAGGCGCTTTTGCGCGGCCCGTTTTTCCGGAGACTGTCCGCTTGTTTGTCTGTTCGATGAAAAGCCGTTCACATCTCGTAAACGGCTTCTCCGGCTATTGAAAATTTTAAATTTCGCCGTCGCGCCGGCATCCCCGCCTCAGGGCAGGAGCCGATATGTCTGCTCCGCCGTGACTGTCGCTGCGTTCAGCCTGTCCCGGAGCTCAAGAAATCTGGCGAATTTTTTCCGATATCTCCTTGTCTGCTCCGCCTGCGGCGCGCAGGCGCCCTTATACGCGATTATATGGGAGACCGCCTGCGAAATGGATGGGTAAACCCCTCTAAATTTTGCGGATAAAACCGCTCCGCCCAGAGCACCGGCCTGAGTCTGCGCCGGAACACGGACATTCACGCCGCACACGTCCGCAAACATCTGCCCGAAAACGGGACTGTTGGCAGCGCCGCCGGATAAAACCGCTTCGGTTGCAATCAGTCCCGACGCCTGCAATTTTTGCAGACGGTAAAGATGCTCAAACACAATGCCCTCAAAAACAGCGCGCAGCATGGCGCGCGCGTTGTGCCCCGGTTGCAGGCCGATAAAGCCACCCTGCGCGTTTGGCATATCCATTGGCGAAAACAGATAGGGAAGATAGACGAGCCGCTCATCAAACGGCTCCGCTTGAACTATACGGTCCGCCTCCGCATAGGAAATAAGGTTCATCACCTGTTCGACATACCACTCCAGATTGGTGCACGAGGTGGGCGCAGAATCGATACACACAAACGGAACCTCGCCGTAAAACCGACAGCATTGGGTGATGCGCGTGGATTCAATCAGCCGCTCCGACCCGATTGCGTTCACTCCCCACGTCCCGGCAATCAGCGCATACTGGCTATCTCCGATCACGCCGGAGCCAAGCATACAGCTATTCACATCAAACAAGCCTCCCAGCACCGGAACGCCCTCCGGCAGGCCCGTGGCGTCCGAGAAGCGGCGAGATATAAATCCGGCGGGCCTGTCGCTTTCTGCAATGGGCGGCAGCATCGAAGCCGCGTCCTCCAAACGGTAGATGCGCAATAAATCCAGATCCCGCTCCCCGGTTCGGCTGTTGATCAAGCCCGCCGCAGAGGCGTCTGTTTTTTCAATTGCGGCGGAGCCAGTCATGAACCATCTCAGCAGATCCTTGCAAAACATGATTTTGCGGATTTTCGCATATTCCTGCGGATGCTGCGCCTTAATCCAGCTCAGGATCGGGAGCGGCTGGCCGCACCAGTCCGCCTGAGAGATGATCGGAAAGGTTTTTCCGCGCTCCGGAAGATACGCTCCGCTCTCCGTGAACATGGACGAATACCCAACAGGAAGCGCCCCGTCGTCTCCGATTGCGTAAAGGCCGTTTCCATGTCCTGATACGGTGACGCAGACGATTCTTGCCGGGTCTATGTCCGAGTGCGCCAGCAGATCGGCCACGGCCTGACGCAGCAGAGCCTGCAGCGAAAGCGTTTCTATCCGCACACCGGAAACAGGCGTGGAAAACTCTTCCTTACCATAGCTTGCTCCGGCCTCGTCAAGCAGCAGCAGCTTTGCTTTTGTCAATCCGCAATCGATGCATAGTGTTATGTTCATTTGATCAGCTCTCCCATAATATTTAACAATTTACTTGATTTTACGCTTTTTATATGGTATCTTTATTATAGAATATAAAAAAAGCAATGTCAATACAGGTGAAATATTATTCAATTGAACACGCGCTCGCCTGATACTGAACATTAAAATAAAAAACTACGCAAGCGGAGGCACGGTTTATGACGGATATTGAACGCAGAGAGGAAATATTGAGGCTGTTGAAGAAAAATTTCACCGTGAAGGTGACCGAGCTGAGCAAAACGCTGTTCATCGGCGAGGCAACGATAAGGCGCGACCTCAGCAAGCTTGAGGCGGGCGGATATCTGAAGCGCGTATACGGGGGCGCGGTGCTTTTGGACGCGATAGACCGCGAGCTGCCCGCAGATGTTCGACAGATGGACAACCCGGATTGCAAGCTGGTTCTCTGCGAGAAGGCGGCGGCGCTCATTCACAACGGGAACGTGTTGTCGCTGGATTCGAGCACGACCGTTCAGTTTTTGGCGGAATTTTTGCCCCGCTTCAGCGGATTAACCGTCTTGACGCAGGGGCAGAAGATGATTGAAAAGCTAAAGTATGCCCCCCTGAACGTCTATTCCTCCGGCGGTCTGCTGGCTAAAACGACCTCCTCCTACACCGGCATATTCACCAGAAATTTCTTTTCCTCCTTTTATGCGGACGCGGCCTTCATTTCC
Organism: uncultured Oscillospiraceae bacterium; assembly: GCA_947522735.1. Taxonomy (GTDB): domain Bacteria; phylum Bacillota; class Clostridia; order Oscillospirales; family Ruminococcaceae; genus SIG526. Next base: position 24,357 of record CANNTZ010000010.1, on the reverse strand, counting down.
TGCAAGGGGATTTCCATGCAGCACGGCCTGAGCTGGGTTTATGAGGAAGAGGCCTGTATACGAAAGATCATGCTCGAAAATGCCAAGCTGCGCGTGCTTCTCTGCGACCACAGCAAGTTTGACCGGGTTTCCTCCTGCAAGCTGTTCGGATTGGAGCTGATCGACTGCATCGTGACCGACCGCGCGCCGAACGAAGAATGGCGCAAATATCTGGACGAACGCAAAATCAACGTGATATTTCCATGATCCCCGCTTCAGCTACGTGGAGCTGCGCAGCTTGACAGCCTCTCTTTTGGCATGAGACCGAGCTTTCCAAAAGGCGTCTCCCAACAATTTAACAAGGCTCGCAGGCGGACGCCCTTGCCCGCACCAACGTTATTTTTGTTTGCGCCATATGAGCGCCGCAGGCAAAAACGGCCTGCCTTGGCGCCAACCCGTTTTCTCCGGAAAGAAGCTTTCCGGAGAAAATTTTTATTTTCCTGCCGGGAGATGCCAGAGCGCTCCCTCGCCGCTTCATGCCGGTTGACCTTCACAGTAAAAAATGGGGGTTAATGTTCAATTAAACGTTCATTTGTGTTCGGGTTTTTGAAACAGATGTAACACTAATCTTTTTTTCGCCGCCGTTGACAAATTGTAATATGCCCTTTATAATAGAAAATAAGGGGAGAAATAACACGAGACACCTGTTAATTATTGTACAACTTTCATCCTCTTTTCGTAAAACAGGTTGTTTTCCATCAAATTTTAAAGAGCGGTTCAAAATCGAGCTAAAATTTCCAAATGAACAATTGAACATTAAATAGGGAGTGTGTAAATGAATTACGGACTCAGCGGAAAACGAGCTCTGGTCACCGGAGCGGCGGACGGATGCGGAAAAGCGATTGCGCTTCTCCTTGCGCAGGAGGGCGTGCAGGTGCTCCTGCATGACCTGCCGTCCAAAGCAAGTCTGCTGGAAGCCAACGCCGGACACTGCGGACATGGCTCCACATTTATCACGGCGGACTTATCCAAGGAGCACGAGGTGGAGGCGCTTTGGAGGCAGGCGGGCGATATCGATCTTTTGATCAACAACGCCGGTATCTGGCCAACCGCTTATGTGAACGAAATGACGGCGGATTCCTTCAGGAAAACCCTGGATATCAACCTGATAGCGCCGTTTCTTCTCTCGAAAAATTTCACAAGGCAGTGCGTGGAGCAATCCAAAAAGGGAAAAATCGTCAACATGGTTTCGCAGGCCGCGTTTCACGGCTCCACCTCCGGACACGCGCACTATGCCGCCTCAAAATCGGCGCTGGTGGCATTCACGATTTCGCTTGCGCGCGAGGTTGCACCCAACGGAATCAACGTCAATGCGGTTGCGCCCGGCATGATGCGGACGCCGATGAACCAAGCCGCCTTAGCTGATCGTGAGGACGACTATCTGCGGCGGATCCCCCTTCGCCGAATTGCGGACCCGAGCGAGGTTGCTGCCGCCGTCGTTTTTCTGTGCAGCAACCAGTCGGATTATATAACCGGCGCTACGCTTGACGTAACCGGCGGAATGCTGATGCGCTGACAAAAAATAACGTAACAGGAAAAGGAATTAAGAATATGTTGGTTTCCATGAATCCCCTGCTTCAGGATGCACGCGAAAAGCACTACGCAATCCCGGCATTTGATGTAAGCAACTATGAAATGATCAAGGCGGTAATGGACGTTTGCGAGGAGGAAAAATCTCCGGCGCTCATGATGTGCCTCAAGCCGGATTTGCAGGATAAGGGTATTTTCTTTCTGGCTGCCATGCTTCGGGAGGCGTCTCGGCGATACACCGTTCCCGTGTGCATTCATCTGGATCACGCCAATGACTACAAGGATATTCAGGAGGCTCTCGAAGTGGGCTTCACATCCGTCATGTACGACGGCTCGGTGCTTCCGTTTGAGCGGAACGTCGAAAACACGAGGGCGGTGGTGAGCCTTGCGCACAAAACCGGCATAAGCGTGGAGGCGGAGCTGGGACATGTCGGAGACGGCCTTTCCGGCACGGACGACGGAACCACCGGATGCACAGGCCAGGCCGACAATCCGGAAAACAGCCTGACTGATCCGCACGATGTGGAGCGCTTTATCGAATTGACCGATGTGGATGCGCTTGCCGTCGCAATCGGCACCGTGCACGGGGTTTACCGCGGCGTACCTCGTCTGCATCTGGATCGACTGGACGAGATCAACAGCGTGAGCAAAAAGCCGCTGGTGCTCCACGGGGGCAGCGGCACGCCGGACGATCAGGTGCTGCAGGCTATCGCACACGGAATTTGCAAAATCAATATTTTTTCAGAGGTGCTCCATGGGCTTAATTCCGGACTGAAGGAAAAGCTCAATTCCATCAGCAACCTGTCCATGTGGCCGGTGTTTGTCTATGAACAGGCTCAGCGGCAAATGCGCGAGGTCATTCGCCACAAGATCAGAGCTTTCGGGAGTGCAGGACGAGTATGATGAAAATAGTCGGTATCGGTGATTTGTTTATTCCCTGTAGCTATATTGAGGCGGGCATGTCCGGGCTGAGGCAATATGGCATGGAGCTTGAAACCGTGGAATGGAGCCTGAGCGGGTTTGACGAGCTGCAACACATAAATTTGCTGGTGGAGCAGGGCGGCCGCGAGGATATACCCATTCCGGCCGAAATATTGGCCGCCGCGCAGGACGCGGATATTCTGGTCACTCAGTTTTTCCCGATAGGCAAAGGGCTGATCGATCTGTGTCCCAGGCTTAAAAAGATCGGCGTTCTGCGCGCCGGTTATGAAAACGTGGATGTGGAATACGCAAAAGCTCGCGGAATACGGGTCTATCATACGATTGGGCGCAATGCACATGCGGTCAGCGACTTTGCGGTGGGCGCAATGATATGCGAGGCGCGGGACATTGCGCGCGGCCATTACGGAATCAAAACCGGCAGGTGGCTACGCGAATACTCAAACAGCGGCATGATCCCGGATCTGTACGGAAAAACCGTGGGGATCATTGGGTATGGAGAAATCGGCCGGCTGGTTGCAAAAAAGCTGTCCGGCTTTGACGTCAAGATCCTTGCCTACGATCCGTTTTATCACGGCTCCGACGTCACTCTGGTTCCACTGGAGACGCTGATGGAGAAAAGCGATTTTGTCACTATCCATGCGCGGCTCACCCCGGAGAACAAGCGCATGATCAACGCTCAAATGCTTGCCCGGATGAAGCCGACCGCCTATCTCATCAACACCTCACGCTCCGGCCTGATAGATGAGGCCGCGCTGTATGAGGCGTTAAAGGAAAAAAGAATAGCGGGCGCCTTTCTGGACGTGTTCGACCACGAGCCGCCCGCAGCCGACGATCCGCTGCTTTCGCTTGACAATATTACATTTACGCCTCATATGGCCGGCGGCAGCAACGATGCGTTTATCCATACGCCCAAATTGCTTGCGGACGCCCTTGAGAAGGAAGCAAGGGGAGAAGAAACGCGGTTTCTAATTAAATAAAGTCGTGAAAGGAGCGTTTTTCAAGATGAACAAGGTGCGTCAAGCCGATTTGAAATCTATTTTCAAGCCGAAGAAGGCCCGCCGATCCGATATGAAATCCATTATTTTCAGTCCGGCTCTCTTGCTCATGGTTCTTCCGGGATTTGCGCTTTTGATCCTCTTCCGATATGTCCCGATGCTGAATATTGTAGTTGCCTTTAAGGATTACAATATTTTTCAGGGCGTTTGGGCAAGTCCGTGGGTGGGCTTCAAGCATTTTCAAGTCCTGTTTACCATGCCGAAGTTCTATTCGGTTTTGGGAAACACCTTTGCCATCAGCGCGCTGAAGATCCTTTTCGGCTTTCCTGCGCCGATCATTTTGGCGCTGATTATCAATCAGGTAACGAATGCCGCATACAAGCGAATTGTGCAGAATATATTTTATCTTCCGCATTTCATTTCGTGGGTGGTGATCGCCGGCTTGTGTTTTGATATTTTCAGCAAAACCGGCGTGATAAACGCAATAGCCTCCGCGCTGGGCTTTCCCGTCAAATCCTATCTGATGGATCCGCAAAGCATTCGCGGCGTGTTGGTAATCACGGATATCTGGAAGGACGTCGGCTGGGGCTCCATCATATACCTCGCCGCGTTGACCTCGATTGACCCGGAGCTGTATAACGCCGCAAAAATTGACGGCGCAGGCTGGCTGGCCCGCATCCTGCACATTACTCTGCCGGAGATGGCGGATATAATCATAACCATGTTTATTCTCCGCTTATCCAGCGTACTGAGTGTGGGTTTGGATCAAATTCTGATGCTGGACAATGCCCGCGTAACGGATGTCATTACGGTTTTGGATACTTACGTGTGGTACACGGGTATTTCAAAGGGGCAGTACGATTTTACCACTGCCGTCGGCCTGTTTACCTCCTTAGTAAATGCAGCTTTTATTTTGACAGCCAATGCAATTGTAAAGTCCAAGCGGGGTGAAGGCTTATGGTAACGGATGCAAAAAAGAGCGTCAAGATTTCAAAAGGAAAAAGCGGCGAAATCCAGTCCGCCGGCGACAAGATCATGCAAGCTGTTTGCGTCGTGCTTTTGCTGGTGCTTTGCGTCATATTCATCTTTCCTTTTTTGAATGTGCTGTTCAAGTCCATCAGCGGAGAGGCCGCCGTGCTGGCCGGAGAGGTAAAATATTGGCCGAAGGACGTCCAGCTCGGCGCCTACAAATATGTATTGAAGCAGGCCGCCTATTTTACTTCATTGAAAAACACGCTGACTGTGGTAGCCATCGGAACCGCGCTGGCCCTGCTCACAAACGGAATGACGGCATATGCAATCGGGAAAAAGCGTTTTCGTGAGCGTAACCTTCTGATTGCCTGCTATATATTCACCATGATCTTCAGCGGAGGACTCATCCCGGGCTATCTGCTTGTGCGCAGTCTGGGCCTGTATGACAGCCTTTGGGCGTTGATTTTGCCTGCAATCATCAGTCCTTACTATTTGCTGATCCTGAAAAGCTTCATGGCCGGTATCCCGGACAGTCTGGAGGAATCCGCGAAAATTGACGGCGCCGGGCATTTCACCATCTTCTTCCGCATTGTTTTGCCGATTGCAAAGCCGGCAATGGCGTCCATATGCCTGTTCTTTGCCGTTGACCTATGGAACGATTTCTTCCGCCCCATGATTTTCCTGACCTCCACGGAGAAATACACCCTACAGCTTTATTTGCGCAATCTGCTGATCGGCGCGAGCGATCTTATGGGTCAGAATTTTATTGACCCCACGATTTACGGAAACGTGGCGGCGCAGTCGATCCAAAACGCAACGATTATCGTTTCCATCGTTCCGATCCTGATTTTATATCCGTTCCTGCAAAAATACTTTGTCACCGGCATTACGCTTGGGTCTGTAAAAGGGTAACTCCTGTTTATGGAAATAAATAATTTGAAAGGAAGAATCAACATGAACGCAAGAAGAATTTGCAAATTGGCAATCTCTGTATTAATGGCAGCGGTCATTACCATGACGCTCGTTTCCTGCACCGGAACAACGGCCCCACCGAATACAGAGAGCTCCGCTCCGGCTTCCTCCTCAGCCGCGAGCTCCGAACCCGCGAATCACGAATTGACCGGAGCGAAAAAGCTCTCCATCGTGACCGTTCCCGCCGGCGCTCCCATGCCGGATGGCGTTACCATCATGGACAGCGAAATCTACACGCTGCTTCAGGAAAAAACCGGATATGAGCTTGACTGGACGCTGTTTAAATCCGGTACCGATGCCGACGAACAAATCACCCTTCTTTTGGCCAGCAAAAAGGCTCCGGATATGATTCAGGGCGCAAGCCGCTCTCTGATCAACAAGTATGCCGCTGAAGGCGGACTTTGCAATCTGGAAGAAGCTCTGCCTGTGTATGCGCCATTTTTGAACGACTATTACGGACAAGATGTCATCCGGGCCAATTCCGTCGATGGAAAGCTGTATTATCTGCCCCGCCTGGTGCAGTTTGACGGAGGCGTGACCTCCCTGGCGCTCCGGAAGGATATTCTGGATGAATTACAGCTTGACATACCGACCACGCCGGATGAGATTTATTCCGTGCTCAAGACAGTCAAGGAAAAGAAGCCGGATATGATTCCGTATGTGATGAGATCCCATATCGGCTCCGGCATGACCTCTATCCTTGGCGCCTTCGGCATTCCCTCCGACCGCTTCTATAATTATCTGATCGAAGACGGAAGGGTCGTTTTCCCCTATGTTGAGGAGCGCGGCGCCGAATTTTTGAAATACGCCGCCAAGCTGTATGCGGACGGCCTGATGGATTCGGAATTCCTTTTGGATCAGGAGCCGATTCAGAAAATGATTTCCGGCCAGTGCTTCATGATGGAAATAAACTATGTTGAGATTGTTCGTCAGATGTCCGCGTTCAAGGAAAAGAACCCCGACGGCGAATGGATTTATATCGAAGCGCCGAAGGGCAAAAACGGCGAGCAGGGCATTTTGCCCAGCCACGGCATCGGCAATCCGTTCTTTATCATCCCGAAAACCAGCGAGGACAAGGTTCCGTACGTTCTTGATCTGTTGAATATCGTGAACAGCAACGAGGATATTCTGGACATCTTCGCGCTTGGCATCGTTGGCCGCGACGCGATCAAGAACGCGGACGGCACAATCACCAAAACGGACAGCTTCCCCGCAATTGCCGGCCTGAAGGGCTATTATAGCCGTTTGGATCTGACGGATCATTTTGATACGGTCAACAATATCCTTGAAGGCTTTGATAAGTATATCGCGTTTACCGAAAACACCGTCAAGCCAAACGAGCTCCAGATGGCCCCTGCGAATGTTCCGGCAAGCGCAGACAAGATAAGCAACCTGACAAGTGTGCTGAATGACGATATGACCAACATCATCGTCGACGGCTATACCGATGAGGCGTTTGAAAATTTAAAGCAGAATTTCAAGGACAACGGCGGCGAGGAAATTATGAACCAGTATCAGGAATGGTACGACAGCACCAAATAACGACGCATTGATCCTGCTGCACCGTTTTCCCGACCGGAAAACGGTGCAGCCTTTCCGGTTTTGTACGGAAGCCCTATGCGAGAATTGAAGCTTATCCGGATGCCCGCACGCTTCCCCGCGGATGGAAGGCGCTTGCGATGAGCAGCGCAATTTGTGTCTGTGCGGCGCCGGTAGACAGCATTGCGCACGGCGCTATCCGGAAAACGGAGCAAATCCGAATAATGTGAAGGGTGTTGAATGAAATGAAGGATTTAACCAATACAGTGGCGTTCATTACGGGCGGCTCGTCGGGCATGGGGCTCGGCACGGCCAGACAATTGAAAAAGCTCGGCTGCCGCGTTATCATCGCAGCCCGCTCGGAGGAAAAGCTGACGGCTGCGCAGGCGGATACCGGGGCGGACGACATATTCGTCATGGATATCACCCAATATGCCGACTGGGAGCGGGCGCGGGCGTTTGTTGCCGAAAAATATGGCCGGATCGACTTTTTGATCAACAACGCCGGCGGCGGCGTGACAATCGAGCCCTACCTCGAGCAGTCCATGGAGCAAATCGAATACAGCCTGCGCCTTAATCTCTACGGCGCGATGTACGGCTGTCGCGTTTTTGCTCCGATGATGACGGAGCGCCGAACCGGTATGATTGTGAATGTGCTCTCCGTTTGTTCGCAGCACGCATGGCCGGGCTTCTCGGTTTATTCCGCCGCCAAGGCCGGACTGCGCGAGTTTACCAAATGCCTCTATCTTGAGGTCAAGGGCATGGGCGTGCGCGCCACCTGCTTTATTCCGGGCGGCTGCAACACCAATTTCAACGTGGCCGCGGGCAAGGATAACAACAGCCTGAAATTCAGCGGTGAAGACGCGGGCGAGGCCATCGCCGCCATATGCAGCCTCAGCGAATATGTATTTACGGAAGAATTGACGATATGGAGCGTGGATCAGGATGTGAACCCGCTCTGACCCTTTTGCGTAAAAATAAATATGAAAAATGACTTTGATGTATTGATTATCGGCGGCGGCAGCGCGGGAAGCGCCGCCGCCTGCAGAGCGGCCGAGGAGGGACTTTCGGTCTGTGTGGTCGAGAAAATGCCCGGCATGGGCGGCACCGCAACCTTCGGCGGTATAAACCGGTACGAGCAGTGCGCGGGCTCGCACGGGATCCACGAGAGCCTTGCCCAGGAGCTTTATGCAGAGAGAAACGGCGGCACAACCTGCAACCTGCCAAATTCGGTCATTGCGGGAAGCTTCTTTGACGGACACAGCATTCCGCCGGATGCGTCGCCCGAGCCGTTTTCGGAATGTCCGTGGGCGTTTGACTCAATCGGTGAACAGGGCTACGGGATGTTTATGTCGCGAAAGCGTGTGCGCGACGTAATCTGGAGCCCGTTTGCCTATTCGCCCGAAGCGATGGAGGCTGCAATCCGGAAGCGCTTGAGAAACGCAGTATTGCTGCTTAACACAGCGTTTATCGGCTGCGAGGTCTGCGGAGACCGGATAGAGTCCGTTACCGTGAGAAGCTGCCAAACCAACGAGGAGTTGAAGCTGACCGCCAAGGTCTATATCGACTGCTCCGGAGATATTGTTTTTGCAAGAGCGGCCGGCTGCGAGCACACCCTCGGGTCTGAGCCCGAGTCGCAATACGGCGAAAGCCTTGCGCCCGATGAATACGAGCGCACGACAAACGGAAACACGCTTGTATTTGCAGTTGAAAGCACAAGGGATAGGTATATCGATAAAATTCCGGACGGGCTTCACGACGAGGGGAAACGCTGGCTGGATAGAACGCTGTCAGGCTCCGGCGTCGGAGTCGTCTCATGCTTCACGCACAACCCCTACACCGGAGAAATAAATGTGAATATGCTTCCGACAATTCAGGGCGCGGAGTATTTTTCATATCCGGCCGATGAAGCATACCGGGTATGTCTTTCGATAGTCTGGGCGTACTGGCATTTTTTGCAGACGGAAAAAAGGCTGGATCATATGCGCATGAAGCGTATATTCCCGATGGTTGGCGTCAGAGAGAGCTATCGGCTTGCCGGTCAGCTTGTGTTAACGCAAAACGACTGTCTGGCGGGAATATTTAACCAGCGTCACGCAGATGAATCCGTCGCATACGGCGCGCATTCGCTTGATACGCACGGAAAGCGGTCAAGCAAGCTCAGGCCGGAGGATATGGAGCGAATGCCGGTTCCCTATGGCGTGCCGTACAGATGTCTGGTTACGAAAGAGTATTCCAATATGCTTGTCGCGTGCAGGGGATCTTCATTTTCACACCTTGCAGCGTCAGCGACGCGGCTGATCGTTACAATGATGCAGCTCGGCGAAGCAGCGGCCTGTGCGGCTCTGGATATTATCAGGAGAAACGCGGACGTAAACGATGCAGACATATCCTTTATACGAGATAAGCTGCGCGCGGGCGAATACGAAGAACGGTGCGCGCAGAATCTATTGTAAGCAGACGGCCGTCCCCGGCACAACAGCCCTACACGCAGGTCAGGCGCGCTCATGCTGCCGTCAAGAGCACGCGCAGGTGCCGCCGGGTAGAGGCAATGTAACGAAGGCGCCTCCAGAATTGGTAGACGCCCGAGCCGGACCTGCCTTCGCTCAAGCCGCCACGGTTGGGAGCGTTTTTCCTTCGCAAGATTTTAAAGCACAATTTTTCACAACGGCTTGTCCAAGCCGCAAGCACCGAAAACATGAAAGCCGCAGTCGGAATCGTTCCGGCTGCGGCTTTTGGGCTCTTTATATGCGGCTTCTTCGCTTATTTTCCGTTTTGCCGCGTCAAAAGGACATATAGGCTCCGGCGTCTCCGGCCGGCAGTAAGCTCCACCGTCTCGGGACGAGCTGCAACACGCCGCCCCGGCCCGGGCTGTCGAAGCTCGCCGCGAAAGGAAGCAACTGCCGGTCATGCGGCGGAATGCGCCTGTTTTTCTTCTCCGTTCGCTCCGCCTCAGCGGCCAAGCGCGTCCCGCAGCGCCTCTGTCCTGTCCGTTTTCTCCCACGGGAGGTCGAGGTCGGTGCGGCCGACGTGGCCGTATGCGGCAAGCTGACGGTAGATCGGGCGGCGCAGGTCAAATGCGTCGATAATCGCGGCGGGACGCAGATCGAACACGCGTCCGACTGCGGCGGTCAGCTTCTCGTCTGAGGCCCGTCCGGTTCCGAAGGTGTTGACGGTGATCGACACCGGGCGCGCGACGCCGATGGCGTAGGCGACCTCCAGCTCGCAGCGCGTCGCAAGCCCCGCGGCGACGATGTTTTTCGCGACGTATCTCGCGGCGTAGGCGGCTGAGCGATCCACCTTCGTGGGATCCTTGCCCGAGAACGCACCGCCGCCGTGGCGCGCGTAGCCGCCGTAGGTGTCCACAATAATCTTGCGGCCTGTCAGTCCGCTGTCGCCCTGCGGGCCGCCGATGACAAAGCGTCCGGTCGGATTGATGAAGTATCTGGTATCGCGCAGCAGCTCGGCCGGGATGGTCGGAGCAACAACCGTCTCGATAATATCCGAGCGCAGCTTTTCCAGCTCGACGTCCTCACCGTGCTGAGAGGAGACGACGACAGTGCCGATACGGTAGGGCTTGCCGTCGCGGTATTCAACCGTGACCTGCGTCTTGCCGTCAGGCCGCAGATATGGCAGCGTCCCGTCGCGGCGCACGGCCTCAAGGCGCCGGGCAAGCTTGTGCGCCATCGCGATGGGCATCGGCATAAGCTCCGGGGTCTCGTCGCAGGCAAAGCCGAACATCATGCCCTGATCTCCCGCGCCGTTGAGGTTATAACGGTCCTCGTCGCCGTTTTTCAGCTCCAGCCCGGCGTTCACGCCCATTGCGATATCGCTCGACTGCTCGTCGATGGCGGAGAGGACTGCGCAGGTGCTGCCATTGAAGCCGTACTCGGCGCGGTCGTAGCCGATATCGGTTATGACGCCGCGCGCAACCTTAGGGATATCGATGTAGCAGCTCGTCGTAATCTCGCCCATAACGACCACAAGGCCGGTCGTGGCGATGGTCTCGCAGGCGACGCGCGCGTTTTTGTCGTGGGAGAGTATCTCGTCGAGCACAGCGTCGGATATCTGGTCGCACACCTTGTCAGGGTGTCCGCAGGTGACGGATTCTGAGGTAAAGAGGTATTCGCTGTTCATTTTTTTCTTCCTTTCGTCTTGTTCTTTGGGAGCATCGTCTTAGGAAACCGCGTTTTGGGCATAAAAATATCCCGCACCGGCGCGAGACAATCCTAAAAAGCATCCCTATCTACCGGTTTCTCCGCAGGATTTGGCACCTTGCTGTTCCAAGCAGGTTGCCGGGCTTCATCGGGCCTGTTCCCTCAGCCGCTCTTGATAAGGCGGATATTCAATTACACAAAATATTATAGCCGCTTTGCAGCAATATGTCAATAGCAAAATTGGGATTTCTCCGGCGTTATTTGCAGAGGCAAGCTGCAATTTATCCGCCTGCGGGCCGATAAGCGTCCGGCGCAAAAATAAGAATTTCGTAATATATTTGTAGCCGCAAACGGTTTGATTTCGGCGCAAAATGTGCTATACTATAAGTAATTATATCCATGTGTAAGGAGGAAGTGGAGGCTTGAAAACAAGACGTCTTTTGTACGCCGTGCTGACGGCGGCGCTCGCGCTGATAATGGTGTTTTCCCCATTGTCCGCGCAGGTCGCGTTCGCAGACGCCGGCGGACTTGATATAGTGTTCGTCATAGACGACACGCGTTCGATGAAGCAAAACGACCCGAACCGGCTCAGCGCAGACGCGCTGCGGCAGTTCGTCGATATCCTCCCGCGCACCGGCGACCAGGTCGGCATAGTGACCTACGCGCTGGACGTGCTGGAGAAGATGAGTCTGCGCGAAATACGCGACGACAACGACAAGCAGGAAATCAAGGACTTTGCCGCGAAAAAGATAACCCAGGAGGGCCGCTGCACCGATACCGCCGCCGGGCTTGCCCAGGCCGCGGAATATCTTGACCTCTACCGCCGCGAGGGCTGCAAGCAGGCGATAATCCTCATCACCGACGGCGAGAACGACTTCTCCGGCGTTTCACGCACCGCCGCCGATTCCGACGCCGTGCTGCAAACGGTGCTCGCGCGCGACTATCCCGTCTACGCCATCGGACTAAACGCCGGAAGCGCAGGAGGCTGGCGCGAATACATCACAAACATCACCTCCTCGACCGGCGGCGCGGCATATTTCCCCTCGACGTCCGGCGAGCTTGGCGATATCTTTCTCGATATCCAGTCCACGCTGCTCGGAACCTCGTCCTCTACCATCATCACCGACATAACCGCCGACGAGTTCACCCCGGTCAGCATCGACATCCCGGACAACGTCTTTGAGGCGAACATCCAGATCAACCACTCGCAGCCGATCGAGACGCGGCTGACCGCTCCCGACGGCTCGCAGGCGGCGCTGGACTCCCCCGGCGTCGTCGTCTCGGACGGCGCGAGCTACACAAATATCAAGCTGCTCTCCCCGGAGCAGGGCGGCTGGACGCTCGCGCTAAAGGGCACGACCGCCGAAAAGGTGAAGATCAACCTCATCTACAACTATGAGATCACAGTTGAGCTGACGGCGGAGCAGCGCGGCGGCAGCGTCGCGTTCACTGCGCGCCTGCGCGGGCGCGACGATTATATCACCGACAAGGCGTGGTATTCCGAGGCTTCTGCGTCCATTTCGCTCAAAACCGCGACCTCAACCGGCTCCAAAGCGTATTCCATGACCAATGTTGGCAGCTTCTTCGAGCTTACTCTCGACCTTGACGACGGCGATTACGAGGCGACGGCGGAGATTGGCAGCGACAAATTTGTCAAGGCCAGCGATACGCTGAGCTTCTCGGTCCCGCTGAACGCCTCCGCGCCCGAAAGCTCCGGCGCGGACGAGCAGCACTCGGACAAGCCCGGCTCCGAAAAAAGCCGCGGGCTAAAGCTGTGGCAATGGATAGCCATCGGCTTTGCGGCAGCGGCGGCGGTCGCGTTTGTAGTGCTGCGGCTGCTTGCAAGGGGCTCTGCAAGCTTCGAGGGCCAGTTCAAGCTGGAGCTTGAAAATCTCGACACAGGCGAATGGGAAGCGCCGATCTACCGCACGCTCGACCGCTTCGGAAGCAAAACGACGCTGCACCATGTGCTCAGTCTGCTCCCGGAATATGCGTCGCTGGCTGGGGTCACGCTGCGCGCGCGCCCCGAGCGCGAGATCGCAGTCAAAAACTCCGGCGGCGTCGAGATATATCTCAACCGCATTCCCGTCAAGCCCGGCGCCGAGGATATCCTGCGCAAGGGCGGTCAGCTCAAGGTCTGCCCGGACGGCATGAGCATGGTAATTTATCTGACCTATATATAACGGGCGGGCAATGCTCCCGCAGCGCTCGGAATAAATCAGCTTCAACCGCGCCGGGGCATAACAACAGTAATAAGAGGTGAGCTAAATGTCACGAGGAGATATCATCAGAAATATAAACCAGCTCAAGGCGGACAGCGGGGTGCCGTTCGTCACAGAGCTCCAGCGTATCGATACTCTCGACAATCCCGTGCTTATAATCGGCATCGGCGGCACCGGTATCGATGCGCTGCTGCGCGTTAAATATCTCGTCAACAAAACCTTCGTCCTGCCCGCCGACGCCAAGACCGGCCACACCAGAGCAAAGCCGGATAACATCGAGTTTCTCGCCATCGAGACCAACGAGGCCGACCGCACCAAAACCTACCGCGGCATCGGCATCGATCAGGGAGAGATGTGCATCATCTCCTGCGGCAACATCGGCACCATCCTCGCCAACCGCCGCCAGCAGCCGGACTATATCCGGCAGTGGCTCTCGCCGTCGCTGACGATAAACGACGGCATCTCCGGCGCGAACGGCATCCGTCAGGCGGGCCGCATGATGTTCTTCCAGAACGCCGGGAAGATAGGCGACGCCATTGATCGCAAAATCACAGCCATCACCGCTGGCGACAACAAAAAGCTCATCGTCTATATCCTCTGCGGCGTCTCCGGCGGCACCGGAAGCGGCTGCTTCATTGACACCGCCTATCTGCTGCGCGGCATTATGCAGCGCAAATTCCAGGACACCTCCTTTGATCGCACGATGATGATGGGCTATCTGTTCCTGCCGGACGTCAACATCTCCAACGGACTTCCCGAGGCGGCGCAGCGCTATTGCCGCCGCAACGGCTACGCCGCGCTCAAGGAGCTCGAATATCTGATGGATATCTCGAACCGCGGCGAATACTTCACCCAGCGCTATAATGACAAATACAGCGTGGACGTCCCCGTCCCTCCGTTTGATTTTGTCCACCTCATATCCTCCAAGCAGGACGACGGCACGCTTCTTCCCAACGGCTACGACTACTGCCTGAACGTCGCCTCCGAGAACATCGTCACCTTCCTTGCCAACGAGGAAAACGAGGGCGAGTTCTCGCTCTTTGCTCATTACAGCAACATCCGCGCGAGCCTTGAGGGCAAGCCGCCGCGCTGCCGCTATATCACCATCGGCGCCGCCGCAATTGAGCTGCCCACCGACAAGATCATGATGTATCTTGCGGGGCTGACCTTCGAGCGGATGGACTCGCTGTTCGCAAACACGCCGAAAAAAGAGCACGTCTACGCAATGTGCAAGAACCTCGGACTGGATCCCGGCTCGGTCGCCGCACAGTTTGAGCGCTCGCTGCCGGTGCCGCTGCCCGGTTACAACTCCAGCTCCACCTATTCCTACGAGAACGTAATCAAGAATCAGGTCATCAACATCGATCAGGAGCTGGTGCGCGACTACCGCACGCCCTGCGTCTCGATGTTCGCGTCGGTGCGCGAAGCTCTGCCCGGCAAGCTCTACGCCGGGCTTGAGAAAGCGTTCTCCGAGATATTCACCGATCCCGCGCGCGGCCCGGCATATGCCAGCCGAATGATCATCAACGAGAACGCGACGACGCTGCTCTCGGTGCTTGAGGGCTTCAAATCGCACCTCGAATCCGACCGGGCTGCCATTGCCTCCAACATGACCAACCTGCGCAACGAATCGGCGGTGCGTCACAGCGAGGCGTGCAAATCGCTGCTGGGCAAGGACAAAAAATGCTCCGCGTTCATCTCGGCGCGTATCGAGGAATACCGCGCGCAGGTGGAAAGCGAAAAGCTGCGCCGGATGATCGAGGTCTACGACGACCTTGAAAAGCGGCTGCGCAACCTCAACAACCGCATCTACGGCAGCATAACCACCACCCTTGAAGAGCTCAAGAGCATCTTCCGCCGCAACACCGACATCCTTTTCAACACCTCCGAGACCGTCGCCGGCGGCAACCGCACCTATCACTGGACCGTCGCCGATGTGCCGGATCTTGCGGGCGGATTAAACGATTATCTCGACCGCTCGGTCAAAACGGAGGATCTTGCGCGCGATTTTACCTCCATGCTGCTCGAACAGCTTGACCGCTGGGTCGGCGACGAGACCGACGTTTCCGGCTTTGTCAAGCAGTTCCTTGACCGTGAATTTGGCGATATCATCGCGAAATCGATGGAGCAGTATCTCTACGAAAAGATCAACCGGGGACGCGAGGACAGCTACATGCTGCGCGAATACGTCTGCAACACCATCGCCGCGGAGCTCCAGAGCATGGCGACGCCGTTGTTCGGCTTTTTTGACCCAAGCGGCATGGGCGTCGTTTCGGAGTACTACATGGTCAGCGTTCCGCGCGATTGCAACGAGATCCGCAGCGGCTTTGAGCTGCACCGTGAAAAGAACGCCGAGCACTCCTATATAATAAAGAAAAGCAACCAGAAAAACCGCATCTTCTGGGTTTCGGCAAAGGGCGGCATCGCGATGTCGCAGTACGGCGACCTGAAGAGCTACGAGACGGAGTACGAGCAGGCGATAGCGAACGACACCGTCGAATCCAAGACGCGCCACCTCTATCAGAACCCGCTCTACGGCCGCAACTGGGTCAACCTGCCCTCACCGATACCGCAGAGCAGTTGGGGCGAACGCTATTATCAGCCGCGCATTGCAGAGCAGAACAGGGAGCTTTCCGAGCTGTTCGACCGTGCGCTCGATTGCGGTGCGATAAGCCGTATGCGCGCGGGCGAGCTTTCGGAAAGCGGCGACAACAGCGCCGAATACATCTGCCGCTTCACCATGCCGGTCGATATCTCCGGCTATGCGGGGCTGGACGAGACCTCCTCCGCGGGCGAGCTCAAGCGCGCCGAGGACGAGCTTGCCCGGCTGCTTGTCAGCCTTCCGCCGCAAAAGGATCGTCTTGGCGCCGACCGCATTGCGCGTCTGGGCGCCGCAGCAAGCGAGGACACCGCCCGCGAGCGCTTCATCGTAAGCTATGACCTCACCGTCGAGGTGCGCCGCGAGGTGGAGAAGCTCGAAGGCATAAAAAATGAGCTCGAACGCATAAGAGCCGCACAGAAGCACCTCGTGGACGAGCTTGCCAACATCAAGAGCTTCTGCCGGATGCTCTATACCGGCACGCTGTTCGTAAAGCCCGGCGGCACCACATACGTATTTGAGAAGGACGGCGCGGAGATTACCCTCAACAACGTTCTCGACACGCCGGATCACCCCGAATACACCCTGTACCGCCGCCTCCAGACGCTGCATCCCGAGCAACGAACCATCATAAAGGAGACCGCCGACGCAAGCTATGCGCTGATGCAATCCGACCTTGCCGCCGCCGCGGAGCGGATGAAGAAGCTCAAGGGCGTGATTGACCTGCGCACCGGCACGCTGCGTGTGCGCATCGATGAAATACCCGGCGGCGCGGCGATACTCGCCTTTTACAAGACCCTTGCCGACGAGCTTGCAGCGCTGATAAACGCGCTCGCGACGCTTGCCTGAACGCAATTTTGACCACGGAGGCGCGACGAATTTGAAACAGCTTTTGACATCGGCAGCCGAACAGTTCGTTTCCCGCAGAGACGCGCACGGTATCTTTAACGCGCGCATCTCCGCGCCGGAGCTTAGCTCCGAGCGCCCGGAAATAATGATACTGCTCGGAAGCATGGTCTGCGGCGCGCAATTCGAGCGTCCGGACATGATAACACTCTCGGTGCGCGAGGCGGAGGAGTGCGCGTTCGACCCGAAAACGCTCACCCTCTCCATCTCGGCGGCCGCAGACGGCGAGACGCGCGGGCGGCTGCTGTTCGAGGCGGTGAGCGCTCTCTACGAGGCGGTGCTCTCCGCCGGGCGCGACGGCGCGTTCAGCCGTTGGGACGCGATAGGAGCCTGCACCGCCGTCTTTGCCGAGGATCCGCTCGCAACGCTCGCGCCGGAGCTTGCTCTGCTTGTCCCGGAGCTGTTCGGCGAGCAGTTTTTGATGGTCTCGCAAGAGCTTTATCTCCTGATGGACGAGCTTGGAGAGCTATGTGCGCCGGACGCCCGCATGACAGCGCGTGCGAACGCCGGGCGCTTCCTCGCTCTCATCGACGAGCTGCAAGCCGATGGCCGCGTCTGCCATGCCACCGCATATTATCCCGACTCGCCGCGCGAGATATCCATCGAGCGCCGTCCCTTTGAGACGGTATATCTGCTTGGCGCACGTCGCTGCGACGGGCGTCCGCTCGGCATCGCCGCCGCGCTCGGCCTTATGACCCTGCTTCCGCGGCTCGCCTTTTCCGGCGTCAACCGCGCCGCGCTCACCTCTCCCGGCGACCGTCCGGGCATGTCCTGTGTCACCGCCGGAACTTTTCCGTTGGAATGGCCCGCAAGATACGTCTGGTGCAAGGCGTTTGAACGCTACGCCGCCGGACTTTTCTCCTTTGACAACGACATCTCTCCGGTTTTGCCGGAGCTTCTGGCCGCGAACGTCCCCGCCGACGCGGTGCGCCAATACGCCGCTTCGGTTTTCTCGGTCGCCGATATCCGCTTCACACTTGGCGGCTGTCTGCCGGTGCGGCAGGACGATAGCGCGCTTGAGGCAGCGGCGCGCCAGGAGCTTTCCGCCGCAGAGCAGCTTGTTTTTGAGCACTCCCTCTCCGGCCGCTTCGATTCCGCATATCCCGTATCCTATTTTGCCTCGGCGCGTGCCGCCGCGCTGCAAAAAACCGGCGAGCAGCTCAAGGCCTCCGTCTCCTCCGACGACGCCTCGACTGCTTTCGCCTCGATGCGTGCGCTGCTCGAGGACGACGCGCTCTCCCTCGTCTCCGCCGCCGCGCTCGCCGAGTCCGCCCGGCTCTCCAAAGCCGCAGACGCGCTTGAGGAAAGCATAGAGGAGGCCTTGCGGAGCGAAGTCTTTTTACAGCTTGACGCGCCGCGCTCCGGGTTCTTTGCCCGCCGCGACAACCGCCGCGCAGTTGACGCGCTTCGCGACCACCTCATCGACAACGTATATTCCCGCCGTCTTGAGCTTCTGCTGCTCCGACAGAAGTCGCTGCTGCTGCGTGAGCTTTCGGCCCTGCTCGAACGCTTTTCGGCTGACGCCCTTGCAAAGTGCCGAGAGCTGACCGCCTTTGCGCAGGAGGTCTCTCACATCTCGGCCGGGCTTGAGCCGTCGCCGGTGTTCGACCGCGAGCTGCTTGACGAATATATCGCCGCGCTGCTCGCGCAGGTACAGCTTCCGCTGCGCTTGCCTGCCGGGCTCCACAAAAAAGCCTCTGCGCGCGAGATGCTCCAAATGCTCATCGAGAGCTTTGACGCGCCCGCGGCGGCACTGTTCCGGCTGGCGGCCCGCGGCGGCGAGCTCGCAGGCTTTGCCGCCTTCTGCTCCGAGCAGGGCCGCGACTTCTACGCCGACGCCGCAAAGCGTCTTACTGCCCGCGGCGACGGCGAGCTTCCAGTCGGCTGCTGCTACTACACCTCCACCGCCGAGCTCGTCACTGTGGACTGCATCCTCGGCTCCGGCAGCGACGAGCTTGCCGTGCGGCTCTCGTGCAGCATGCCCCGCGTGATAACCGTCACCGTACCACACGCTGCGCCGCAATATCTCAGACTCACCGGCGGGTTTCATCTCGCCGATGTGATATACTATCGGAGGAGCATATGATAATCTCGCGTGAGCAGTCACTTTTTTCAATACGCGACCTATACTGTGAAAACAACGACGGGACCCTGTTCCTGCGCTGGAACTGGCGCAACGATGTGGACGAGGCGGCAATATATCTGCTTCCGGCGGGGCAGGAGCCGTCTGAAGAACTGATTTTATCCGCACAGCCTCTGCGTCTCGTCACCCGGCGTGAATTCGGCTATGGGCTCACGCTCTCGCTCGACTGCTGCGAACGCGTCCGGCTCATGATATTTCCCTGCTTCATTGACAACAACGACCGCGTGCTCGCGCTGCAAAACGACGGCAGAAACGAGCTGTCCATCGTGCCGCGCAAGCGCAATATCGAATACCGGCTGCGCGAGAGGCGTGGGCTTCTCTCGCCGGTTAAAAGCGTCGTTATCGACATCCGCTGCGACTGCACTGTACCAGCGTCTATGCTGTGCTACTCTCTCCGCTCCTCCGGCGCGAGCTATCCCATCCCCTTTGAGCTGCACCCCGGAGACAACGTCGTCGATTCGCTCCCTCCAATACCACGGCGAGAGTCCGTATCGCTCTCCTTTTCCGAGCCCGCGCGCGACGCACCGCTCTATAATCTGAGAAAACTGTCGTAAGGCCCCCTCATGGACTGCGACGCCCGTCAAGCCGTTGGCCCCGCAGACCCGCCCGCTTTCAGCGGGCGGGGTTTTGGCAAAGCCGAAACCCGTCCTATCCTTTGGATAGGACGGTCTGCGGGGACCCTGTGGAGCGGAGCGCCTGACGGAGATGAGGCCGCGGAAATATCCCACAGAAAAGCAAAGGATAAAAACATATGTCAAGCTGGCTGAGTAAGCTGCTGGGTCAGGACGGGCCCAAGCTGATAAAGAAGAAATCGCTGCCGCGACAAAGCTCGTACGAGGTCATCTGCCCATACTGCTTCGAGCGGTTTTCGCACGAGGACGCGCTGTTCAGGGCGTCGGCAAGCGACGATGTGATTCCGGAGATGGCGGCCACGCCAGACCGCGAATATTCGGCATACTGGAACCGTATGCGGGACGACGACGAGCTGGAGATAATGCGTCCGGTAATCGACCCGGTCAAGCTCGCGCCTTCGCAGAAGCGTTACGACGGCGAGGTGCTGGTCGGCGTCACCGACAATCTCGGCAACCACACCAACACCCGCATCTGTCCCTATTGCCACAACGCGCTTCCCGCGTCGGCCGGGCGCGCGCCCTCAAACATCATATCGGTCATCGGCAGCACACAGGTTGGAAAGACCTTCTACATCCTTAACCTCATAAAAACGCTGACCGAGCGCACCGCCGCAAGCTTTGGCGCGAGCTGCTGCCCGCTGACAGGAGAGCTTGCCGCCGTGTTCAACGAGAGCTACGCCGGCATGGCGACCAGTCTCGTCAAGGCGACCGACAAAAAATACCAGAAGCCGCTTATCTACCGCTTCGTATTCAACAACCCGCATAAGCCCGACGTGCTGCTGTGCTTTTACGATTTTCCGGGCGAAGCGATACACGATGAGGATTTTCTGCGGATAAAAGCCAATAATATTAGAAACTCGTCCGGCCTGCTGTTGCTTGTCGATCCGCTTCAGCTTGAAGGCATCGCGGCGCTGCTGAGGCGCGGCGGCGAGCGACGCTACACAACGCCGGATGAGGTTATCGTCGAGCTGTACAACCTTTTCATCTGCGAGGAAAAGAACGGACGCACCGCTCTGCCCACCGCCGTCATTCTCTCAAAGAGCGATGAGCTGCGCCCGTTGTCGTTCGCTCAGGATGGCCGGCGTCCGCTGATTCACCCGGAATCCACCATCTTCCGCAACTTCGAGCACAGCCGTTATCTCGATCTAAACCAGATCGACAATATAAACAGCGATGTGAAGTCGTTGCTTGCCGCTACCGGCGGCCAGAATCTTCTGAACATGGTCTCCGGGCATTTCGTCAATTCATCCTTTTTCGCCGTCTCCTCACTCGGCTATCCCACCGAAAACGGACGCGTCGTCAGCGGTATCCAGCCGTTCCGTGTCGACGAGCCGTTCCTCTGGCTGCTCTGGCAGATGGGATACATCGACGCAACCTACGACGACGCTCCCCATTCCTGATTCGGAGGTCTTTCAATGATCGAGCAACAGATCTACACCAGAATATCCGGCGTAAAGGACGGCGGCGGCTTTGGCACCGTCGCTTGCTCGGCCGGAGTGCCCGGCTCCGACCTGCCCGCCTTCGAGAGCCTTTGCAGCTACAACGTGCCGTACAGGATGATCGACTCCGCCCATCCGGAGAACAATCCCGAGGTGCGCTTTTTGGCGGTCAAGGATCGCTACGCCGTTATTGGGCGCAGCGTCTACCGCACCGACGAGGGCCGCTCCACCTTTTTGACGCACAACTACATCGTCGATATCATGAAGCAGCCGGAGCTTTTCGACGATATTCCGGCTTTGGTTGCCGCCGAAGGCTTTCTCGACGAGCCTCCAGCCTCTCCGGAGCTGCCTGCGCTTGAGCACATTCCCGCGCCCGCCGTCAAGACCTCCTTTTTCGACAAGGACGCCGTGTTTTATCGCGCCGGGCTCACCGACGGCATCTTTGCCGCGCTGATATCCTCCTTGTTCTCGGTCATCAGCTCCTCGCGCAAGCTGTTCATATCGCTGCCCTGCGCCACCCGCGATATCGACAGAACCGCCCGCGACGTCATGCGGCTGCTGTTCTCCGTCATGCCGCCGCAGCTCCGCAGCGAGATGAGCTACACCACCTATTTTTCCGAAGGCTCCACCAATTCCGGCATCCGCATCTACTTTGTGGACGCCGCGCTGCTGCCCGAGGATGGCGCTATCACCCGCGTGGGCGACCGCAGCACCCGCTATGACTGCGTATTCGACCTGAAAAACTCCCGCATACAGAACGCCCAGTCCGGTCGCGACAGCATGTACGTCTCATACGTCATCAATAAGCTCTGCACCCGCGACTCAAACGAGAGCCTCTTTGCGGCCGTTACGGCGATCTTCTCCAACCTTTCCGCCGCCATTCCCGACGCCGCGGCACGGCGTGAATTTTCGACCAACATCCTGATATACGACCTCATTGCGCTTGCCGAAAGCGCCTATCAGGATAAGAACCGCTACGAAAACGTCTCGCTCTCAGGCGGGATCGGCGGACTGCTGGAGCTGTTCTGCCGTCTGTGCGCCAAGGGCGGCGCGGCAACCGGCTTCGTCGTGCGCACCCTCGGCTGCTACGCGCGCGAGCTTGAGTCGCTTGCCACCTCCGGAAGCTCCGCCGCCCCCGACAAGCGCGCGCTGTCGTTCATATGCACGCTCGCGCGCTATGGCGAATACTCTGACGCCTGCGCAGACGTTATCGCCGCGTCTGCGCTGGTCGCACTAAACGACAGCGACTCCGCAATGCTGCGCCTGCTCTCGCACATCAAAGCGGAAAACGACGCGCTCTACGTTCGTGTGCTCTCCGAAAAGCTACCGCAGAACGACCGTCTCTGCGACGGCTATCTCAATTGCTGCCTTGACGAGGCGGACGACTATCCGCTGCTGTTTGCGTTCTATTCCCGCCAGCGCGTCTGCTATCCGGCAATAACCGAGCACCCGCATTTTGCCGGGCTTTTCCTGCGCCGCTGCGCCGCGCTGCGCTCTCCCGAAAGCTGTGCCGTGTCCTCACTGACGCTGGTTACGCGCGCGTTTGAGCGCGAGACTGCGCTCTCCGGCGACGCTATGACCGTTTCGTTCTACAACGCCGTCGCTGCCGCTATCCTCGACGGCGCCGATCTCACCAACGCCACTCCCGACGATTTCGCCGACGTCGGCGTAAGCGAATCTATCCGTATAACCACGCAGCAAACCGCCGAGACGCTTGCCTGTGTCGGTATCCTCCGGGATATCTGTGGCGGACTGCGTTCCGGCGGCGCTCCCGACTGCGACTCGGTGCGCGAAAAGCTCACTGCGCTACCGGTGGACTCAGTGGTGTGCGAGGCTCAGATACGCCGCGCCCTGCTCTCTCTGCTGGCCAAGGGCAACTATGCCTCGGATTCGCGCGCGTTTCCGCTGCTGATGTACTCCTGCTCCGATGTGAAGGACATGTTCGCCTATTTTGCTCACTGCCCGGATTTTCTGCCGGAATTTATACCCTATTTTGCGGAGCGCACGCCGTCCTCCCAGCGCTGCCGCAGCTTTCTTGCATCGGCTGTACAATTCTATCGCGAGCACCCCGCCGCCACAGAGAACTATCGCTACATCTTTGAAAAATACGAGCTTGCCCGCGAGAACAAGGCGTTTGCCTCGGCCGGCGAGCCGTTCCGCGACCGCGTGCTGGACATCTATCTCGCCGGTCTGCCCTCGGCAAGGCGGATGATTGTCTCGCTCGCAACCAAGCATCTTCGCGGTTGACAGGGAAGGAGCTGACCACGCATGCCCGCCGTTCCCAAGGCGTTCCCGAACCGCTCGCTGCCGGAGCACGCCTATACCCGACTGTTCCGCTGCCGAAAATGCGGTCACTACATGCTATATGACAGCCGCATACTGCCCGGCTCCGGCTGCCTCAACTGCGGCAGCACGCGCCTGACCGGCGTCGCCTCGCGGGTGTCGCGCCGTCTTGCGCTGCGCGATTGCCGAACCTTGCTTCTGCTCGCGCTCGGAATTGCGCTCTGTGAGCTCCTTCTTATAACCGCAAAAGCGCCGACGTGGGCGTCGTTCTCTCTTGCCGCGTTTTTTACGGTGTTTATTCTGGTATTTATCCTCATCCGGCGCCGCAGCCGTCCTGCTCTGTTGTTCGACGCGCTCGTCCGTGAATTTGAGGCGAACGCAACGGCCATACGCAGCAGCTACGAGCTTTCCTCTGAGGAGCTTGAAAACTCGCTGACGCCCTCCAACGCCGTAGAGGTCTACCTCGCGCTGCGCGAGATGAGCCTCGTCTGCGACTCCGACCCGCTAAAGCGCGCGCGTCTTGCGGCGCTCGAATACATTCCAAAGGCTCCGCTGCTGGATTTTGAGACTGACGAGCTCATCCCCTCAACCTTCGATCCCTATTCCGACGCCGTTGCGCCCGATCCGCATCTGCTGCGCTATCTGCGCATTGCCCGCCGTCTCTCGCCCCACAAGCTTGGCCCTGCCTCCGAATCGATCCTATCTTCATTTTCTCCGGGCAATGCCCGGTAATATAGCCGCGGCGGGCAAGCGCCCGCAGGCATGTCCGCGGATCGCGCCAAAGGCGCTTACGCTATCGGTTTCGTTAACTTATTCCCGCGGAGTTGGGTTGATCTATCTTTTCTTATGGTTGACTTTTTCTTTCGCCTTTGGCGAGGGTTGACTGCGCTTTGGCGCTGACTTGCCCTCGTGCCGGGCGGGCACTTACTTTCGTTCTGCGACGAAAGTAAGCAAAGGCGCACCAAAGAGAGAGGGGACACCCTTTCA
>CANNTZ010000009.1 GCA_947522735.1 uncultured Oscillospiraceae bacterium | reverse complement strand
CGAGTGACAAGACTTGAACTTGCGGCCTCTTGACCCCCAGTCAAGCGCGCTACCAATCTGCGCCACACCCGGACATCGATAACGGCCTCTCTCTGAGACCGCTATCTATTATATCATGGAGTGCCCGGAAAATCAAGGGGATACACTCAATTTTTGATGTTTCGGTTAATTGCACAGATTCAGAGCGGATAAATTGTATATAAGAGCACTGTTTCACAATTAAATCTGCGCTATCGCCTGCCGCGGCCTGCGCCACCGCCTCGGGTGGAGCCGCCTCCGCCGGAGAAGCCGCTGCGATGGGATGAACCGCCGGAAAAGCCGCCGCGGGTGGAGCCACCGCCTCGGGAGGAACCGCCTCCGCCGGAGAAACCGCCGCCATATGGAGCGCCGGAACGCCGCGGGGGCGCTCCGAAGCCAAAGCCCCCGGGAGGTGGAGGAGGAGGTGGCGTGTGGAAAAAGCCGCGGCGGCGCGGACGGAAGCCCAAGCCGAACGGGACGCCGTAAAAGCCGGTGGCACGGCGGATACCGCGGCGAAGATTGGATATCACAATCAACAGAATGACGGCGACAATGATGATAAAGATGACCGAGCCGCGGTTGGTGCGCCGCTCTTCCCGGACGTTTTCGGTGTACTCCGGGAGGGCGGACGGCTGCGACGGCTGTTCAGGCGAAAAGCCATAATAGGCTGAGACGCGGTCATAGAGCGCGTCGAACATCTTCACGGCGCCGTCGCTGTAATTTTCTGTGGCAAAGTCAGGCTCAAGATATTCGTCAAGCATGTTGCCAAGCACGCCGCCCGTCAGCAGCTTTTCCAGCCCGGTTCCGGCGAGAACGTAATAGTCCTCCTCGCCGGTCGCGAGCAGCAGCAGAACGCCGTTGTTTTTCTTTTTGTCGCCTATGCCCCACTTGTTGAACAGCTTGTAGCAGTAGTCGTCGATCGGAGTGCTGCCGGTAAATTCGACGGTCGCTACGACAATCTGCGCGCCGGTCGCTTCGCAGAGTGCGGCGTTTTTATCTATAATGTGGTTTTCGTCGTCCTCGTCAATGACATTCGCGTAGTCGGCGACGAAAAAACTGTCTGTCGGCGCAATCAGATCGTCCGCCAGAGCGGTGACGCCCGAAAGAACGAGCAGCGCCGAGAGCAGGAGCGAGGTGAAAAGTACAGAGATCTTTTTCATTTTTAAGCTATCGTCCCCCTAAAATACAGCTATTTTTTGTTTAATCAAAGGTTTCGAGCGGCTTGATCCCGGCGATTCTGGCGATGCGTGAAGCCGGGAATTTTTCAAGCTTCCGGTTAAATTCGAGAGCGCAAGAGTTGTAGCCGTCGCGCGAGATGGCGTCGTTGTGAGAGAGCATGTCCTGATACTGCCCGGCGGCGAGCGTCCGATCCTTGTCGCTGAGCTGCGCCTCCTTCAGCTCGGAATAGAGCGCGTCGGTCGCGACGGACAGCTCAAGGTTGGCGGCATATTTTTCGGACACGCTTTTTGCGCCGGTGAGCGCGTCGCGGGCCGCAAGCAGCGCATTTATGCCGTCGCTGCCGTCAAGATAGCGCTTTGCGATGCCCGCAAGGTTGTATGCGGCCTCGGCGCGCTGGTCAAGGTCATAGCCGATGCTCATCCCGTCCGACCTCACGCCGTCGGTAAAGACGCGTTCGGCACGGCTGCGTTCACGGGAGAGAGAGACGCTGCCTGATGCAAGCGTGGTCAGTATTACGACGGCTGTAAATATAGCTATCGCGGGTATTCTTTTTTCGATAAATCTCAGCTTCATATCAGTTTTCCTGCGTTAACGGCTCCGCATCTCAAGCAGCGTGGCCTTCAGGTCGTTTTCAAGCCTGCCAAGCTCAAGCTCGGCTGCGGCTCGCTTGGCGTGTCCGTCGTTCTGTATGGCTATCAGCTCGTCGATGGTCTCGATGAGCGATTGGTTGGTCTTTTGCAGCGTCTCGATCTCCACGACGCCGCGCTCCGATTCCTTGGCCGTCTCAACGGTGCCGGTCTTGAGCGTCTCGGCGTTGCGAAGCAGCATCTCGTTGGTGAGATCGGTGACGGCGCGCTGCGCCTCCATCGCCTGACGGGAATGCTCAAGGCTGAGCGCGAGCACCATCTGCTGCTTCCAAAGCGGGATGGTGTTGACAAGCGAGGTCTGTATCTTCTGTGACATCAGCGCATCGTTGTTCTGGATAAGGCGTATCTGCGGAGCTGTCTGTATCGAGATGTTGCGCGTCAGCTCAAGATCATACAGGCACTTTTCAAAGCGGTCGGCCATTCCGGTCATGTCGTTGACGGCCTGCGCGTCCTCGGGAAGCCCGGAGGCTCTGGCGCGCGCCTCAAGCTGCGGAATGTCGACGGAGCGCACCTCGGCAAGCTTCTTTTTTCCGGCGAGGATATACATCGTCAGCTCCTTGAAGTAGGCGAGGTTTAGGTCGTACATCTTGTCGAGCATCGCGATATCCTTGAGCAGGGCGATGCGGTGGTTATCAAGGGCGTCGGTGATCCTTTCGACGTTTGATTCGGTTTTGGCATAGCGTGCGCGCAGGTTGTCAAGCTTGCGTGCGGAGCTACGGAAGATGCCGAGGAACCCCTTTTTGTCCGCCTCCTCGTTGAAGCCGCGCAGCTCTCCGACAAGCTGTGCGAGCGAATCGCCGATTGCGCCGAGATCCTTGGTGCGGACGCTCTCAAGTGCCGTTGAGGAAAAATCTGCGATATTTTTCTGCGCGCCGGAGCCGTATTGCATGACGAGCGACGAGTCGGTGATATCGATCTTTCTGGCGAACTCGTCTACCTGCTTCTGCTCCTCCGGCGAGAGCGAGACGTTTTCGAGCACGGCTTCAGTCGCGGGCTGGAGCGCGGACGCGCCGGGCGCAGCGGGAGCATCGTTATCGAGCCGGAGGGTGGGCGTATATTCTGACATTTTTATCGATCCTTTCTCGTGTCTGCGTATATCATTTTATCGTATGCGGTATCAGCGTGTCAGTCCGTCGGAATTCAGCATCCTTTCGAGCACCTCGAGGTCGGTGGAGATATCAAGCGCTTCATCGGCGTAGAGCGAGTCGAGCTGCGCCTCGAAGGCGGAGGCTATCTGCCCGGCGTTGCGCTCGACGCCCTCGACGACCTCGGAGGAGTGTCTGCCCTCGACGCCTTCCGACTTCATGTGGACGTAGGAATCGATCACCTTGACCGCCGTCGGCAGGTAGTAGCCGAGGAAGCGGCGCAGCCTTGGAAGCTTTTCGGGACGGCGGGCGGCTTCGGCGATAATCCTGCGTCCGGCGCTCACCATGCGGGCTATCGCGTCTCGCAGGCCGGGGTCGGAGACGCGTCCGGCGGCTGCTTCAAGCGAATCGAGCTGGCGCGAGGCGGCGCTGAGCGTATCGTCCACAGCTCTGTCTCCGGTCACGGCGGGCTTTTCGGGCTCGTATACCGTCACCTCGCGCTCGCGGCAGAGCAGCCGCGCAGCGATATAGGCTCCCGCTGCCACGAGAACGGCGACGGCGAGCCAAACGAGCTTGTACATTGGGAAGATGAGCGCGCAGACCGCCCATGCGGCCGCGGCGATATATAACGGCAGCGCGGAGCGTACCTTTTTGCGAACCATCGGCATAGCTTTGAATACACCTTTCAGAACAGCGGCTTGAAATGGCTGAGAATATGTTGCAGCTTTTATTATACGATACAATTATTAACGCAGCATTTACGCAGTGTATCGCTGCTGTTGTGGAGAAAATTTTCTCTCTTTCAAAAAAGCGCGGGCGGAAAAAAGATCCCGCACGCGCTGCACAGCGTGTTGACCGCATCAGAAGTCGAGATAGCGGCTGATTATCTGGAGCGCGCCGCCGATTATCGGCCCGTTGCTGCCAAGGGTGGAGCTCTTGATAGAGACGTTCTTCCACGCGGGCAAGAGCGTCATGCGCATGGCGGAGTTCTCGATGATTGCCACCGATTCCGGAAGAATGACCGGAAGCGCGCCGCCGAGGATGACGAGCTCGGGATTGAGGGTGTTGATGACCGGTGCGATGATATCGGCGATGTTCTTGCAGGCGGCTGAGAAGATGCCGGACGCCTCACGATTCCCGGCGTTTATCGCGGCGCGGAACTCCTCCGGCGTCACGACGCTGGGGTTCTTTATATAGATTGGGATATCGTCCGGGTGACGGAGCAGGATGGCGGAGAATTTTTCGAGCATCATTATCAGCGAGGAATAGAGCTCGAGACAGTCGTGGCGGCCGCAGGTGCAGTAGGAGTGGGTGCCGTTGCGAACCATGTTGTGACCGATTTCTCCGGCGTAGCCGTTTGCGCCGTAGAAAAGCTTGCCGCCGAGGATTATTCCGGAGGCGATGGTGCCGTAGCCAAGCGAGACGAATATCTGGTTGCGGACGTTGAAGCCGGTGCCGAAATATTGCTCGCCGATGGCGTTACAGCGTGCGGTGGTATCGACGTAGACCGGGAGATTAAGCCTTTCGCACAGGCGGTCGGCGAGATCCATGTTGTCGTAGCCGGCGACGTTGGGGCAGAACACGACCTTGCCCCTCTGCGGATCGACCATGCCGCTTATGCCGACGCAGATGCCGAGAAAACGATCCCTGCCGTACTTTTTGAGAAATTCGGTGATAAACGAGCAGAGGTCGTCGAAATCGACGGTTTTGCGCGGGGTGACCATGCTGGAATTGAGTATCGACCGGGTTTCGAGTATCTCGCCGTTGAAGCGCACGACACCGATGCGAAATTCGTGAAAGCCAATGTCCGCGCTGATGACGTAGCGGTATTCGGGGTTGATTTTAAGCACGTTCGGACGCCGTCCGATGCTGGAGGAGATAACGCCGTCCTCGATGATGAGGGATTGCTCGAGCATTTCGGCGACAAGCTTGGTGACGGTGAGGTTGCTCAGGCCGGTCGCCTTGACGAGGTCGCCTCTTGTTATCTCGCTGTGCTTGAAAATATGCTTGAGCAGCTTTTTCTTACTGGTGTTCATCGACATTTTGGCGAGCGGTATCATTCAAATCTTCCTTTCACGTCCGAATGTGATAAAAATCGCTGCAAACCGTGCTTTAGCTTAATATAAACAATTTTATTATATCATACTTTTATGAGAAAGTATACTGTTTTTGAAAAATATTGCTGTTATTGGGATATGAACGACAAGACCGCCGGCAAGACGGCTGCCGGCGGTGAAAAGGAGTTGGTGTTTGGATCATTTGAGCTTGCGCAGCGCCTGATTGAGCGCCTTGGATACCGCTGCGCCGACAATCATGCAGACGACGGCCTCTATGACGCCGTTCAGGCCGACGATGGCGGCGATGAGCTTCGGGACGGTGTCGCCGATGGAGCGGATGTAGTCGGTGCGTCCGAACAGCAGTATCAGCGTGCCGACGAAGAACACGGTGTTGAACAGCGCGCCGCTGAGCGCTCCGACACTGTAGGAGAGCAGGCGGTGCTTGGTTTTGTCGCGCCTGTCAAGAGCGCGGAAGAGAAAGCCGCAGTACAGCCCTGCGAGCAGGCGCGGGAAAAAGCAGAGGATAAAGGTGAGCAGCGGATCGATAGCGAGCAGCGTTGCGCCGAACTGGCTCATCCCGAAGCACTGGATGAAGCTGGTGATCCCGAATACGCCGCCGAGAAAAGCTCCTGCCGCTGGTCCGAGCAATATTGCGCCGACGACCATCGGTATCGGGATAAAGGTGATCTCGATGAGCGGTGTTTTCAGATAGCCGACAGGGGTGAAGGACATGACGGCGATTATCGCCGTCAGCAGTGCAAGCTGCACGAGCGTGCGGGTGGACATGATTCCGTTTTTGGCCGGGGTTGACATGGTTATCACTCCTTGCTGCCGCTCCGCCATATGCGGATGCAGCGCATTATATTATGTAAAGCATTTTGCGTGCGCCGCCGGAGCATACCGCCGTTGCCGCTGAGACCTGTGAACAGTGTCCCGCCGCGGGGTGTGCGCGACAAACGCCGCAAATACAATACAGGCTGTTATTTTGTGTTTTTGATATACAAGAGGTAGAGCCCCTCCAGCAGAAGGTCGCGGTTGAGGATTATTCTGCTGCGGCAGTGCGGGACGATATCCTCGGCGAGACCGCCGGTTGCAACGACGGTAAGGTCGTCGCCAAGCTCATCCTTGAAGCGCGCAATCATGCCGTCGATCATGCTGGCGTTGCCATAGATGATGCCGGAGCGCATACAATCGACGGTGTTGGTGCCGATGACGCTGCGCGGGGTGGAGTCAAGGCTGATGTGCGGGAGCTGCGCCGTGCCCTGCGAGAGCGCGTCGAGCGATATCTTTATGCCCGGCATTATCGCGCCGCCGAGGAACGAGCCGCTCTTGTCCACGACGGTGAACTTGGTTGCGGTGCCGAGATCGGCAACGACGCAGGGGAGCGGATATTTTGCCGCAGCAGCCACGGAGCCGCAGACAAGGTCGCTGCCGAGCTGCGAGGGATCGTCGATCCTGATATTCAGTCCGGTCTTTAGTCCCGGGCCGACGACAAGCGCGTTCACGCCGAACACGGTGCGTATCGCTTTTCTGATCTGGGAGGTCAGCGGCGGCACGACGGACGAGATTATCGCGCCGGAAAGGGTGGTCAGCTCCATGCCGTGGAGCAGTGCGATGTTGCGCATGAGCACGGCGTATTCGTCAGCCATGCGGTCGCGAACGGTGCTGACGCGGGAGACGGCGGTGATTTTGCCGTCCTCGAACAGCGCAAGAACTATATTGGTATTGCCCACGTCTACGGTGAGTATCATGTAAAAATCATCCTTTATCATGGCCATATGGTATGGCTTTGACTTTGTATACAATTATTATGCCTTTTTTTCGGGAGAATGTCAATTTATGACGCAACAATCTTTACATTTATCTACTTGTTTTTTTTGGCAAATATTATAAAATATAAAATGTGTAACTGTAGTGGGAAAGGAGGCGTACAGCTTGAGCATTGGAAAACGGCGGGCGCAGTACATAAATGTCGGAGCGGGCTCCGTCAAAGGGGAGCGGCGGCGCAGCGCGGCGGCGCTTTCAAGATCGATACGCGTCCTGACGGCACTGTGCCTTGTGCTGCTGCTGACGGCTGTAGGCTATTCGGCGGTGAAATATATGGACGAGCACCGCGATTCGAAGCTCAACCACGGAGGACACGATGAGCAGAACACCGTCAAGCGTCAGTATATCGTCCCAAGCGCGCAGGGCTTTGCCGGTGATGAGGAGTACCGACCGGCGGGCTACAGCGGGAACATCGGCACGGCGCTTGCGGCAAGGCTGGAGGCCGAGCGCAGCGATGCCGGAATGCGTTATGATACCGTGATCGACACGACGGAGGTCGCAGCCGTTTTCGACAGAACCTATCCGCTCTGCGATAGCGAGGAGGGGGTAGTCTACTGGAGCGACGTGACGGCTTACCGGAGATATCTCTCGGAGGTCGAGGACATCCGCGCGCAGCTTGCCGCGGGCGACATATCTAACGACGAGGCGCAGGGCAGGCTGGCGCTGCTGCGCGACGACTACGCAATGACGATGCTCGACTACCGCAGCGCGGGCAGCGAGTGGATAAACAAACGCCGCCGGGAGCTTGGCGCGCTCTATACCGAAATTGCCGACGGAAAATACTACGCCCAACTGCTCGCCTCGGAGATATACGCAATGGCGGACGAGGGCTTCCGGCTGCTCGGCGTTGGAGACGAGCGCGCGGGGATAGACGAGGAATACGAAAAATATCTGGACGACGTCAACGCTCCGCTGCTGTGGTACGTCTCGCGCTGCGGCCCCGACGAGCATGTGGAGATAGAATACCGCATACGCTACGCCGACGGACACCCGAAGGTGCCTCGATCCAATCTGCGCGCGGCGCTGGAAAAGCGGCTGCGCAAGGCGGACATCGACGAGAGCTGCATCGTGGAGGAAAGTATACGCGCAGCGCGCGTGCAGGACGCGGGAAACGGCCACACCGCGGCGCTCTGCCGGCTGCGGCTGACGAAAGAGGAGATACTCCGGCTGCTTGAATTGCCCGGAGACGGCGTGCTGAGCTATAGCTTCACCGACGGAGCGCTGCTCGCCGAGTACCGGCGAGCCGTCTACGGAGACGGCTTTGCCCGCCGGACGGAGCTTGTGCGTCTGGCGCCGGCGGAGCGGCAGGCTTAGTTTGGGGCAGTTTTAACTGTTTGAATATGATTTTTACCGAAAAAGGGGAAGAAAAATGGAAGCGAAAGAGATAAGCGAGGTCATGAAAAGGATATCCGCCGTCGGCATCGTGCCGGTCATAAAGCTGGACGACGAGAAAGACGCCGTGCCGCTTGCAAGGGCGCTCTGCGAGGGTGGGATCCCCGTCGCGGAGGTCACTTTCCGGACCGCGCAGGCCGAGGGCGCGATACGCCGCATCGCCGAAGGCGTGCCGGAGATGCTTGTTGGCGCGGGCACGGTGCTCACGACCGGACAGGTTGACCGTGCGGTGGGAGCGGGCGCCAGATTCATCGTCAGCCCAGGGTTAAACCCGCGGGTAGTGGCGTATTGCCGCGAAAAAGGCATACCGGTCGTTCCCGGCTGCGCCAATCCGAGCGACATAGAGGCGGCGCTCGAGCTGGGGCTGGATACCGTCAAATTCTTCCCGGCCGAGGCGATGGGTGGCGTCAAGGTGTTAAAGGCACTGTCCGCTCCCTACGGCGCGGTGAAATTTATGCCGACCGGAGGCGTGAACGCGGCCAACCTCAACGACTATCTCTCGATGGGGAACGTCGTCGCCTGCGGAGGGAGCTGGATGGTCAAGCCGGAGCTTATCGCTGCCGGAGATTTTGCGGCGATAACGGCGCTCTCCCGCGAGGCGGTCGCTAAGATGCTCGATATCCGGCTTGCGCACATTGGAATCAACGGGGCGGACTGCGGCGAGGCGGCGAACATCGCAGGATTATTCGCGCTGCTGCTCGGCGCGCAGATCAAGGAGGGCGCAAAATCCTTCTTTGCGGGGCCCTCTGTGGAGATCATGAAGAACGACGGGCGCGGCCGTCTGGGGCATATCGCGTTCAGCGCCAACAGCGTTGAACGGGCGCTGTTCCAGCTTGAGCTGCGCGGCTTTAAGGCGGACGGGGAGAGCTTTAAGCGCGACGCCTCCGGCAAGCTCACCTTTGCATATCTCGAGGGCGATTTTGGTGGCTTCGCGGTGCATTTAACGCTCAAAAACTGAGACGCCGCTCATGTATTACGAAAAAATGGAGGACAGAACGGTGCTTAAGCGCAGAGAAAAAAAGAAGGTGGCTGAGGAGAATCTGCCGCAGGATCCCAAATCTAAGCTCAAAAGGCTGTTCAAGGGCTGGATACTCCCGTTCGGAATCGAGATAATCGTCATCCTGCTGCTGATAAAGTTCGTATTCTTCTTTTCCTTCGTTCCGACCGGCTCGATGATTCCGACAATTGCGGAGAAGAGCTGGCTGTTCGCTCTGCACACCCATAATATCGAGGAGACGGCGAAGCGCGGCGATATCCTCGTTTTCCGGAACGACGAGACAGGACAGACGCTCATCAAGCGGCTGATCGGGCTGCCGGGCGAGTTTATCGAGATAAGGGACGGAGTCGTCTACGTGGACGGGGAGATGCTTGAGGAGGACTATGTCGTCTTTCCCTCCTATGAGAACCGGACGTTTCAGGTGCCGGAGGGAGAGTTTCTTTTCTTCGGCGACAATCGCAAAGGCTCCTACGACGCGAGGATGTGGAACGACCCATATATACCGGCCAAAAATGTCAAGGGCCGCGCCGTTTTCACGCTCTTTCCGCTGAGAAATTTCGGTGTGCTCAGGTGATATCTCACCGAAACACGACCGGACCCGCTTTTATCGAGAGCGGGTCCGGTTTTTGCGTTATTCAAGAGCTAAAGCCTCTCCGAGAGTATGGCGTTTGCGCGTTCGAGCAGCGCCGGGGAGGGCTCGGGAATATCGCGGAACGGAAAGTCGATGCCGAGAGAGGCATATTTGACGGTGCAGAGCTTGCGGAAGGGAAGCAGCTCCACGCGCCTGACAAGGCCGCAACCTTCGTCGCGCAGCCGTGCGAGGCGGCGGTAGTTCTCGTCGTCGTCGTTTAGCGACGGGAGCACCACCTGCCGCAGCCACATCGGAACGCCGGAGGTGACGAGATAGCGGTAAAAATCCAGCACCTGCCAATAGGAGCAGCCGACGTAGCGGAGGTAGTCCTCGTTGCTCGTGTATTTCACGTCGAGCAGCACGAGATCGCAAAGGGTGAGCAGCCGCTTGACGCCATCGTCGAGGATGCAGCCGGAGGTGTCGAGGCAGGTGTTTATCCCGGCGGCGCGGCAGAGCGAGAACAGCCCGGCGCAGAAGTCGCTTTGCATCAGCGGCTCGCCGCCGGAGACGGTCACGCCGCCCGTCTCGCCGAAGTATTCGCGAAAGCGCAGCAGCCTTGCGAATATCTCCTCCGCGCTTGCCTCCTCACCGCCGCTCAAGTCCCATGTGTCCGGATTGTGGCAGCAGCCGCAGCGCAGCGGGCAGCCGCTGAGAAAGACGACGCAGCGGATTCCGGGGCCGTCGGCGGCGCCGAAGCTCTGAAAGGAGTGTACGCGTCCGTTCACGGCTCAAAGCCTCTCGTGGAAGGTGCGGCTTATGACCTCGCGCTGCTGCTCGCGGGAGAGCTTGTGAAAGTTGACGGCGTAGCCGGAGACGCGGATGGTGAGGTTGGGATATTTTTCGGGGTCGTTATAGGCGTCAAGCAGTGTCTGGCGGTTCATGACGTTGACATTGATGTGGTGCGCGCGCTTGGCAAAATAGCCGTCGAGCAGCGCGGAGAGATTGGAGATGCGCTCATCCGCACTGTTGCCGAGGGCGTCGGGAGTGATGGAAAAGGTGTTGGAGATGCCGTCGCGGCAGTCGTCATAGTCGAGCTTTGCGACGGAGTTGAGGGAGGCGAGCGCGCCGTTTTCCTCGCGGCCGTGCATCGGGTTTGCGCCGGGGGCGAACGGCTCGCCTGCGCGGCGGCCATCGGGGGTGGCGGCGGTCTTTTTGCCGTACATCACGTTGGAGGTGATGGTAAGCACCGAGAGGGTGTGCTCCGCGCCGCGATAGGCCGGGGTGCGGCGCAGCTCGGAAATGAAGTCGTGGCAGAGGCTTTTGGCGATGAGGTCGGCTCGGTCGTCGTCGTTGCCGTATTTCGGGAAGCAGCCGGAGGTCTCAAAATCGACGATGCAGCCCTCGCCGTCCCGGACGGGCCTGACGCGGGCGTATTTTATCGCGCTGAGAGAGTCGGTGATGACCGACAGCCCGGAGATGCCGAACGCCATGAAGCGGTGGACGTCGGTATCGTGCAGCGCCATTTGAGTTTTTTCGTAGGCGTATTTGTCGTGCATATAGTGGATGACGTTCATCGTTGAGACATAGAGGCGGCAGAGCCACTGCATATA
This sequence comes from uncultured Oscillospiraceae bacterium, assembly GCA_947522735.1. GTDB lineage: Bacteria > Bacillota > Clostridia > Oscillospirales > Ruminococcaceae > SIG526. The sequence goes on along the minus strand of CANNTZ010000009.1, from coordinate 43,735 downwards.
GCGGGCAAGGCGCGCGCAGACCTCGTCGTAGTCGAGGTATTCGCCGGGATAGACCTCCTCCTGTGGGCCGAGAGCCTTGCCGGAGGCGGCGTCGCGTCCGCCGTTGAGCGCAAGCAGCAGCAGCTTTGGCAAATTGCAGCGCGCGCCGAAGAACTGCATCTGTTTGCCCACCTTCATCGCCGAGACACAGCAGGCTATGGCGTAGTCGTCGCCGTAGATGGGGCGCATGAGGTCGTCGTTTTCATATTGTATCGAGTCGGTATCGATGCTGAGCTTGGCACAGAAGCGCTTGAAGCCCTCGGGCAGCGCCTTCGACCAGAGCACCGTGAGGTTCGGCTCCGGCGCGGGGCCGAGGTTATAGAGCGTGTTGAGCACGCGAAAGCTGTTTTTGGTGACGAGTGGGCGTCCGTCCTCGCCGATGCCGCCGACGGCCTCGGTTATCCACATCGGGTCGCCGCCGAACAGCTCGTTGTATTCCGGGGTGCGCAGGTGGCGCGCCATGCGCAGCTTCATCACGAAGTCGTCCATCAGCTCCTGCGCACCGGATTCGGTGAGGACGCCGCGCTCAAGGTCGCGCTCGATGTAGATATCGATGAAGGTGCTGGTGCGCCCGAGCGAGTTCGCCGCGCCGTTCTGCTCCTTTATCCCGGCGAGATAGGCGAAATAGAGCCACTGTATCGCCTCCCGGGCGGTGGAGGCGGGGCGGCTTATGTCAAAGCCGTACATCGACGCCATCTCGCGCAGCTTGCCGAGAAAGGCAATCTGTTGATAAAGCTCCTCCGAGAGGCGTATGGCGGCGGCGTTGGTGAGATCAAGCCCGACGCGTTCCTTGTCGCGCTCCTTTTGAGCGATAAGCTCGTCAACGCCATAGAGCGCGACTCGGCGGTAATCGCCGATGATGCGTCCGCGCCCGTAGGCGTCGGGCAGGCCGGTGATGACGCCGCAGTGGCGAGCAAGGCGCATCTCCCTTGTATATGCGCGGAAAACACCGTCGTTGTGGGTGGTGCGGTAGCGAAACTCGTTCTCGATGTTGTCGCTGAGCCTGTAGCCGTAATGCGCGCACGCCTCGCGTGCCATTCTGATGCCGCAGAACGGGTTGACGCCGCGCTTGAGCGGGCGATTGGTCTGTAGGCCCACGATTAGCTCGTGCTCGCGGTCGAGATAGCCGGGCGCGTAGCTTGCCGGCGACGAGACGGTGTCGGTGTCTATATCCAGCACACCGCCGTATTCGCGTTCCAGCGTAAGCAGCGTGTTAAGCCGCTTCATCAGCATGCTCGTGCGCTCTGTCGCTCCCGCGAGGAACGCGCCGTCGCCGGTATAGGGCGTGTAGTTTGCCTGTATGAACGATCGGACGTCGATCTCCTGCTGCCAGCTTCCCCCGGTGAAGCCGTCCCATGCGTCGTATATCTCCATCATTTTATCGCTTCCTTTCCGGTTAATATTGAAAACGGGCAGTCTTGCATACGTGCTGTACGTACACAAGACTGCCCAGACGGTCGGCAATAATATTTCCAATGCGCTCCCCTGTGTCGATTCACATATCCGTCAGTCACGTATTGGAGGGTATATGGCTTTGAACTAAGTATACCAGTTTGGTGTGATATTGTCAAGCAGAAAGAAACGGGCCCACGCGCTCAGTTTTTGTCGGAACTGACGGCGGGCTGCGTTTTGAGCTGCTTTAGAACGACGAGGCCAATTGGCAGGGAAATCGCAACCGAGAGCAGGTCGGCGACAGGCTGCGCGAGCTGGATGCCAAGCAGCGGATCCTTTCCGCAGGAGGAGAATATGAGCGGGAGCAGCAGCACAACCGGCAGGAAGGTCAGTCCCTGCCGGGCCATCGCGACGATGGTTGCGCGGACGGTCATGCCGATGTTTTGCAGCATCATGTTACACAGGATGACCCATGACATCAGCGGGAAGGTGACGAGCTGCGCGCGGAAAGTGAATACCGCGATATCTGCGGCGAGCTGGCTGCTTCCGGCGACGGCGCCGACGATCGGGACGGCGAAGCTGTAGCCAAGGATGGAAAGGGCGATCAGCACGACGAGAGAGACGCGAATGCAGAACCAGTAGGCGCGGCGGACGCGGTCGTATCTTCCCGCGCCGTAGTTGAAGCCGCAGACCGGCTGGAAGCCCTGACCGAAGCCGATGAGTGCCGAGGAGAGGAACAGCGTCAGCTTGGATACGCCGGTCATCGCCGCCTGCGCCGCGTCGATAAGCTCGTCGCCGGAGAGGTAGATGCCTACGGCGTGGTTGAGGCAGGCGGTGGCAATGCTGGCAAGCCCCTGACGCGCGAGCGACGGCAGACCGCCCTGAACGATGCCGCGGATATAATAGAGTCTTGGCGAGAAGGAGCGCGGATTTATGCGGATGCTGTCGCTGCGGAGGTGGCCGATAAGCAGCAGGAGGAAGCTGATGACCTGACTTATCGCGGTGGCAAGCGCCGCGCCGCCCACACCCATCCCCGCGCCGAAGGGGATCGTGAGCGAGCCGCCGAAAACGACGTCGCCGCGGGAGAATATCAGCAGCGGATCGAGCGCGATGTTGACGGCTGCGCCCGAGACGAGACCGACCATCGCAAAGAAAGCGTTGCCCTGCATGCGGAGCTGGTTGTTCAGCACCAGCGCGCCGGTCATGAACGGAGTTGCGGCGAGAATATAGGTCATATATTCGACGGTGGCGCGGGTGGTGGCCTCCGTTTTTGCGCCGAGCAGCAGAGCGAGAGGCTCGCGGAAGATGAGACCGAACACTGTCAGCAGCAGCCCGAGCGCGACGGAATAGCAAAAGCCGGTCGTCGCCATGGTTTTGGCGCCGGCGTAGTCGCGCCGCCCGAGCGCACGGGAGATATAGTTGCCGGAGCCGTGGCCGCAGAAGAAGCCGACGGCCTGTATCACCGACATAAGCGGCAGCACGACGCCGACGGCGGCGACCATGCTGTCGTTCCGGAGCTGGCGGACGAAAAAGGTATCCGCAAGGTTATAAAAGGTGGTGACGAGCATGCTTATGATGGTCGGCACGGCGAACCTGCATATGAGCTTTTCCACGGGCAGGGTGGTCATCATAATAAATTTCTCGTCGCCGGACTGACCCTTCGGCTTGGCTGACGGCATGTCTTCATCGCTTCCTAACGGTTTATTTTTGAACGGATCACTCCTTATTCTACACCGTGCACGCGCCGTTGTCAAGCATCAGACAGGCAGGGTGATGGCGACCGCCGTGCCTTCGCCGCGCTGCGAATCCACCCGCAGCTCCGCCGTGTCCCCGTATATCAGCCGCAGCCGCATGCTGACGTTCATGATGCCGATGCTGCGCGTCTCCGGCAGAAAGCCCGCCGCCAAAGCCTCTCGCAGCTTCTCCAGCTTTTCTCGCTCCATCCCGTCGCCGTTATACGCTATTGTTATCGTCAACTGCTCGCCGCCCCTCAGCTTTTCAAGCCGCGTGGTTATCGTTATCGTCCTGTCCGCTTTACGGCATTGCGAAAAGCCGTGCAGCACGCAGTTTTCGAGCAGCGGCTGGAACATGAACCGCAGTATCCTTTTGCCGCGCGTCTGCGGGTCGATATCATACTCCGTCCGGAAGCCGCCGTCGCTGCGGATAAGCTCAAGCTGGGGGTATTTCTCCGTCAGCGCCAGCTCCTCGTCAAGCTTGATCATATAATCCCGCGTGTTGAGGCTGCTGCGCAATATGTCCGACAGCAGCGATATCATCTTCACAGCCTCGGTGTCGCCGTGGTTCTCATCGATAAGCGAGAAGCAGATCATTTGAAGCGTGTTCAGCAGAAAATGAGGATTGAGCTGTGTTTGAAGCGCAAGGCTCTGCGCCTTTTTCAGCTCGATGAGCTTTTGTGCAAAGTCGGTCTCCAGGCTTTGAGTACGGTCTGTCAGCCGGAGGATGTTGCTGTGGATATCCGCCATCTCGCCGGATTCCGCCCGCACCGTGTCCGACAAAGTGCGGTAACCAAACGACAGCTTGCAATGAGAGAACGGGCCTTGCGGAGAACGGAGCCCCTCTGTCGGGAAAGCGTTCTCTTGTTGCAAAGCGTCGCACCGCCCGGACAGGGCCGCCGGGGAAAAGCATGAGGACGGCCTGAACGGAAAATTCAAAGAAAAAGGAGAGAACACGATGAACCGCAAGCTTAGAATGTTTCTGGCGCTGCTTCTGTGCGCGGCGATGACGGTCTGCCTGCTTGGCGGCTGCGCCGGGGAGACGCAGGACGGCTCCAAGCCTGGAGAGAGCAAGAGCGAGGCCTCCAAGGCTGACGAGAGCAGCAAGGAGGATGAGCAGCCCAAGGAGCCCGTTACCGTTGAGGTTATGTTCAACGTAGGCTCCGGTTTGCAGGAGGGCTTCTGGTGGACCGAATACCTCAAGGAAAAAACCGGCGTGACCCTCAACATCATAAACGGACTGGACGCGGATCCGGCGACGTATATTGCGGCGGATAACCTTCCGGATGCGTTTTTCTTCCATGTGGTCGATAATATAAAGGGGGCCATAACCGCGCGGCAGGTCGTCGATCTCGACGAATATAAGGACGCCATACCCAACGTATACCTCGCCGTCACCAGCGAGGCGCTTGATTATTCCCGCAATACTTTCGGCGGCGGCTCAGCGCTCTATTTCCTCCCCGGCGCATCCAGCGAGTATGACACCGATTTCGGCGGCACCGAGTACGGCATGCGTATCCATCTTCCCTATTTTGAGGAATACATCGAGGTAAACGGTTACCCGGAGCTCAAGCATCTTGAGGACTTTATCCCGGTGCTCAGGTGGATACAGGACAAGCACCCGACCAACGAGGAGGGGCAGACTGCCTACGGCATAACCTCCTTTACCTCGTGGGACGGCAACTTTCTGAATCATTCGGGACAATTTATTCAGCAGCTTGGTTATTATTGGGGCTTATGGCCGGCGCTCGTCAAGCTGGACGACATGAGCACCTCCTACGCATATGACGACAACAGCATAGCTTATCAGGTTCTCAAATTTCTCTTTAAGGCGCAGCAGGCCGGCATCCTCGATCCGGACACGCCGACCCAGACATGGGACGACTTTCTTGCCAAGATAGAGTCCGAGCGCACCTATTCCGGATACGCCTATGCAAGTCCCGCAAAATGCAGGCTTGTGCTCTATGACGATTATCATCCGGTATCCTATTCCGGCGCGTGGATCCTCGGCAACTGGAACGGCAATGCCGGTCTTGGCGTCTCCTCCAAGAGTGACAAGCTCGACCGTGTGATCGATGTCATCAACTTTGCCTGCGACTATGACAACGTCTGGTACTGCCTGTTTGGCCCGCAGGGCGAATTTTGGGATCTCAACGACGACGGCGTGCCCTATGTCACCGATTTCGGCCGTGAAATGCAGGAGGACGAGACCGTAGTCTTCGCCGAGGGCGGTAACATCAGAAATCAGCCGGGCTTTAATATCCGCCTCCTCAGCTACTATCAGACCCCGCATCCGGTCTACGGCGTGACCGCTGATGCCGGAAGCTGGCCGGTATCCGATGAAAACAAGAGCGATATCCAGAAGGAGTGGGAAGCCTTCTGTAAGGAGCGGTACAACGTCGATCTCGGCGACGTCACCCTCTCCGAGGTTGGACTTCTCAACGCGCTTGACAGGTTCTCGGTATATCGCACCGATCTCCGGGACAACAATATGAGAGAAGACATGGCCGATATTCTCACCCGCGGGGCCGCATTCGAGGCAAACACCTGCTGGAAGATGATCTACGCGAAGGACGAGGCGGAATTTGAGGCTCTGTGGAAGCAGCTACAGTCCGACGTTGAAGCCATCAACATGCGCAGCGTCTACGACTACGAGTGCGAGAAGCTTGCGAACGGCGAGATATTCTATATAAAATGAGTTGAGCCTCCAAATTTGATCATTCTGCATGTCTGCTCGCTTGCAGAGGCGGTGGGCCGCGGCTTTTTCGCCGCGGCCAGTAACTTTTTGTTGCAATCCGCTGCGATTGGTGATATAATAATGGCAGATAGCGTAGAGTTAAAGAGTAACGCAGATCAATGCCCATGAGAGGGCCTGATTTGCGTTACTTTTTTACGCGCAGAAATTACAATTTGTATAATCTGAGCTTAATTATACCAAACGGAGGTTACGCTAATATGATCTATGATGTAGTCATCATCGGCGCGGGCATAGTCGGCTGCTCCATTGCGCGGGAGCTTTCGCGCATGAAGCTGTCCGTGCTGCTGACCGACAGGGAGAACGACGTCTCCTGCGGTGCGACCCGCGCAAACAGCGCCATAATCCATGCCGGTTACGACCCCGCGCCGGGCACGCTCATGGCGCGCCTGAACGTCGAGGGCAACCGCATGACGGAGGCTGTCTGCCGCGAGCTGGACGTCCCGTTCAGGCGCATAGGCTCGCTGGTTCTCGCTTTTAGAGGCGAAGAACTCGAAACGATACGCAGACTCTATCATAACGGCGTCGCAAACGGAGTCCCCGGCATACGGCTGATCGACAGGGACGAGCTGCGCGCGCTCGAGCCGAACGTCAGCGAAAAGGCAGAGGGCGCTCTGCTTGCACCCTCCGCAGGTATAATCAATCCGTGGGAATACGCCATAGCACTCGCCGAAAACGCCGTGACCAACGGCGCGCACTATAAGCTGCGCTTCAAGGCGGAGAAGCTCTCCCGCGAAAACGGCGTATTCACCGTGACTGCCGAAAACGGCGAGACGGTGCAGGCGCGCTACATCGTCAATGCCGCCGGAGTGCACAGCGGCGAGATAGCCGCGCTCGGCCTGTTCGGCGAGGGAACGGATCCCGGTTTTCACATCATCCCGTCGAAGGGGCAGTATTATCTGCTCGATAAATCGCAGGGCACGCTGTTTGGGCATGTGATGTTCCAGTGCCCGTCCGAGGCGGGAAAGGGCGTGCTCGTCTCGCCAACCGTCCACGGGAATCTCATCGTCGGCCCGGACGCGGCAAATACAGACGACCCAGACAATACCGGCACCACACGCGCCGCTCTCGATTTTGTGCGCAAAACGGCGGCCAGAACCACCGACGGCGTCGTCTACCGCGACAACATCCGCAACTTTGCGGGTGTGCGCGCAAACTCCGACCACGACGATTTCATTATCGCACCCTCGCCGGTCGAGCCGCGCTTCATTAACGTTGCGGGCATCAAGTCTCCCGGATTGTCCTCCGCACCCGCAATAGCGCTCGAGGCGTTGAAGCTGCTTGAAAACGCCGGACTGCCGCTTGTCAAAAAGGACGGCTTCAACGGCACGCGCCGTGTTGTCCGCTTCAAAGAGCTTGATAACGAGGCGCGCGCCCGCCTCGTAGCCGGGCATCCGGAGTATGGCCGGGTCATCTGCCGCTGCGAGACCATTACCGAGGGCGAGATCATTTCGGCGCTGCATTCGCCCATTCCGCCGGTCGGCATAGACGGAGTAAAGCGCCGGTGCGGCGCGGGGATGGGCCGCTGTCAGGGCGGCTTCTGCGGTCCGCGCGTGCTGGAGCTGATGGTGCGCGAGCTCGGCATAGCGCCAGAGGACGTGCTCAAGGATCGCGACGGTAGCTGGATAGTCAGGCCGCGCGGCGAATAGGGCGAAAGGGAGGACTGCAACATGAACAACAGCTACGACGTTATCGTTGTCGGCGGAGGCCCCGCGGGTCTTGCCGCTGCGATTGAAGCAAATAAAAACGGCGCGGGGCGCGTGCTCATCATCGAGCGCGACCGCGAGCTTGGCGGCATACTTAACCAGTGCATACATAACGGCTTTGGCCTGCATTTTTTCAAGGAGCAGCTCACAGGGCCGGAATACGCTCAACGCTTCATCGAGATGCTGCACGGAACCGGGATAGAGACACTCACCGATACGATGGTGCTCACTATAACTCCGGGCAGGCCAAAAAGGGTCTGGGTTTCCGGCGCGTCCGGCGGCTACCGCTGTCTGGAGGCGGGCGCGGTCGTTCTTGCGATGGGCTGCCGCGAGCGCACCCGCGACGCGATAGCTATTCCGGGAGAGCGTCCCTCCGGCGTTTTCACCGCCGGAACAGCCCAGCGCTACATCAACATAGAGGGCTATATGGTCGGTAGGCGCGCGCTTATACTCGGCTCCGGCGATATCGGCCTGATCATGGCGCGCCGCCTGACGCTTGAGGGCGCAAAGGTGCTCGCCGTCTGCGAGCTGATGCCCTATTCCAACGGACTGAAGCGCAACATCGCACAATGCCTCGAGGACTACGACATCCCGCTGTATCTTTCTCACACAGTAACCGATATCAAGGGGCATTCGCGCCTCGAGGCGGTCACGGTGAGCCGCGTTGACGAGCGTCTCGCGCCCATTCCAGGCACCGAGATTACCTTCGAATGCGATACACTGCTGCTGTCGGTCGGCCTGATTCCGGAGAACGAGCTGAGCCGCAGCGCCGGAGTGCCGATAGACCGGCGCACCAACGGCGCGGTCGTCTGGCAGGACCGTCAGACGGAGCTTGACGGCGTGTTTGCCTGCGGCAACGTGCTGCACGTCCACGACCTTGTGGATTTCGTGACAAAAGAGAGCATGATCGCCGGACGCGCCGCCGCGGAATATGTCAAGGCCGGAGGCTTTGCGGCCCCGTCGCCGGAGGATATGGTGTCGCTCGTTCCCGGAGAGGGCGTATCGTATGTAGTGCCGCAAAGAGCGGCGATAAGCCGCGCGGGAAAATATATCGAGGCGTTCTTCCGCGTGCGCAGGCCGTCAGGAGCGTCCGAGATAGCGGTGGTGCACGGCGGAGAGACGCTGGCGACGTTCCGGCGAGAGCAGCTGCTGCCTGCCGAGATGGAGCACGTTGTGATACCGCGGCAGATGCTTGAAGGGGCGGCCGGCGGAGAGCTTTCGATAGAGATAAGAACGAAGGAGTGAGCGGAATGAAAAAGAACATTACCTGCATAGTCTGCCCGAAGGGGTGCCGCATTGCGGTGGATACGGAAAATGCCGGAAGCATTGTCGGATATGGCTGCCCGAAAGGGCTGGAATACGCCAGAAACGAGCTGCTGCATCCGATGAGAACGGTCACCTCGACGGTTCGGCTCACCGGCTCCGAGCATGAGCGGCTGCCTGTCAAGACCGACCACGATATCCCCAAGGAGCTCATCTTCGAGTGCATGAAGCGTATCCGCGCGGCGGCTGTGACCGCTCCGGTTAAATGCGGTCAGATTGTTGTGCCAGATCTGTTCGGCACCGGCGCAAACCTTGTTGCGACGCGCGACGCCTGACCGCAAAAACGGAACAAAAATATACAGAGGGCAAGTCAGATGCAGGATTACGAAAGGTACGTCTCGGAGATAATGGACGGCGAGCCGTTGAGGATAGTCGTGAGCAAGCCATCGGCGAAGGACGTCGAGTTCAGAAGGGTGGAAATCACGCGGCGCGGCGAGGGCTATCAGGCGGCGAAATATACGAAAACGCAGGTGTTCCACAGCAACCTTGGGCGCGAAGACGTGAAAAGGCTCTGCTGCGAGCTGCTTGAGGGAGACTTTTTGCAGCTCAACGCGTGGAGCTGCGGCAGGGAACAGATGATACTGATCTCGAGGAAGGGGAAGGCGTCGTATAAATCGGTCGCAAGCGAGACGAAGGTCAAGCTAAGCGAGACGCACGACCGCGCAAAGAATTATCTGATCCCGGAGGGCACGATAGTTCCGGCGCTGATCGATATGGGCGTGTTCACGCCGGAGGGGCGCATAGTCAGCTCCATGTACGACAAGTACCGTCAGATCAATCGATTTCTCGAAATAATCGACGACGAGCTCGGGACGCTGGGCAAGGGAACGCTCAATATCATCGATTTCGGCTGCGGAAAGTCCTATCTGACCTTCATACTCTACTACTATTTCACCGAGGTGCGCGGGCTTGAGGTGAACGTAACGGGGCTTGACCTGAAGCGAGAGGTCATCGAAAGCTGCTCGGAGGCGGCACGGCGCTACGGCTACGACCGGCTGCGCTTTGAGGTGGGCGATATCAGGGATTATACGACGGACGGAGTCGATATCGTCATATCGCTGCATGCCTGCGACACGGCGACCGACTACGCGCTGTACAACGCGATAAGGTGGGGCGCGCGGCTGATATTTTCCGTGCCGTGCTGCCAGCACGAGCTGAACGCGCAGATGCAGCGCGTCAAGCCGAAAACACTGCCGCTCTATTCGCGATACGGCGTGATACAGGAGCGTATGGCGGCGCTGACGACGGACGCGATACGCGCGAATCTGCTGGAATACAGCGGCTATAAGACGCAGCTTATGGAGTTTGTGGATCTTTCGCACACGCCGAAGAATCTGATGATACGAGCCGTCCGGCGCCGCTCGACGACGGAGGAGCACCGGAGCGAGGCGCTTGCGCAGGTTCGGGCCGCGATGAACGAGTTCGGAGTCGAACCGGCGCTCTACCGGCTGATATTCGGCGAAGGAGACGACAAATAAAAAATTCGCCGGAGAGGATATTTCCGGCGAAGAGGCTGTACTGTTTTTTAAGCGGGGCGGCCCGTGGACTGCGGCAATTGAGCCGCGGACGCGGACTGCCTTTTTGCGCGCTATTTCGCGTAGGCGTCGCGCAGTGCGTAGAAGGGCAGCTTGCGGTCGCGGTTAAAGGTGAGCATGCCCTTGAGATTTTGCTCGCGCCAGAAGCCGTTGCGCGGCTTGCTGGGGTCAAGATAATCGGTGAAGGCAAAGACGAATGTACCGGAGATGTTGTCATACTCCCTCGACGCGGCAATCATCGAGGAGACGACGGCGGCGTGGTAGTTTTCGCTCCAGAGGTCGTTTGCCGATGAAAAACAGCCGGGGATGGAGTCGCCGCCGAATTCGGTCAGCAGCACCGGCATATCAGACGGTATGCGGCCAAAAACGTCCTCCATGAGCGCGTGGAAGCCGGACAGCTCGACGGCATCCACGCGGACAGAGCCGTTCTGCGGCTCGATGCGCTCAAAGCGGTTTATGGCGGAGATGCGGTCGTACCAGCCAAAATAGGAGTTGATACCGAGAACGTCGACAATGTCCGGTATCTCGCCGGTCAGCCCATAAAGCGCCGCAAAGCCGATGAGGCGAGTGGGGTCGGCGGCGCGAGCAATGGCGGAAAGCTCACGGAAGAAGGGCATGGCCTCCGGATGCTCGACGTTGCACTCGTTACCGATGCCGTAGAAAGCGACGCCGGCAAAGCGCCGCGCGGAGGATATCATTTCGCGCATCATCCCGCGCGCCGTTTCCACGCTGTCGGGCCGGGAGAAGAAGGTGCCGGTCTCCTCCGCGGCAGGCTTGCAGCAGTAGACGTTCGGTTCTATCCAGACGAGGAAGCCCATCTCGTCACACAGCTCGTAGAACTTTTCATCCATCGGATAATGCGTGCGTATTGCGTTGACGTTTGCCGCCTTCATCTCGGCAAGATCGGCCATAAGCTGCTCGCGCGTCATGACAAGCCCGGATTCGGGCGAATCAAAGACATAGCAGCAGCCGTTCAGGCGCGTCTCCCGGCCGTTGAGCAGCACCCTGCCGCCGCGTGCCTCAAGGTGGCGGAAGCCAACGGCGCAGTCGAGCTGCGTGCAGCCGCCAATGCTGACCGTGAGGCGGCTGAGGCTCGGCGATTCCGGCGACCACGGGGAGACGCCGGGATAGCGCAGTACGGCGTCGAAGCGGCCGGAGACCGGGCGGAGCTCATCGACGCGCCCGTCGAGTGCGACGACGACGGGGCCTTTGCCGCAGACGCTTCCGCGCAGATGCAGCAGGCCGTCTCCGGTGACAGGGTCGAGCTCGGGCGTCGTTTCAAGAGCGTCAATGTAATCTCCACCGAAAAGCTGGAGCGAAACGCCGCGGTGGATGCCGCCGTAGTTGAAGTAGCCCCAGTCATTGGGCCATTTCATGATGAGCGGGCGGTTATCAACGCGCACGGCGATGAAATTCTCGCCCGCGCGCAGCATATCGGAGACGTCGAGGAAAAACTCGGTGTAGCCGGATTCGTGACAGCCCGCAGGGATGCCGTTGAGGTAGACGTCGGCGCGGTAGTTGACGCCCTCAAAGCGCAGACGCGCCGCGTCCACACCGTCGAGCGAATCGAGCGCAAACTCGCGGCAGTACCAGCATACGCCCTCGTAAATGCTGTATTTCTCGGCGTAGCGCTGCCAGACGCCGGGGACGCTGACGCGCTCCCAATCGCGGCGGCAAAGCTCCGGCGAGGCGTAGAGAGGAAGCGAGGACTGCGTTATGTTGTGGTTGTTCCATGGGCGCTGATCGAGAGTCGGCGCGAACCGCCAGCAGCCGTTAAGCTCGACGACTCTTTTCATGGCCGTATTCCTCCAGTATAAGAGATATAGATATTGCGAAATATTTGAAAGCGCTTACATTTTTATTATATACCAAAACCGCCTCAAAATCAAGCTCTGGTTTTTGCGATTTTGTTCTGTATTTTGTTATGGAGCGGCAGGAAAGCGCCGGGATGAGGAGGGAGAGCGCCGAAGGTGGCATTTCCTGAGAGAAAAGGCTTTCGCCGGTAAGTCCTTGTCCCTCCGGCGAAAGCGCGCCGGCATCGGAGCGAGACGCTTTTTGCGTGCAGCAAAGCAGCGCGTTTTTGTGCGGCGCTGATGATGCGGCGCGAACAAAAGCAACGCAGGCGAGGGCAAAAGGCGTTCGCTCTTGAGCTTCGTTTTCTAATCAGGAGACGCTGTGCACGAATATGCTTTTTAATGGAAAGGGCGCCTTTTGCGGGGTGCTCAGAGGCGGTACCGCGAGAGCCAGCGCCGTGCGCGTTCGCTGACAAGCGGGGAAAGGCGGTCGATAACGTCGTTGTTGTAGCCCTTGAGCCACTCGCGTTCCTCCTGAGTTAGCAGAGAAAAATCGATGCAGGTGGTGTCCATCGGGAATACGGTAAAGTTTTCAAGGCGCAGGAAACGACCGTATTCGGTGCGGCACGCCTCTACGACGTGGGATACGTTCTCGGTGCGGATGCCGTAGCCGCCGTCCTGATAGAAGCCCGGCTCGATGGTGATGACCATGCCCTCGCGCAGCGGCAGATCGCCGGAGAAGCTGTGCGGGCCCTCGTGGACGTTGAGCAGGAAGCCGACACCGTGACCGGTGCCGTGACGGTAGTTGAGACCGTATTTCCAGAGGTTGATGCGGGCAAGCGTATCAAGCGCGCGTCCGGAGGTACCCTCGGGGAAAACGGCGGAGGAAAGCGCGATGTGCGCCTTTAGCACAAGGGTGAAGCTGCGTTTTTCCTCGTCTGTCACGGGGCCGAGCGCGACGGTGCGGGTTGTGTCGGTGGTGCCGTCGAGATATTGCCCGCCGCTGTCAACAAGCAGCAGGTGCTCCGGGCGCACTGTGGCGGCGCTGTCCTCCTCAGGGAAATAGTGGACGACGGCGGCGTTCCGGTGGTAGGCAATTATTGCATCGAAGCTGTCGCCAAGGCAGCCGGACTGTGCGCGGCGATAGGCGGCGAGCGGCGCGACAAGCTCGTATTCGGTCGGCGTTTCGCCGTTCGCAAGGCGCTCGTCCAGCTCGGAAAAGAACTCGGCGAGGGCGCAGCCGTCCTTGAGATAGGCGTTGTGCTGACGGCGCAGCTCGCAGGAATTCTTGACGGCCTTCATCGCGATAATGGGGTCGGTGTCGGAGACAATCTCAAAATTCGTGTTCGAGCGCGCCGCAGCGAAGATCTGGCCGTTGAGAGTATTGGGGTCGCAGAGCAGCTTTTCGGGTGAGGAAACGCCCTCAAGGAACCGGGTGAGCTCGTGGTAGCCCATAACGGATACGCCGTCGGCGGCAAGGTGTGCAAGCACGTCCGCCGGGATGCGGGAGGATTCGGTGAAAAGCACGGCGGAGGCGGCGTCGAGATAGAGAAACGATGCGACTACGGGGTTGTCGTGGACGTCGTCCGCGCGTATGTTAAGCAGCCACGCGATGCTGTCAAGGGAGGCGACGACGGTGGAGCCGGCGCCCTTTTCTGCAAGGCGTGCGCGCAGTGCGGCAAGCTTTTCGGCGCGGGAACAGCCTGCGACGGCCTCGTCAAGCTCAAACACCTCCGTGAAAGCCTCGGTGGGACGGCAGGACCAGTTTTCATCGACGACGGAGCCGTCAAGACGCAGAACGATATTTTTCTGCCCGAGCGTGGCGCGTGCAGAGCAAAGTGCGTTTTCGGAGAAGAGCATACCGTCGAGAGCGGCGACGCCACCGGAGGGGAGCGTGTCGCGGAGGTAGTCGAAAAGCTTCGGGCAGTCCGGCTCGCCTGCGCGCATCAGGCGTATCTCGCTGCCCTCAAGCTGCATCGACGCCTGAAGATAATAGCGCCCGTCGGTCCAGAGCGCGCTTTCGTTTTCGGTGACGACAAGCGTTCCCGCAGAGCCTGTAAAGCCGCTGAAATACGCGCGCGCCGCCCAGTGCGGGGAGAAGTATTCGCTGAGATGAGGGTCGGCGCTGGGGATGACGTAACCGTTTATCCCGCGCAGCTTCATCGAGACGCGCAGCGAGGCGAGCTTTTCGTTGACAGTTTGTGTGGTCAAGATAATCATGCTCCTTTTGTATTTCTGTTATATATGAATGCAGGAGATACGATTTATATCATGCTTGCCGCAATATCCGGCGAAAAAATTCCCGATAAGCTCCGCACCAGCGGTTGGGGCCAAGACTGCCGCCGAAATCGCGGTCCCGGCGACAGCCGCCGCGGCAGAGCGCAAAATATTCACAGACACCGCATTCCGGAGGGAGCGGGACGGATTCGGCGACAAAGCGCGCCGCCGTATCGCTTTTCAGCAGCTCGCCGGGGCCGCAGTCGTGAATGCTGCCGAGAAGATAGCGGTCGAGAGCGTAGAAGTCGCAGGGATAGACGCAGCCGTCGCTCTCGACGGTGAGGGTGACGGCGCAGCGTCCGTTCATGCCGCAGCTCTCTACGGGGCGTCCGGCAAGGCGGCGCAGGAGGTCGTCAAAGAAGCGCACGCTGATATGGACGCCGTTGAGGCGGTCCTGGCGGTAGCAGGCGAAGGAGGCTGTGAGAAAATCGAGATAGCGCGCGGGCGTGAGGTCAAAGGAGCGGGCGGGCGCGTCGAGCGGGGGGATGCAGGGGATGAATTGCAGCCAATCAAACCCGGCAGAGGTGAGCGCGCGATAGAGCTTTGTGCCGTGACGTGCAGATATATTGCTGATAACACATAGGATGTTGACGTTGACGCCGCTTTTTTGCAGCAGCCTCGCCGAGGCGAGTGCGCGGGAATAGGTGCCGCAGCCGTTTGTATCGGGGCGGAAGGGGTCGTGAAGCTCCGCGAGGCCGTCGAGCGAGACGCCGGTCAGAAAGCGGTTTTCGGCGAGAAAGGAGGCCCATTCGGCGTCGATGAGCAGGCCGTTTGTCTGGATGGAATTGCGCACGTCAAGCCCCGGAGGCGCATATCTATGCTGGAGCGCGACGAGCTCGCGATAAAAATCCAGCCCTGCAAGCGTTGGCTCGCCACCCTGAAAAATGAACGAAAGCCGTCCGGACGCGTATTCGCAGGCGCGGCGGACGAGCGTTTCCAGCGTTTCGCGTGACATTTTTCCGCGCAACGCGCTGCGTCGGCTTGCCATCTCGTCGCAATAGAAGCAATATTTGCAGCGCATGTTGCAGGCGCCGGAGACCGGCTTTATCAGCAGTGCAAGCGGCGGCACGGGATCACATCCTTTTCTAAATTATAGCTCAAACGCTTCGAAAAGGCAATAGAAAATCCCACGCAAAAAGGATAAGACCCCCCGGCTTGGCCGGAGGGTCAGAGGGACGGCGGGACTTTACGCGAGCGCCGCGCCAAGCGCCTTGCAGGAGGCGACGGCGTCGCCGTCCGGCGCTTCGTTGCAGATTACGCTGTCGCAGACAAGGAGAGCGCCGTCGTTGCGACAGGTCTCCTCCCAGTTGCGCATCCACTCACCGTCGCCCCAGCCATAGGAGCCGAACAGCGCGAGCCTTTTGCCTCCGAGCTTCGGCTCGCAGGCAGAGAACATCGGCAGAAACTCGCTGTCCTCCAGCTCCTCGGCGCCCATGGACGGGCAGCCAAAGGCGACGGCGTCGAAGGAATCGAGCGTGGCCGCGTCAAATTTGACGGCGGTGATCACCTCGGCCTGAGCGCCCGCCTCACGCGCGCCGTCCGCGACGGCGTTCGCCATTGCCTCGGTGTTTCCGGTGCCACTCCAATAAACTACAGCAATTTTACTCATAATCAACACTTCCTTTTAGTTGTTTTTAACACTTACAACGAGCTTGTCAAACGCTCCGTTTCTCTGATAGGCGCGCTTGTAGGCGTCGGTGCACTTTCGGTACAGCGCAAATTTTTTGGCTGCCTCCTCCTCGTCGCCGTAGACCTTCCACGCACCGGAGCGCTTTGCCGCGCGTGCGCCGCAGCGAATGAAGCCGTCCACGTCCTCGGCGGGATAGCCGAGGAAAAGCCCAATCTCATGCGGAAAATCCTTGTTGCGGTCAAGGCGGCGCCTCAGCTCCGCGACGCATTGGCCGGGGCTTGCGGAGGGATAGGCACGCTCGCTGAGGAGGCGTCCGGCAAGGTCGTCTTTGAGGTCGCGGCGCAGCCTGTCCGGTCGATACATATATATGAGCGCGCGCCTCTCGCCGATGCGCAGCGGCAGCAGCCGCACGCCCCTTGAAGAGAATATGCGGTTGAAGCGGCGGATGCTTTTCAAAAGCTCATCCCGGCTTTCAAACGTGCAACTGAAAAGGCTGCCGGTTTTGAGCCCCGCCATCGTCGGCGAGCAGGCGCTTATCATCAGCGTTTCAGACATTAGCGCCGCCTCCGACGTGGGAATCAAGGATGTTGCGCAGCGCGGTAAGGGAGCTTGTGTGGCTGCGCGCGATGCGGATATTTTGTCCCTTCGTCTCGCTTTCAAGCGAGCGCAGCATCTTGTGCGACACCGTTCCGGTGAACAGCACGATGAGATCCGGAGAGCCGATATTCCGCATACTTCCGGCGGTTTTGGTGAACACCTTTGCTTTACATGAATAATTTTTGCAAAGCTCGGCGTATTGACGCTCCATCCGTTCGTTTCCGCCTACAATCACGACGCTCATTTGTGATTCCTCCTTTTCGCTGAGTTAGCAACTGCTAACCAAACGTTATTTCTATTGTACCGTGTAAAATGCGTGCCGGGGCATCGATGCAGTCAGCATATGATGAGCTGAACGCATTTAATTGAGTTAGCAGTGGCTAACTTGATACAATATTAGCATATCCGCGCGAGCTTGTCAATACCCTGTGCATCAAAACGCATAAAAACTTTTACGGAACCCGTTCCGGCGCGGCACAGCAGCCGGTGTCGCGCCGGAAAAAGGGCGGCGAGCGTCAGCGCAGCGCCAGAAGCTTTTCAATCAACGCATCGCCGCGGAGGCGCACCGCGTCAAAATCGGTGGCGGCGGTGTAGTATTTTTCAAGCTCGTCGTGGAGCTGCTTTGCGGCGGCAAGCTGATCCTCCGCCTCGGCTATCAGTCGCTCCGACATTTTTGAGGTAAAGCCGATACGCTGACGCCTGCGGCGCAGTGCCTCCATATCTGTGAAGCGTGCGGCGTGAACGACGTGGATGGAGACGCCGGAAAGGGAGGAGACGTCAAGAGCGTGGCGACTGTTTTTGGTGAAAAAGCCGAGGCGCAGCGCCGGTATGATCAGGTGCTCAAGGCGCTCGCAGGGCGAGAGAGGGCAGTAGGAGCTTACCGTGTCGAGCCCAGAGGCGAGGGCCAGCGCGCGCAGCCTTATCAGCAGCAGCCGCGACGAGACGCCCCACTCGTCGTCGATGAGGTAGAGACGGTCGCACGTGGCGCGGACGGTGTCGCTGAAAAAGATGCGCCCCTTGTTTGTGACGGCGCTGAGAAAGCGCAGCCTTTCGCATCCCGGCTGGCGGGCATGGCGCGGGAACTCGCGTCCGGCTATGCCCTTGGCGCAGCGCTCTATCTTTGCGGCGTCGGTGCAAGCGGCGGCAAGCTGATAGACCTCGTTTTGCAGCAGTGCGGCGGCGGCGAGATAGCGGCAGCAGCGGCGATGACAGGAGGCGATGTCGGCGGAGAGCGCGATTATCTCGCCGCGCGCGCCGGCGAGCCGCTCCTCGTCCCAGCAGTCGTTGAGGCAGACGAGCGTCTCAAACGCGCCGGGATATTTCGGCTCAATCGCATGCGGCGGCGTGCCGTCGGCAATTGCACAGCGCAGCTCGGGGAAGATTGCGCCGTCCAACGAATCGGCGTCGGAGGAGCAGTGTATGTATTCGGCGTCGAGGCCGGCGCGCTCAAGCTCTGTGGCGACGCGGCGTATCAGTGTGGATTTACCGCTCCCAGGGCCGCCCTTTATCACAAACAGGCGCCACCCGTCGTTCACATCGGCAAGCTGGTCAAATCGGGAGAGAAAGCCCGAGGGCGTGTTTGCTCCGAGAAAGGCTCGCTTTTTTGGAGTGGATTCAGATATTTCCATCGGTATAACCCCCTTGAATCTGCAATTAGTTGATAAAGCTCTTTTCCATGATATTCGGCGCGGCCGGAGAGTGATACTGCGGGACGAGCGAAAGCAGCTGAGAAATACCGAGACAATATATAATGATATTAAAAACTGATATTTAATCATATATTAAGTTATTTGCGGGCAAGTTTAATATAGTGATAAAGTTGATGGAAAAAGTGACAAAAAAGTCCGTATGCGGTTGCGCTTAAAATAAACTTGGTACAAAGCAGTTGCGAATAAATAAAATAAAGCAAAATGGTATTGACTTTTAATCAAAACGCAATTATAATATAATAAACGATAAGCGAAAAATAAACTACAAATATTGCATATGCAATATGAAAAAAGCAAACAAATAAACTACCGGGAGGAATTTATTAATGGATCAGCTTTTGAAAGGCATCGACGAGGTGAATGCCGGCAGGCTTGCCGAGTACAAGCAGAACCTGATGGTGGGCGGAGGAAGTCCGGGGCCCTGCCTTGTGTCCGGAAAGGGCGTCAGGGTCAATGACATCGACGGCAACAGCTACATAGACTGCACCTCGCAGAGCTGGGCGCTCTATCTCGGCTATTGCAACGAGGAGATACGCGAGTGCGTTTACGAGCACATGAGTGCGCTGACGCACGTGCACCAGGGCTTTGACACGAGGGAGCGCGCCTCGCTCGCACACAAGCTTGCCTCGCTTGCGCCGGAGCAGCTGAACCGGGTGTCTTTTACCGTCGGCGGCGGTGCGGCCATTGAGGCGGCGATGAAGATAGCGATGAAGAATGTGCCGGGCGCGCAGAGCTTCGTCAACCTGTGGGACTCCTATCACGGCAGCACGCTGACCGCCGTCGGCGCGTCGTGGCCCTCGACAAAGTCCGCGGGAAAGTTCGTCGGGCCTGCCAACAACTTCCTGCCGAACATCAACCCCCACTTTGTCCGCGCCCCAAATCCCTACTGCTACCGCTGCTACTTTGATCAGAGGTGCGAGAGCTGCAACCTCAAATGCCTTGAAATGCTGCGCCTGACGATGGAAAAGGGCGTCTGCGGGCCGGTCGCCGGAGTTATCGTCGAGCCGATACAGGCGAGCGGCGGGCAGATTCCTCTGCCGAAAAAATATCTTCAGGGGCTGCGGCAGCTCTGTGACGAGTTCGGCGCTCTGCTCATTTTCGACGAGATACAGACCTACTGCCGCATCGGCGACTACTTTGCGGCCAACTATTACGGCGTCGAGCCGGATATTATCGTTCTCGGAAAGGCGCTCGGCGCGGGCTTCCCAATAGCCGCAATCATCATCCACGACCGGCTGAAGGGCTTCGGCATGGACGCCGAGGAGCTGCACACCTTCGCCAACAACTCCGTCTCGCAGGTCGCGGCGCTCAAGCAGCTTGAGATAATCGAGCGCGACCACATTCTTGACAACGTCAACCGCGTGGGCGCGCACATTGCCGAGGGGCTGCGCGACATACAGACACGCTATCCGGAGATCGGCGACGTGCGGCAGCTCGGCCTGCACATCGGCGTAGAGATGATCGACCCGGCGGACGGAAGCCCGATGGAGCACGACAAGGCGGCGGCGATACGCAGCGTCGCGATGAGCAGGAACGGAATTATTGTCGGCACGGGCGGCTTCAAAAAGTATATAATCAAGATAAAGCCGCCGCTTATCACGACCATGACGGAGGCGGACGAGATACTCTGCAGGTTTGAAAACACGCTCAGACAGGTGCTCAGAGAGGGGGCAAAATGATGGCGTTCGAGATATCGCTTGAGGGAAAAACGGCGCTTGTAACAGGCGGCGCGCGCGGTATAGGCGCGGAGATATGCCGCAAAATGGCGGCGGCGGGGGCCGACGTCGCGATAAACTATTACCACTCTGACATTGACCGCCGGGCCGCCGCCACGCTTGCGAGCGAGCTGCGGGAGCTTGGAGCGCGGGTGCTGCTATGCGAGTGCGACGTCTCCAGGGAGGACGAGGTGTGCGCGATGCTGAGAGCCGTGACCGCAGAGTTCGGCGGCGTGGATATAGTCGTGAACAATGCGGGGATACTCATCTCAAAGGGACTTGACGCGCTGACGCTTGAGCAGTGGCGGGCGGTGACCGGCGTCATACTGGACGGCGCGTTCCTCGTGAGCCGGTACGCGCTGCCGGTCATGCGTGCGGGCGGAGCTTTCGTGATGATCTCCAGCAACTGCGCGATAAACGGCGGGGGCGGCAGCGCCGCATATCCGGCGGCAAAGGCGGGACTGGAGGGTCTTGCGAAGCAGATTGTGGTGGAATATGCCGCGAAGGGGATACGCGCGAACGTTATCCAGCCGGCGGTCATCGACACGGAGATGTTCCGGCAGAGATATCCGACCGACGAGGACGTTGCGGCCTATGGGAAGCGCATGCCTGCCGGGCGCGTGGGAACGCCGGAGGATATCGCTAACGCGGCGGTGTTTCTGGCGTCGGACTGCGCGTCGTATATATGCGGCGCGACGTTGCAGGTGGACGGAGGCCGCACCTATTATGCGAAGATGAAATAAATTATCCGTTAAGGAGGCCCCGCCGCGCTGCGGCGGGTTTTTCTTTTTCTGCCCGCTTTTTCGGTGATATTCAATTTGCTTGCGACTTTATTTGAATATGCTATTGCATTATTTATTGGTTAATGATATTATTATAATATATACATCCGGATATAAATTAAAGGGGAGATCGGAAGCTATGAATACCGATGAGCGCAGAGCGAGTATCGAGGAGCTCATAAGAGAGAGGAAAGAGCTCGACGTCAATTTTATAAAGGAGAACTTCGGCGTTTCCAGCGTCACAGTGCGCAACGACCTGATGTATCTCGAACGCAAGGGCGTCGTCAAGCGGCTTTTTGGAAAGGCGGTGCTGCGTGAGGATCGCATTGCAGGCGCTTTCGATCCGGATCAGGTGGAGAATCTTGAATACAAGGAGCGTATCGGCAAGTTCGCGGTGTCGCTCATCGAGGAAAACGACTCGGTGATGCTCTACACCGGCACTACGACGATGCAGGTGGCGCGCAACCTTGACGAAAGCAAGAGCATCATCGCCGTTACAAACTCGATATATATCGCACACGAGATAAGACGGTTCCAGAACGTCAAGCCGGTAATGATCGGCGGAAACATGAGCGCTGAAACCGGCGCCACCTACGGCGTGCAGGCGATAAAGCAGCTTGAGCAGTACAACATCGACAAGCTGTTCCTCTCGCTCGATGGGATCGACGCGAAGGGAGGCATCACAAACAATCATCCATATGAGACGGATATCAATTTTGCACTAATCAAGATGGCGAAGAAGATCATCGTCGTCGCCGACCACACCAAGATTGGTAAGACGCATTTCGTCCATATGGGCAACATCGAGGATGTGGACGTGCTTGTTACCGATTACCGTGCGCCCCAGGAGAAGGTGGATCAGATCCGAAAGAAGGGCGTTACGGTGTATCAGGTCTGAGCTGCGGTCTGTCCGCGCTGCGGCGCAGGCGTTAATAGCGGAGTTCCATCCCCCCGGTGCAGCAGACTGCGCCGGGGGGATATTTTTTGCCCGGCCAAGGCTTTGGAGGCGTGAGGGGCGGGCGAACGGGCCGCAGACAAAAATTATGATTTTATCAAATTCGGTATTGACAAATGATTATTATTAGATTATTATTATCTTAATGAATGCCGAGTATAAAAATAATATTAAGCTATAATTAAACATAATTAAACTTGAAAGAGAGGTATATCGAAATGGCAAAAATCGAGATCAACGGAGCGCCGTTTTCCTCCTGCGCGGATCGCTTCTGCTCAGAGGGCTACCGGCGCGGCGCGTCCGCGCTGGAGCTGCTGGAGCGCTACGCACAGGTGGAGGGGATAGACGGATTTCCGATAATGGTGCCGCTCGAGTACGAGAGTCTGGACTGGATAGTGGAGCGCGTGCGGCGAATGGGGCTCAGTGTCGGGACAGTCGCGCCGGATACGTACATAGCCCCGAAATGGAAGGACGGCGCGCTGATGCAGCGTGACCCGGCGGTGCGCCGCGACGCGGTGAGGATGATTGAGGAGTGCATGGACGCCGCGGCGGAATTTCCCGGCTCCGATGTGCTGCTGTGGCTGGCTAACGACGGCTACGATTACCCCTTTGAGGATGACTACGCAGTGCGCTTCGGCTATCTGACGGAGTCTCTGGCGGAGCTTTGCGAGTATCGCCCGGAGATACGCCTCTCGCTCGAATACAAGGCAAAGGAGCCGCGGACGCATCAGTACGTATCCAACTATGGCAAGGCAATGTTCATCTGCGAGCGGCTTGGCTACGACAACCTCGGCGTCGTGGTGGATATCGGTCATTCGCTGTTCTCGGGAGAGAGTCCCGCCGAGGCGGTGGCGATAACGAACAAATACGGGATGCTCAACCACGTCCACCTCAACGACAACTACCGCACGTGGGACGACGACCTTATCGTTGGAAGCGTCCACTTCTGGGAGACACTGGAGATGTTCTTCGAGCTGGAGGCTATGGGCTACGACGGCTGGTTCACGCTGGATATCTGGCCCGCGAGGGCGGACGGCTTCAAGGCCATAACGGAGAGCGTGGAGCGCACGAGGATGTGCATGTCTCTTGCAGAGCGTCTCCCGCGCAGTGAGCTGCGCCGGATGCAGGCGGAGAACGACGCCGTGGGCGCGATGAGGCTGGTGCGCGAGCTGACGGTGCGCTGTTGACGGAGGCGGAATATGGAAAAGCTGAAAATCGAGCTGCATCGCGACGGAGGCCGTCCGGCGGTGATGTGGTACTGGAACGACCGGCTGAACGAGGAGGATATCATTTTTCAGATACATAAGTTCAAGGAGGCCGGTATATACGAATTCTACATCCATCCGATGTGGGGGCTCGAGTGCGACGGCTATCTCTCGGAGCGGTTCATGAGGCTGATACGGCTTGCGTGCGACGAGGCGCGGCGGCTGGGAATGACTTATTCCATCTACGACGAATATAGCTGGGCGTCCGGCGTCTGCGCGGGCAGACTGACCGAGGAGCATCCCGACAAGCGGATGACGATGCTGCGCTGGCAGCGCCGCGAGGTGCAGTCTGGCGAGCCGCTGGAGCTGTGGTTCAGGGGGGATGTGTTGACGGCGTGCGCGCAATATGCCGACAAGGCGCAAACCGTGCGGGATATCACGGAGCAGGCGCGTGTCGAGAGCTTTGCCGGGGACGGCGGCAGGCTGTTGTGGGAAAACAAAAGCTGCACCAGCGCGGTGGTCTATCTGTTTTGCAAGTTTTACCCGGAGGGCATCACCGCCGCCTGCAAATGGGCGACATTTACCCACAACACGCGCGGCTTTTCGGACACGATGGACCCGGAGACGACGCAGATGTTCCTTGAAATGAACAACGGGCGTTATCGCGAATATCTTGCCGACAGGTTTGGCTCGACGGTGCGGCGTGTTTTCACCGACGAAACCAGCATGGCGAGCATATTCGATCTCGCCCCGAACGTGCGTCCGTGGTCAAATGTGCTTGAGCGGGAGTTTGCGCGGGAGCACGGCTATGAGCTGCGCGAAAATCTGATTGCGCTGGCGGAGGGGGCGAACGCGTCCGCAATCAGGGTGCGATATGATTATCACCGCACCTGTACGCGTCTGTTCTGCGAGGGGTATCTGCGGCAATACGCAGACTGGTGCCACGAAAACGGCCTCATATTCACCGGCCACATGAGCGGCGAGGGACTGTTGTACTACCATACGATGCAGATGGGCGACTTCTACGAGGCGCTCTCAAGGCTTGACGTGCCGGGGATAGACAGCATATTTTCGCGACAGGATATGGATCGGCAGGATTTTGGGCTTGAGGCTAAGCTGCTCGCATCGGTCGCAAAATTTGCCGGAAAGCGCGACACGATGTGCGAGACCTTCTCCGGCAGCGGCTGGGAGCTGTCGCTCGAGGAGGCGAAGCGCATAATCAACCGGCTAATGCTCGGAGGCGTGAGCTACATTATATATATGGGCGGCTTCATGTCGCTTTCCGGCGGGCGCAAGAGCTTCCCAATGGGATATCCGCCGAGCCATGGCTGGAACAACACGTTGTTCCGTCATTACGGCGCGCTCAGCGATTACGCGGCGGCGCGCTCGTCGGTGATATCGGCGACGGAGCCGTGCGCGCGGACGCTGCTGTTTTTGCCGCAGACTGACGCGTGGGTGTACACCGAGGACTGCGGGCGAATCGACCTGCGCTGGCGCGGCGCAGCCGTGGCGATGCGGCAAAAAAACATCGATTTCGACTTCTTCTTCGAGCCGCTGGCTAAGCGTGCGCGTGCCGTGGGAGGTAGGATAATTATCGGCGACTGGAGCTACGACACCGTAATTTTACCGTATGTCCGCTGCTCCACGCAGGCGGCGCTGGAGCTGCTGCGCGATTTTGTGGAGCAGGGCGGCAGGGTGGTCTATGTGGATTCCGTGCCGGACACGGCGGCCGATACGGGCGAGGGGTTCATGCTCTGCGAGGCGCGGGATTTTTGGCAGGGCGAGGGCTTTGCGGCGCTCGACAGAGAAAACGCACTGCTCATACGCATGGGCGGGGAATGCGGCGCACCGGCGCACATTGGTAGGCTTGGCGAGGCGCTGGAGCGCTTTATAGGGCGCGAGGGCGAGTTTGCGGGATGTGACTGCGGCGATGGGGTATATCTTGCGCGGCGCAGCGCTCCCGGCCTTGACTGCTGCCTTATCATGAACGACTCCGAGGAGGCACGAAGGGTCTGTGTGACGGTCACTGGCAGCGGCAGGCTGCGGCTGCTCGACGGGTGCAGGCTGTGCGAGCCTGATGTGGAGGAGGCGCCGTCGGGACGGCGCGTCCGGCTGAGGATAGCGCCGCACGATATGCCGGTGCTGATGCTTGAGCATGACGGCGCGGCGAATGCGGAGGAGGATGTGTGTGGCGGCGAAAAGCACAGGGCATACGCGGAAAGGACATACCCGCTCGACGGCGGGTGGCGGCTTGAGACGGCGGGTAAAAACCTTCTGCCTCTGCGAATGAAATATCTCGCGCGGCCGGACGGCTGCGATATCGCGAGGCTGACGGAGCTTGCTGAGAGCTTCACGGCGTCCTCGGCGGCGCAGGAGCTTCCGCCGGAGCTTACCTACGGCGACCGCTATGCCGCGTTCGCGCGCTTTGATATCGTCGAGCTGTCCGATGGGCTCGAAATATTTTCCGAGATATCCGACGGCGACGAGCTGTGGCTCAACGGCGTGAAGCTTGGCGGTTACAGGCGGGTGCGCGAATGGGGCGTGCGCGACTCCGTGACAGATATTTCGCACTGTGCGCGGCGCGGCGGCAACATTTTGCTGCTGCTCTCCCGTGTGCCGGAATGGAAGGGGCCGCACCGGATGCCGTCCGTTGTTGTGCGCGGAGATTTCCGGCTCGACGGCGAGCGCATCGCAAGGCTGACGCACGACGTTCGTCCGGAGAGCTATACCGCGCAGGGGTGGCGCTACTTTGGCGGCGAGGTGTCGTACAAAACGCAGTTTATGCTTAACGATAAGGATAATTTTGAGGAGATAATACTGAAAGTAAACACAAGAGACGTCGTTGAGGCGGTTGTGAACGGAGAAAGCGCCGGAACGCGGCTTTGGAGGCCATACGAGTGGGAGATAGCGGCGCTCTGCCGCGAGGGTGCGAACACGCTGGAGCTGCGCTTCACAACGGGGCTTGCACCGACGATGCTGCTCGAGGATATCGAGCTTACCGGACAGGGCTTCGCGGTCTATCGCGGCGAGCAGGGCTTCCAGCCCTGCGGACTGCTGTCCGCACCCGAGCTGACGGAAGCTATAAAGCAACGGAGTGGACATGATTGAGAAAAACAGCGTAAACAGTGTGCTGGACGGCTTTTTTGAGCCGGATCCGGGATATCGCCCGGCAGCAATGTGGTATTGGAACGACGAGCTGCGCGAGGATTGCATCACAGAGCAGCTGGAGGAATTCAAAAAGCAGGGCGTCAACGACTTTTTCGTCAACCACACATGGGGCGCGATGGACGATTATCTTGGAGCGAGATATTTTGAGGCGATAAGGCATGCCGTCGCCGAGAGCAAACGGCTGGGGCTGTCGTTTTGGATATACGACGAGTTCAACTGGCCGTCCGGCGTGGCGGGCGGAAAGCTGCTGCGAGACCGCCCGGAGACGAGGGCGAAGCTGCTGCGGAATACCAGGCGCTTTCTGGCGGCGGACGAGCGCGTCGAGCGGCTTTATATCGACGGACATTTTTTCGGTGCCTATCGCGTGTTTGCGGACGACCCGGCGGCGGGCAGCGAGGATATAAGCGATAAAGCGACGCTCAGCCTTGCACCGGACGGTTTTTATCTTGATTTCCACAATGATTGCAGCGGAGAGATTGTGCTGCACATCCTCAGCGTCGATTATCAGAGGGCGGTGCTGGCGGCGGGAAAATGGGGAAAATACTCCTTCGAGCAGCCGGGCTACGTCGATGCGCTGGACAAAAACGCGATACGCGCCTTTATTGATTACACTCACGAGCGCTACAGGAGGGAGATCGGCGGAGAGTTTGGCAAGACGGTGCGGGGCGTTTTCACCGATGAGGTGTGCGTGGCGTCCCCGTTTGATGTGGGCGAGGGAAGGGTGCCGTGGAACGACAGGATACCGGAAGGCTTCCGTGAGCGCTTTGGCTACGAGCTGCGCGACTACGCGCCGGCGCTGCTGCAAAGGCCTGCAAATCTGCGGGAAAAACGCGCGCGCTATCACTTTTGGCGTCTGCTGACGGAGCTTGTGCGGGACAGCCACATTAAACAGGTCTACGAGTGGTGCGATAGCGAGGGGCTGCTTTACACGGGACATTTCGACGGCGAGGAGTCGCTCGTGTGGTCGATGTATCAGTCCGGCGACATCTTCGAGCTGATGAAGTGGATGCACGTGCCGGGCATCGATTCTATTTTCTCGCGCGAGCGCATCAACGACGAAAACTTCAACGTCGCAGGAAAGCTCGTATCCTCCTGCGCCAAATATTACGGACGAGACCGCATTCTGTGCGAGACCTACACCGGCAGCAGCTCCAAGCTGCGCTTCGACGAGATGCGCCGCATAGCAAACCGGCTGGTCACGCTCGGCGTAAACATGCTCCAATATATGGGCGCGTTCTATTCGCTCGACGGCGCGCGAAAGGATTTTCCGCTCGGCTACATGCCATCGCACAACAGCAACAACACGATGTTCGAGCGCTACGGCGGATTCGGCGATTACGCCGCCAGAATACAATACGTATGCGCAAAGACAAAGCCCAGCGGAAGAGTGCTGGTAATGTGGCCGCAAACGGGCGTATACGTCAACATAGACGGACATATGGAGCTGTTCAGCGCCTTCTACAAGCTCGGCGAAAACGAGATAGACCGCTACGACGTGACGATGATCGGCCTTGTCAACGCGCTGTTAGAGCTGAATATCGAATATGATATTTTCGGGGACTCCATGGCGGACAGAGCCGCCGCCTCGGACGGACACGCGGAGCTTTACGGGGCGGAGTACGACGCCGTGATCCTGCCGCTGACCGGCGACACAACGCGTGCGGTGCTCGAGATGGCAAAGCGGCTGCAACGGGCAGGAGTCCGGCTGATATTCATAGACGAGCTGCCGGAAAATGTCGTGGACGAGGCCGTGTGCGAGCCGGCTTTCGGGACTGCGCCGGAGGGACAGGGGCTGCACAGTCTGGACGGGGATACATATTTCCTGCGTGTGCCGGACGGTAGCAAGCGTCGCGGGAAAAACGGGCTGTTCAAGCAGCTGCTGCTTGAAGCGCTCGGAGAGGAGCGGGTCACGCTCGGAATACGCCATGACGGAGGGATAATCACCGGGCTGCGCGGGCGCGGCGGAGACCGCTTTGTCTTTATCACAAACGACCTTGACCGCAGAAGCTCCGCGACGATCGAATATATCTCAGGAATGACGCTGCTGGATGCCGAGACCGGCAAACGAGTGGAGCTGACGCCGGAGAATGGGCGCGCCGGTATATTCTTCGAGCCGTATCAGATGTATCTGCTTGTGCAGCCGGAGGACGGACGGGAAATCCCGGCGGAGAAGCTGCGGCGACCCGTGGGACGGCACAGGTCGCTCGGGTTGGGCGCGCGGTGCGGCATAAAGCTTGATGGCGGCAACGTTTTGCGCGCGGACTGGAGCTGGGCACACTGCGCTGACGACGCACCGGAAAAGCTGCCGGACGAGACGGGGCTTGAGGCGCTGGCGGATATGCGTCTGCCGGGAAGATACGCCTATCGCGGCTCGACCGGCGTGCTTGCGTTTGATTTTGACGCGGAGTTTGTGCCGGAGAGGCTGACGCTGTTCATAGAGAGCAGGGATGTCAGACGCTGTGAGCTGAACGGCGTTCAGCTTGAGGGACGGCTGGAAAGCTGTAGGCTGTGGGGGCCGAACGATCGACGTGCCGAGGTGGGCGATATTGTAATGCCCGGGCGGAACCGCCTGACGGCGCTCATCGAGCTTCCGGACTGCAACATGCCGTATCTTGCGCCGTTCGCGATGCTGCGAGGTGATTTTGTCGTTTGCGGCACGAGGCTGCTTTCGCCGGAGCGCAAGGACACGCCATCTCCGCTCAACCGTCAGGGGAGGCCGCAGTTTTGCGGCGGCGCTACGTACAGCTTTGAGCTGGAAATAGCGCCTGCTGACGCCGGAAAACGCGCGGAGCTTGAATTGGAGACACGCGACGCGGCAGAGGTGGCCGTCAACGGAAAAACGGCTGGCGTGAAGCTGTGGGCGCCGTTCCGCTTTGATGTGAGCGGGCTGCTCAGGCCGGGGACAAACCGGTTCGAGGTGAATGTGACCGTGCCGATGGAAAACCTCTTTGGCGGCGACATGGACGTCGGGCTGCTTTCGCAGCCGAGGCTGGTGATATATGATGAGTAGGACGAGGCTGACGAACGTGCTGCGGCTGAAAGCCGGCTGCGAGGACGAGTACAAACGGCGCCACGACGAGCTTTGGGAGGATATGCGGCGGCTGCTTTCGGCCGCGGGCATCGAGAATTACACAATCTGGCTCGCCGCCGGACTGCTGTTTGAATATATGGAAACCAACGATGTGGTGCGACTGCGCGAGACGCTGGAGAA
Source organism: uncultured Oscillospiraceae bacterium (assembly GCA_947522735.1). GTDB lineage: Bacteria > Bacillota > Clostridia > Oscillospirales > Ruminococcaceae > SIG526. The sequence goes on along the minus strand of CANNTZ010000009.1, from coordinate 14,210 downwards.
AAATGAGGTCAAGCGCCGCTGGGATGATTATATGTCGGATATTGTGGAGCAAACCGGCTGGGAGACGCGGTTGATGCTCGAGCTTGACGGAGGCGGGACAAATGGGTGACGCGAGATATGTCATGGCGGTGGATCTCGGCGCGTCGAACGGGCGCTGCGTGCTGGGAAGGCTGGCTGACGGACGGCTCTCGGCAGGAGAGGTGTGTCGTTTTCCCAACGCGCCGGTCGCGGCGGGCGGGCGCGTCTATTGGGACGTGCTGGCCATATATGAGCGGATAAAGCAGGCGTTTCGCAACTGCGCGGCGGAGGGAATCTATCCCGAGTGCGTCGGGATAGATAGCTGGGCGCAGGATTTTGCGCTCGTATCGGGGAGCGGACTGCCGCTCTGTCCTCCGCGCTGCTATCGTGACGGCTATACAAAGGAGCTGTTTGCGGAAAAAAATGCCGGAGACGGCCCGGCAAGGCTTGCGGATATCACAGGCTCGGCGCCGTTTTCCGGCTCTACGCTGTTTCAGCTCGGCGCGCTGCTCCGCGAGGAGCCGGGTATCGCCGCGGCGGCGCGCGAGCTGCTGTTTATCCCCAATCTTCTTTACCGCATGATGGGGGCGCGCGCCTCCTGCGATTGTACCCTCGCCTCCGCCTCGCAGCTCTGCGGGGAGGGCGCGGGGTGGTCGCGCGAGCTGATAAGCGAGTTCGGGCTGCCGGAGGTTTTCCCGCCGATAGAGCTTCCCGGAGGGCTCATCGGCGAATGCTCGGATGAGTTTTACCGCGAGACCGGCTGCCGCCCTAAGATAGCGCTGGTCGCCGGACACGACACGGCGAGCGCGATGTATGCGGCGGGCGAAAGAGGCGTCGGCGGCGAGCTTGTCGTCGGCAGCGGCACATGGTCGATGATGATGTGTGAAACGTCCGCACGCGTCCGCGGCTTTGACCCGGTGCGCGAGCCGTTTCTCAACGTGCTTGGCGCGCGAGGAGAGCGGCTGCTGCTGCGCGGCGCAACGGGGCTGTGGTGCTTCCAGCAGGTGAAAAAAGAGTGGGAGGCGCAGGGACGCTTTCCGGGCTATGCGGCGCTGGAGGCTTACGCGCTTGAGCGCCCGGCGCGCGCATGGTTTGATCCGGACGAGCCGTCGTTGAGCTGGAATGACGGCATGGAGCTGGAGATAGCGCGGCTGTGCGTAAAAAACGGCTTTGACTCGCCAAAATGCGAGGGCGAATATTACGCGGTGATAATGAACAGTCTGGCTCGAAAATATGCCGCGATGAAGGCGGACTTCGAGAGACTGACCGGAAAGCGGTTCGGACGCGTCAGGATAGTCGGCGGCGGCGCAAAGGATCCGACGCTACTGCGGCTGACGCGGGAGCACACCGGCTGCGAGGTGGCGGCAGGGCCGGTTGAGGCGTCGAGCGAGGGCAATCTCAGGCTACAATTTCGCGCGCTGGGGCTTGAAGCAGTCGAGGTCAGGAGCTGAGCATGAGAAAGGTGGGACTGATATGATTATCGACAGTCACATGCATATGGGGCTGACATGGGGTGGCTACGGCTATTCCGAGACGTTAGACGAGCTGCTCGCGCTGATGGATGAGCTTGGGATAGGATACTGCATTTGCAGCGCAGGAATATCGATATGCGTGAGCGCGCTTGAGGAGGGCGACGCCTTGGCGCGGCGCATCTACGAGAGGTCGGGGGGCAGGGTGCTGTCCTATCACGTCTACGACCCGCGACGCGCGGAAAAAAGCCTTGAGATAATGCGGCGCGAGGGAGAGATGTACGTCGGAATAAAGCTGCATCCGTCGTTTCACTACACCGACGCCGCAGACGAGCGCTACCGTCCCGCGTGGGAGCTTGCGCGGGAGCGCCGTCTGCCGTTGCTCTCACACACGTGGGATGTTTCGCCGACAAATCCCAAGCAGCGGTTTTCGCATCCGTCAAGGTTCGTGAAATATCTTGAGGAGTATCCGGACGTGCGCTTTATCATGGGACACTCGGGCGGGCGATACGCCGCGATAAAAGAGGCTGTGGAGGCAGGCAGGCGTTTCCCGCAGGTGATGTTCGATGTGGCGGGCGATATCCATATCGCGCGACTGACGGAATATCTCGTGGAAAATGTCGGCGGCGACAGGGTGCTCTACGGCAGCGACTGGCCGATGATGGACCCGCGGACGCAGCTTGGGGCGGTGCTTGCCGCGGATATCGGCGACGACTGCCGCGAAAAGATACTTTGGGACAACGCGGCGGAGCTGTTCTCGATAGAGGGGAGGAAAAGGGCATGAACAACGAGGTCAGGGCGCTTGAACGGCGCTATCGCGAGGGCGTGCAAAAATACGGCTTTATCGACGCTAACTACTGGGTGGATCCCTATGATCTCGAACGGCTCTATCCGGCGCAGAGCGAGGACGAGGCGGTGGAGCAGCTCGAACGCACGGGGCTTGCGGGCGCGCTGATAACGCATGGCTTTGCGGCGAGCTGTAGCGCGGCGCAGGGCAACGAAAAGCTGCTGCGGCTGCTCTCGCCGGAGAAGAAACGCTTTGGCTGCGCTGTGCTGGCACCGGATCCGGAGCTTTGCGGCGGCCGGCTGGAGGAATATCTGCTCCGGCTGATACGCGCGGGCGTTCGCGCGATCAGGTATTTTCCGAAGCGGAATCATCATTCGCTTGGCGATACGGTGTGCGGCGGACAGTATGAGCTGCTTGAACGGCTGTGCCTTCCGCTCGTCATCCGGCAGAGCGAGACGTCGTGGGATGCGGTGGATTCGCTGTGCGCACGCCACCCGGCGCTGACCGTGATAATCGACGGCAGCGCGCCGAAGATACTGTACCACAACCGCGATTACCTTGCGCTGCTGCAAGAGCACGGCAACCTCCTACTCGAAACGCACGAGCTGGTGCTGGGCGGCGAGATAGAATATATCTGCTCCCGCTTTGGGGCAAAACGGCTGGTGTTCGGAAGCGGCGCGTGCTTCAACGAGCCGGGGATAGCGTTGAGCCGCATAATATTTGCCGATATCTCCGAGGAGGATAAGAGACTGATAGCGCACGGCAACATAAAAAGACTGATGGAGGCGGTGACGGAGGAATAGTGTTATTTTGTGGTTATTATTCAATTAAATATAGATTAATAGTTTTGCGCAATATATCAAATTTAATGCCAAAAGATTATGATATAAAACCGAATTACCGTGCAATTTGCGCGGAATCAAAATGATGATATCTCCAAAAGCGCGCAGACAAGCGAGTTTTGGTGGGAAAGATGAAAAATCAAAGAAATAAAAATTAATCAAAACGCAACTAAAATATATTGACAAGTGAATTATTACTTGCTATAATATAAACGTAAAATTAATCTATAAGAAAGCAGGTGCGATAATTGGTTAAAGACACCGCGCTAAAGGCAAGGCGTTCGGGCGGCTTTGTGAGAGCGCTTGGACGGGACATACGGCGCAACTGGGAGCTGTATCTGTTCTCGCTCCCGGGGCTTGCGCTGATAATCATCTTCAACTACCTGCCGATGTACGACGGCATACTGATGTCGTTCAAAAATTACGTGCCAAAGCTTGGCGTTAACGGTAGCGAGTGGGTCGGACTGAAAAACTACGAGCGCTTCTTCTCGTCCTATAATTTCTGGAAATATCTTTGGAACACGCTGCGGCTGAGCCTGTACTCGCTGGCGATAAGCTGGCCTGCGCCGATAATTCTGGCGCTGATGGTGCACGAGCTTAACGGGAAGTGGTTCAAGCGTATATTCCAGACCGTCTCCTATGCGCCCTACTTCATCTCGACGGTCGTGATAGTGGGCATGATGAACCTGATGTTCGACGAAAAGGGACTGGTAAACAATCTCATCGGCATTCTCGGCGCACAGCCGGTCAACTTCGCGCTCAAGATATCCAATTTCCCGCACATGTACGTCTGGTCGGGCATATGGCAGGGTGTCGGCTATGGCGCGGTCGTCTATATCGCAGCGCTCAGCGCCGTGGATCCGCAGCAGCTTGAGGCGGCAAAGATAGACGGCGCGACAAAGCTCCAGAGGATATGGTACATAGAGCTGCCGTGCATCCTGCCAACGGCGGTGATAATGCTGATATTCGCGTTCGGCTCGCTGCTCGGCTCCGCCTTCGAGAAGATACTGCTGATGCAGACGCCGTTGAACCTTGAATATTCGGAGGTCATCTCCACCTACGTCTATAAGGTGGGGCTGCTGGATTCAAAATTCTCGTTTTCGGCAGCTGTGGGAATGTTCAATTCGGTGTCGAACTTCGTGCTGCTGACGCTCGTCAACTTCATCGCAAGGCGCATCTCGTCCACGTCGCTGTGGTAAAAGAAAGGGAGGCAAACGCAATGGCCGCGCAAAGGCTTAACCTTGGGAGAAGGAGGATATTCGCAGGCGAGAGCGCCGCTGACGTCGTATTTGACATAGTAAACACGGTGCTGGTCGCGATCATGCTGGTGATATTCGCATATCCGCTCATATATGTCCTGAACTGCTCGTTCAGCGACGCAGTCAGCATCTGGGGCGGCGAGGTGCTGCTGTTCCCGAAAAATTTCAACGTCGAGGGCTACCGCCTCGCTTTTGAAAACAGCGATATCTGGCGCGGCTATCTCAACTCGCTGTTGTATACGGCGAGCGGCACGACGGTATCGGTCGGGCTGTCGCTGCTGACGGCGTATCCCCTGTCTCGCCGCGATTTTATGCCGCGCAACGTGATAATGTTCCTCTACGTTTTCTGCATGTATTTCGGCGGGGGCCTGATACCGACCTACCTTGTCGTCAAGTCGTGCGGGATGATAGACACCGTCTGGGCGCTGATAATCCCGGGCGCCGTCAGCACCTGGAACGTGATACTGATACGCACCTATTTTCAGGGCAACATCCCGGCGGAGCTTTACGAGGCGGCCTCCATCGACGGCTGCTCGCACACCCTCTTCTTCCTGCGCGTGGTGCTGCCGCTTTCGTCGCCGATAATCGCGGTAATGGTGCTGTTCACGGCGGTTGGCTTCTGGAACTCCTACTTCAACGCGATGATATACCTGACCTCACGCTCAAAATTTCCGCTCCAGCTTATACTCCGCGAGATACTCGTCGCGGTTACGAGCGCCTTTTCCAGCCGGAGCGCGAGCGCGCAGGATGCGAAGAACCTGATGGAGATAGCGCTCAGGTCGGCGAACCTCAAGTATGCCTGCATCGTGATTTCCAGCCTGCCGGTGATGGTGCTGTATCCCTTTGTACAGAGGTACTTCGTCACCGGAATAATGGTCGGCGCGGTCAAATCCTGACGTACCTTTAGGCGGCAGTCGGCGTTTATTTTGCAGCTGCGGACGCCGGCGGCGCCTTTAGATAGAAAAATACTCCGTCCGGATGCCGGACGGAAAAATTGGAGGTAACAAGATGAAAAGGTTCCTGTGCGTGATTCTCGCGCTTCTGATGCTCCTTGCGCTGTTTGCGGGCTGCGCCGGAGGCGATCGTCAAAGCGACGGATCATCCAGGCCGGACAGCTCCAAGGCGGACGCGTCGATGGAAAGCTCCGGCGAGGAGAGTCCCGGCATGTTCACCGCAAGCGGCTATCCCATCGTAAACGAACCGCTCACAATCACCGGCGCAATGCCCGACAACCAGAGAAAGCCCTACATGGAGAACCGGCAGGCCGAGTGGCTTGAGGCTATGACCGGAATACATATCGAGATGCAGGTCTACGCCTCGGACGTTTGGCTGGAAAAGCTTGGCGTCATGCTCGCGGGCGGCGATTACCCCGAGTTTCTCTATATGGCGGATATGGACCGTAACGCCCAGATGCTCTACGGCCGCGACAGCGGTACCCTCATCGACCTGAAGCCCTATGTGACCGATGCGATAATGCCAAACTTCAAGAGCTTTGCAGACTCGAACGCCGATATCTACCGCATCGCCTGCATTGACGACGGAGGGCTGTATGCGCTGCCGTTTTTGATGAACGGGCTGAACGAGCCGCATTTCATCGTCAACAGGACATGGATGGACGCGCTCGGAATAAGCGCGCCGGCCACGCTCGACGAGCTGACCGACATGCTGCGCCGCTTCAAAAACGACGATCCGAACGGAAACGGCGAGGCGGATGAGATAGCCATCAGCTCCGCAGGCAACATCTACTGGTATCAGCCGATGGTCTGCAACTTCGGAATTCCGGCGGTCTCGCTGCTGGAGGACGAGAACGGCAAGGTCTATCACAGCGCAACGACGCAAAATTACAGGGATTACCTCGCGTGGTCGGCGATGCTCTATAAGGAGGGTATCATAGACAGCCGCGTCCCGACCGGCGCAATCAACGACGAGCGCATACTTGCCGATATGCAGAAGAACATTGTCGGGATGCTCTACACCGCGTACGCCGCGCTTGCGGTTTCGGCTCCGGAGCAGTATGTGGGCTTTGTCCCGGTGCCCTACGGCGATAACGCTACCGGCGTGTGGCCCGGCTCCCTCACCATGGTTCAGGGCACCTTTGCCGTCACCGATAAATGCGAATATCCCGAGGCAATCCTCCGCTGGGTCGACTGGCAGTACAGCGAGGCGGGGCAGGTCATGTATTACTACGGCGTCGAGGGCGAGACCTATGAGCTTGACGAGACCGGCACGTGGCACTACATAAACGTTCCGGAGGGCATGAGCGAGGTCGATTACCAAAACACCTTCTCAATTCAGGGCATGCACTACTACCCCGGTATCTATTCCTATTGGGCGACCGAGCACTCCTCCGACCCGAACGACAAGCAGGCGCAGGCCAACCGCGACGCGCTGCTGCCGATAACTGTCAAGACCATCTGCGAATACTCGCTGACGGCTGACGAGATCGAGGAAATCTCCATCGCCTCCACGGATATAAGCAATTATATTGCCAACTGCGAGGCGAAGTTTATTGCGGGCGAGCTGGACGTCGAAAAGGACTGGGACGAATTTTTGGCGACGCTGAACGCAATGGGCCTTGAAAAGGTCATATCGGTCACGCAGGACGCGGTGGATCGCTTCTACGGAAAATAAAGCCGCGCTGTCAGGCACTTGACGCGGCAGGAACACGACAGGCCCCGGGGAGGATATCCCGAGGGCCTGTTTTTGTATAAATATACGGAGCAAATGCTCACTTGAGGAACAGCTCTATGACGGGGACGATGCTGTGCGGCTTGACCTCCGGGAGCGTCAGCACGAGCAGATTGTCCGAATGGGACACACTCTCGCTGTAGTGATCGACCTTGCCCTCGGTGAAGAGGATCTCGCTGCCGTCGTGCAGGAACTGCGCATAATCGACGCGTCCGGCAAGTCCGGGCAGCTCAAGGAACTTGTAGGGATAGGCGAAAAGGTGGATATACAGCCGTTTGCCGTCCTCGCTCTGGGTGAAGCGGCAGTCGTCCGGCAGGCAGGGGAGCAGCTCCGGCTCCGCCATGGTGCAGCCGTAAATGGAGCGGGAGTTGTACCTCATCCAGTCGGCGTAGACGCGCAGCGCCTCCTCTGCACGGTAGTCAAGATAGCCGCGGGAGGTCGGGCCGACGTTCATCAGCAGGTTTCCGCCGAGGGAGACGGTGTTGACAAGCATGCGTATCAACATTTCGGGGGATTTCCAGGTGCTCTCGTCACGATGATAGCCCCAGGAGCCGGAGAAGGTCTGGCAAGCCTCCCATGTGCACAGCTCGCCTGTTTCGGGGTGGCGCACCCACTGCTTGACCTGATACTGCTCCGGAGTCCAGATGTCCTGATCGAGCTCGGCGCGGTTGTCGATGATGATGCCGGGCTGAAGCTCGCGGGCGAGCGCGATGAGCTTTTCGGACTCCCAGTCCTCCTTGCCCTTGCCCTTCATCCACTCCTTGCCCGGCTCCGGCTTGGAGCCGCTGTAGGAGAAATCGAACCAGAGGATGTCGATCTTGCCATAGTTGGTGAGCAGCTCGCGCACCTGATTGCGCATGTATTCTGCATATTTATGCACATCGCGTCCGCGGCTCTGTTCGTAGGCGTCGGGGTCGTCGCGCCTTGGATGGAGCATGTCTATCGGGAACTCCGGATGATGCCAGTCAATCAGCGAATAGTAGAAGCCGACGCGCAGGCCCTCGGAGCGGAAGGCGTCCACGTATTCGCGGACGAGATCGCGCCCGGCGGGGGTGTTGGTGCATTTGTAATCGGTGTAGGCGCTGTCGAACATGCAGAAGCCCTCGTGGTGCTTGGTGGTCAGCACGGCGTACTTCATTCCGGCAGCCTTCGCCTGCCGCGCCCATTCCCTCGCGTCGAACAGGTCCGGATCAAAGTGCTCAAAGTATTTGTCGTATTTCGCCTCGGAGATCTTCTCCCGGGTTTTTATCCATTCGTGGCGCGCAGGCAGGGCGTACAGTCCCCAGTGGATGAACATGCCAAAGCGGTCGTGTACGAACCACTCGGTGTCGCCGGGGCTTTTTCTTCTGACGTAGCTTGACATTGTGGTACCTCCATCATCTGTGTATCTATTATTTTTCTGCATGCGCCGCATGTGCTCAGCGCTGATTTGATTATACCGCGGCGAGGGGTGAAAGTAAATCTCAAATATCGACAATTATTTGTGAAAAATCGACTTTTTTGAAAAAATAGCAACACGCCTCCGGCCGGCTTGACGTGCGATGAGTTTGCGCTTATGATAGAGAGGGGCCGCGAATGCTGCGAAAAAAATTTTTGAAAGCGCGCAACCGGACGCGGATTTTGACGGGAAGATATATAGAGACGTCTGAGAGGAGGGAAAGGAATGCAGGACGGCGAGATAGTCGAGCTTTACTGGCAGCGGGACGAAAAAGCGATAAGCGAGACGCAGCGCAAATACGGGCGCTATCTGACGAGCATTGCCTATCGAGTGCTCGCGAACCGCGAGGATAGCCGGGAGAGCGTAAACGAGACCTATCTGCGCGCGTGGCGTTCGATGCCACCGCACAGGCCGGGCACGCTTGCGACCTATCTCGGCAGAATAACGCGACAGCTCTCGATCGATATTCTGCGGGCTCGCGGGAGGGAAAAGCGGCGAGCCTCGGAATATGCGCTGTCGATAGAGGAGCTGGACGAGTGCGTCTGCGGCGGCGAGGCTCCGGAGCATGAGCTGGACATGAAGCGGCTTGCGGAGACGGTGAACGCGTGGCTGCTGACGCTTCCGAGGCAGACAAGGAGTGCGTTTGTCGCCAGGTATTACTATATGGAGCCGGTGCGGCGGATAGCGGCGGCGTGCGGCGCGAGCGAATCGAAGGTGAAAAGCATGCTGTACCGGGCGCGGCAGGGGCTTCGCGAACGGCTTGAACAGGAGGGATTCGAGATATGAGGGGGGAAACCATCAGCAACGCGCTGGAGCTGCTGGACGACAGCATTCTTGAGGAGGCGCGCAGGCTGTGCCGGAGGGGCGCGCGCAGACGCCGTATTGGTATTGCCGCCGTTGCGGCATGCCTGTGCATGGTTACGGCGGCGACTGCGGCGGTGAAAAACATCGGCGGCAACATGTCTCCGGGCGGGGACAGCTCCGGGCACGGCGGCAGCGTGTTCATGTCCTACGCCGGACCGGCGTTCCCGCTGACGGCTCTCGGAGAGTGCGGAGGTATCGCCGCAGCCCGGGTGATAGAGCTTGACTTTTCGGCAGGAGGGCAAAACGGCTGCGTTATCCGCGACGGCTACACGCTTGCAAACACGACCGGCGAGGACGTCACAGTGACGCTCGTGTATCCGTACACGGGCAGTCTTAGAGCTGCAAAGCGCCCGGCGGTCAGCATAGACGGCGAGAGCGTGGCGGCGGAGCTCAGCGCGGGCAGCCCCTGCGCGGAGATCGGCGGAGAACGCGAATACCTTGACAGGTTGAGCTCGTGGGAGGATTACAGGGCGCTGCTTGAGGACGGCGGATACGCGCGGGAGGCGTTCGGAGGCGTTCCGGCGCCGGAGCGGCGCGTAGTCGTATATGAATTGAGCGGTGTCACGTCCGGCGGAGGCGGCGAGGCCCCGACGTTAAGCTTTGAGTTCACCATCGACTACGCCAAAAGCTCGGTGCTGACCTACGGCTTTGACGGCGGCAGCAGGGACGAGGAGGCTGGAACCGGCGCGCGCAGCTTTTTCATCCCGCAGGAGGAGCAGCAGGACAGCGCCGCGCCGCACTATATTGCCGTGCTTGGCGGCGATATCGGCGAATACAGAGTTCAGGGCTATCGCGACGGCGGCTGTGAGCGCGGCGGGGAGATTGAGGCCGGAGCCGTGGTGGAGCGGTATGAGTCAACGCTGGGCGAGCTGCTGCGGCGTGCGGCGCGGGATCACTATGAGGCCTGTGAACGCGGCGGCAGCTTTCTTGCCGCGGGAGTTCCGTATGAGCTTTACGAAAACGAGGTGTTGCGGTTTGCGGGGCGCTTTGGCGCGGACTATGACGGCGTGGGCGCGTTGGAGGACACGATAAACGCGGTAGCAAATCGCGGACGGGTGCTGTATGAGACGATCAAGACGACGGTGCCGGCGAACGGGGAGACGACGGTCACGATAGAGCTTGAAAAGCGCGGCAGCTTCGACTACTCCGGCGCGGGCGGCAAAAACGCCGGCGTTATGGGCTACGACGCGGTAACGGCGCTCGGAACGACGCTGAACATCACCGGGCAGCGCGCGCGGCTGAGCGGCGCGGAAAGCATCGAGATAATCCGGCAGAATTTCGGATTCGACCCTGAACGCGGCGTCACGGAGGTGATGCTCGACGGCGAGCACTATTACCTCGAGGTGCGGCGAAAAACGACGCGGATAGACGCATGAGGCGAAGGAGCCGCAGCATTTTCCGGACGGATGACGCATGTGCGTTAATCCGGAAAATGTCGCGGCTCCTTTCATACGGCGCGCAAGGGAAAACGGTTATTCCCCGTCGCGCTCAAGCCTGTCTAGCCAGGATTCGAATATCTCGATGTGGCGCAGCTCATCCTTTATTATCCGCTCGATAAGCGTCTGCACCGCCTCGTTCCTTATCTGACACAGCCGCAGCCGATACCCCGCTATGGCTTTCTGCTCGCACTTGATGTCCTCGCGAAGAAAATAGCGGATATCGCGGCAGTAGTTGAGATTTCCGCCGCTCCACCATCGCTCGGCGCAGCGCTCGAGCGTCCGGTATTTCGGGTCGCCGCCAAGGCTTACAATGAGCTCGCCTACAAGCTCGAGGTGGCGCATCTCCGTCATCGCTATACACCTCAGGTCCGACGCGAGCTCGGAATTATCTCCGGCCACAGTCAGCGCCTGATATATGTATTTCGTTATCGCGCCAAGCTCTCCGACGCCGCCGGCGTAGTCGTTATAGAGCAGCGCCGCCCAGCAGGGATTGCGCTCGCCGGTCTCGGTCGTCGGATACGGCTCGTTTACTGCGCAGCTTTCGTTCATTATATCTGTCCTCCCCGGAATTTTTTCGTCTCTAAAGCGTATGCGCGCATGAGCCGGATAATTCCGCGGACAAAACGACAGGAGACACATCAGCGCAAGGGCTACGCATATTGAGTGTCCCTCGACAGAAGAGAACGGAGCTTCATCGAAAAGAGGCATCCCTCCGGCAAAAGCACGGCGGCGGCGAGGCGTTTTTGAGCGGCGCTTTTAATGCAGCGCAAGCAAAAACAGCGTGGATACGGGCAAAACCGTCTGCCTTCAAGCGGTGCTCTCCTGCCGGAAGCGTCTTTTGTAACGCCGTTTTATCCGTTCCGTCAAAGCTCGAGCGTCATGCCGTCGCAGGCTGCTTCGAGGCGGTATGAGCGGGCGGTGTCGCGGACGCGGGCGGCGTTTTCAAGGTTGCGGGCTGGGTTGATGTGGTTGATGATAACGAGCTCCGTTTTGGCGCTCTCGAACGTCCCGGCGGCCTCGGTGATGTCAAAGTGCGCGCCCTCGCAGACGATGAGGTCGCAGTGCCGCTCAAAGCAGACGGCGGGGAAGTCCTTTTCCGGCCCCGCAAGGTCGCCGGTGAACACGACGCGCCTGCCCTCCGCCTCGAGCAGAAAAGCATGGGAATGAGGGCAGTGCCGCGTCGCGATGGCCGTGACCCGCAGCGCGCCGTCGTCATATATGAGGCCCGCCTCGAACACCTGTGAGCGCAGGCGCATATCGTTGCCGCTGACAAGCTTGACCCATGAGCCAAGCGCATCGATGATCCGACTATCCGGCACGAGCAGCAGCGGATCCGGCTTGAGGAAATACCAGGACAGCAGATCCGCAAACTCGATAAGGCCGTCGGTGTGGTCGCCGTGAGTATGTGTGACGAACACCGCCCTGAGGCTTTCGAGCGGCACACCGCGCCGGATGAGGTGGTTTATAACCGGGCCGCCCATGTCTATGAGATAGCGGTTCGAGCCGATCTCGACGAGCGTGCTCGAACAGAAGCGATCCCGCTCGGGCACGCCGTGGCTGGTGCCAAGAAAGGTTATGCGCATGTCGTTTTCCTCGCCTTTCGCTGATTATTTGCCGGAGACGGTGATGCCGCCGAACGCGATATAGGGAAGCACATAGCTGCCGGTCGAAACGGTCTCGCGGGAGATGGCAGTGATGTTTTTCAGCATCTCGGCAAGATTGCCGCTTATCATCGTCTCGCTGACGGCGTCGGTCACACGGCCGTCCCTGATGAGAAAGCTGTTTTTGGCGACGCCGGAGAAGTCTCCGTTCGCGCCGGGGGCGCCGCCGGAGAAGCGCGAAACGAGGATACCGTTGGAGATTCCGGCGATGATGCCGTCAAGAGTGTCGTCGCCGGGCGTAGCCAACAGGCAGGAGGAGGTGTTCCGCGCGCGCGGGAAGCCGGTCTTGTTCGCGACATAGTTGGAGATGTCGAAGCTCTCCAGCACGCCGTTTTTGATGATGTCGAAGTTTTCGGAGGCAAAGCCCTCGTCGGTGTGGCGCTCGCCAAAGACAATGCGCTTGTCGAGCGGCGCGCGTGAGACGGTCAGACGCTCGTCGGCGACACTCCTGCCGAGCATTTCGCGCCAGATGCTCGTGCCGTTGAGCAGCGTCATGTCGCCGGCAAAGTTGGATATCGCCATTTCAAGCATGTCGTCAAGGCAGGCGGGCGTGAGCAGCATAACGCCGGTGAATTTACCCTCGACGGGCACGGTGTGGATCTGCTTTTCAACATCGCAGAGGTCCTTTTCGAGCGAGCCGAGCGCGAGCAGCGGACTATCGAGCGACGCCGTGCGCACAGAGCTTTCGAAGAAGGATGAACCGTGCTCGCCCTCGTGCGCCGAGAACATCAGGCTGACGAGATAGCAACCGCTGACTGTCTCAAAATGTGCGCCGTTGGAGTTCAGATAGACCTCGTCCTCGCGAATGTGCTGTGCGATGAGCTGCTCCATCATGATGGATGGGTGGCGCGTTCTGACGGAGTCCATAAGCTCGCGCAGCCGCTCGAAGAAGCGGTTGAGATCACATTCCGGCGCGCCGACTGTGAAGCTGCCCCTGTTTTCGGCGGGCGCTATGTCCCAAGCGGAGTCGGCGTCGCCGGAGTCGGCGGCCTCGACACAGCTCTGCGCCGCCGCGGCTATCGCATCGCCGTCAAAACGGTTGCCGGAGATGGCGCCACGCTTGTTGTCCTTTATAGCCGTCAGCGACAGCGTGTTGTCGAACAGCGTGCGCAGCAGGCTGAACTCGCCGCCGTCTACGTTGAACTCGCGGGTCTCGGTGCGCGAGGCGGCGCACTGCGCCTTCTGTGCGCCGTTTGCCAGCAGCTCGTCCACTGCTCTGCGCGCAATGTTGTTGAGATGTTCCATATTTGTCATTCCCTTCTCAAGAAGTATAAATTTTAAACAAGCACCACCGAAGGCGGGCAAGCGCGCGGCGGGCAGCGCCCGCAGATATAGCCGCGGCGGGCAATGCCCGCAGATATATCCGCGGTTCGGTCGTCCTCACGCTTCGCGTTGCGGGGACCTTACGTTATCGCTTTCGTTAACTTATTCGCGCGACGGCGGGCATAATTCTCCCTTTCTCCGCGCGAGCCAGTCAGCGTACTCGATAACGTAAGCGCCTTTGGCGCGAATCGCGGACTTATCACCGGGCATTGCCCGGCCGCGGGCGAAACCGGCGCAAGCGACGGTTTCTTACGTTTGCTGTTGCATAACGTCCATCCCCGCGGCGCGAGCATAATTCTACCTTTCGCCGCGCGAACCAGCTAACGATATCGAATCCGTAAGCCCCCGCGCGAAGCGCGGAGGCGAACCGCGTCCGGTCGAAAGATGAGAGGAGATCCAAGGGGAGAGAAGAAAACCGCCCG